>CAJUJQ010000011.1 GCA_910586575.1 uncultured Clostridia bacterium | reverse complement strand
TAATCACATTTTTTGCAAGGCTGGGAGGCTAACAAGCCGCCCCATCAAGGAAGCTACCGCTGGCGACAACTTCCCTACCTTGGTCATTTCTCGTTCCAATCAAGCGCACTTTTCGAGCTTCCAATATTTACCTGATGCATTTTACACACAAATTTGGACTTAACTCTGCAATCAACATGGATATCCCCAAAAGAGGTTGGCTTAAAGACAAAGGTGAATTGGACTCAGCAGCATACAGAGGCTGGACATACGGAAGGACTGCGAGCATATGACATTTTTGAATTCAGGATTTCGATGCAAGGAATTTGACATTTCCAGCACACTCCTGATATATTTGGGCATTATTTTAGTATAAAATGGGTCATATCATCAATAACATCACCGATAGGGACAGGAGGGGATTTCATGAAGGGAGCATTCCTGCCGGACAGCCGTTTCATGCGTTTTTTGACAAAAGTATGCGATTTACTGCTGCTGAACGTACTTACTGCATTTCTAAGCCTGACAGTGATAGCTGCTGGTACAGCCATTATTTCTCTATACACAGCAGTCGTTAAAATGATGCAGGAGGAGGACAGCGAACCCGTCAGCTGTTTCCTTCACGCGCTGAGAGAGAATTTTTCTCTGTCTGTACCGGCAGCGCCGCTGCTTTTTGTGGACGTACTGCTGCTTGCGCTGCTGCACTATGCACTCACAGCGGAAACACTGGTCTTTTCACCGGCAGCGTTTGTTTTTCTTGCGATTGCAGCCGCATTCCTTACTGCGCTGCTCAGTTATCTGTTCCCGCTGCTTGCGAGATATGAAAACACATTCCCCCGGCATCTTGCAAATGCGTGGCGGCTTGCCGCTGCAAATCTGCCGGTCACTTTCCTGCTGGTAACGGTGAACCTGCTCCCGCTGCTGCTTGCAGTGTTCCTCCCTGGATTATTCCGGCTTCTGGCGGTGTTCTGGCTGATGATCGGCATTGCGGCGAGCGCATATTTGAATTCGTTTTATCTGTGTCAGATTTTTGACAAACTGTCAAAGTAAAAGGAGGCCAGATCATGCAGAAAAGGCTCTCATATGAAGCATATCAGTTGATTTTTGAGGACAATTTTCACGGCCCTGAACTGGATCGAAACCGCTGGAACGTAGAGCTTCACGAGCCGGGATGGGTCAATGAAGAATGGCAGGAATACATTGACTCTCCTGACACAGTCTGCGTGCAGGACGGCAATTTAATCATTCGCCCGGTGAAAACGGTCCTTCCGAACGGAAACATTCACTATACCTCCGGGCGTATTTCGACCCAGAATAAGCATGACTTTACATACGGCCTGTTTGAAGCCCGGCTAAAGGTTCCGAAAGGCAAGGGATTCCTGCCCGCCTTCTGGCTGATGACCACGGACGAGGCGCAATATGGGCAGTGGCCGGTATGCGGTGAAATTGACATTATGGAAATCTGGGGAAACCAAACAAAAACCAATTACGGCACACTGCATTATGGCCTTCCGCATGAACAGAACCAGGGGACCGTTACGCTGTGTGAGGGCGACTTTACGGAGGAATATCACCGTTTCGCGGTCGAATGGGAACCGAGACGCATCCGCTGGTACGTGGACGGCGTGCTGTTCCATGAAGCGAAGCACTGGTTTTCCGCGGGTGCGGGAAGCGCCGCGCCGTATCCAGCCCCATTCAACCATGCTATGTATATCATCCTGAATCTTGCGGTCGGAGGGAATTGGGTCGGCTATCCGGACGAAACGACGGACTTTGAAAACGCCGTATTTGCGGTGGACTACGTCAGAGTATATCAGAGAACCGAACGGTAAAGGGAGGAACATGATGGAGACAATTCATTTTTTGGACGACAGCGGCGCCTTTACGCTTCAAAATCCGGAGTCGTACAGCTGCCTGTATTTCCCACTGGCGAGTGAAGCGGGGCTGAAAAGCGCGGTCACGCCAAACCTTGGGGGCGACTGCAAGCTGGATCAGGAAACTTTTCTGCTGGAGCCAGTCAGCTCGGAGAACCTGCACGCGAACCGAGGGACGCGGAATTTCTGGTGCGTTACGGAGCGCGGCTGCTGGTCTGCAACCGGCGTTTCGGCAGAACAGGAAGCCTCGCGGTTCACCGCAGAGCAAGACGAAAGCCGCCTGACCGCGGGGCTGATGTGGCAGACGGTGCAGCGGGATTCCAGGCGGTATGCGCTGCGCTCGGAAATCACCGCCTTTGTCCCTGTGCAGGAAAACGCCGAAATCCTATACATACGGATTACCAATACCGATACCGCACCCCAAAGCATCACCGGTGTTGCCGCTGTCCCGATTTATGGAAGAAGCGCGGACAATCTTCGCGACCATCGGAACGTCACCTCTATGCTGCATCGCATCCGGACAACCGAACACGGCGTGTTGGTGAAACCGACCATGTCCTTTGACGAAAAGGGACACAGGGAAAACCACCGCACTTACTATGTGTTGGGTGCATCCGGCAGCGGGACGGCCCCCAAAGCATTTTATCCGACCGTGGAACTACTGATCGGAGAGGGCGGCAGCTTCCTGCATCCCCGCGCGGTGTATGAAGCGTCAGAGGGTGTTCCCGCAGGGACGGAGATCGACGGGCGGGAAGCGGCCGGCGGCATTGTATTTCCGAAAACGGCGCTGGGAGCCGGGGAAACGGCAGAATATATCCTGCTGCTCGGCGTATCGGAGGAGGAATCGGAAATTGCCCGCCTGTACGCGGCCTATCACACTGGGGAACACGTGCGGACCGCACTGTCAGCCACAAAAGCATATTGGCAGGAGCGTGTCAACGTCCGATATCACACCGGCAATCCGGATTATGACCGCCTGCTGCGTTGGGTCAGCTTCCAGCCGCTGCTACGGCGGCTGTATGGCTGCTCGTTCCTGCCGCACCATGACTATGGCCGCGGCGGACGGGGTTGGCGCGACCTTTGGCAGGACTGCCTGTCCCTGCTGCTGATGGACCCTTCCGGCGTCGGGGAAATGATAAAAGCAAACTTCGGCGGCGTGCGCGTGGACGGGACGAACGCTACGATTATCGGCGATGGATTGGGCAATTTCATCGCCGACCGCAACGGCATTGCCCGTGTGTGGATGGACCACGCCGTCTGGCCGCTGATGACGCTGAAGCTTTACATCGACCAGACCGGCGACCTCGAAATCCTGAACGCCGCCGCGCCCTATTTCAAAGACCCGCAGGCAATGCGCGGAACGGCAATCGACACGCAGTGGGACGAAAGCTATGGAAAGCAGCAGCGCACCGCGTCAGGGGCGCTTTACACCGGCACGATTTTAGAGCATTTGCTTGTTGAGCATCTTGCCGCGTTTTATGAGGTTGGCGCACACAACATTCTCCGCCTGCGCGGCGCGGACTGGAACGACGCGCTGGACATGGCGGCGGAAAACGGGGAAAGCGTGGCGTTTAGTTGTGCGTATGCGGGGAACCTGCGCGATCTGGCGGCGCTGGCGCGGCTTTTGGCAGAAAGACAGGAAACGGCGGAACTGCTGGAAGAAATCCAGGAATTTATGACCGACCGCGCCTGCGCTTATGGGGATATCGGGCAGAAACAGGCTGTTCTGGAACGCTATGCGCGGCGCTGCCTTCACGATGTCAGCGGACGGACCGTGCACGTCCCGCTCGCAGAACTGGCGGACGGCCTTGACGCGCGGGCGGACTGGCTGATGGAGCATATCCGAAAACAGGAATGGCTCGGAACCGAGGAAGAAGGCTGGTTTAACAGCTACTACGACAACCATCAGCGTCAGGTGGAGGGCGTCACGGAAAACGGCGTGCGGATGATGCTGACCGGGCAGGTGTTTGCTGTTATGAGCGGCACGGCGACCGACGTGCAGACCGCCGCCATCACCCGGAGCGCCGACCGTTACCTCTACCGGAAGGCGCTTGGCGGCTACCGGCTGAATACGGATTTCAAGGAGCTGAAATTCGATATGGGCCGAATGTTCGGCTTCGCCTACGGGGAAAAGGAGAACGGCGCGGTATTTTCGCATATGGCGGTCATGTACGCAAACGCCCTGTACCGCCGTGGCTTTGTCCGCGAAGGGTATCGCGCTTTGCAGTCGCTGGCTGACGCGGCGTTGGATTTCCCGACCGGCAAAATCTATCCCGGTATCCCGGAATATTTCAACGCAGACGGACGCGGGATGTACCATTACCTGACCGGCGCGGCCAGCTGGTACATGATGACCGTGATTACGGAGGCATTCGGCGTGCGGGGCGAAAACGGCGCCCTTACGATCTGCCCCAAGCTGGTGCGGGAGCAGTTTGACACGGCAGGGACCGCGTCAATCGAGCTTCCCTTTGCCGGGAAACGGTTCCGTGTAACCTTTGCAAACCTGACCGGGAAGGATTTCGGCGAATATAAAATTGAAAAGGCCTATTTGACCGACGCGGAGCCTTACCCCATGACACGGGTTCCTGTGGAAAACGGCGCGGTGCGTCTGAACCGTGAAACGCTCTCCGCGCTGCCGGAAACCGACAACCACATTCTGATAGAACTGATGTAAGGAAGGGAACGACCATGCAGTACGGATACTTTGACGACCAGGCGCGGGAATATGTAATCACCCGTCCGGATACCCCTGCGCCCTGGGCGAATTACCTTGGATCGCCGGAGTACGGCGCACTGATTTCCAACAACGCAGGCGGCTACAGCTTTGCCCGGTCGGGCGCGAACGGGCGGATTCTGCGTTATGTGTTCAACCAGTTTGACCAGCCGGGGCGGTATCTCTATCTCCGTGACAACCGCACGGGGGATTACTGGTCGGCGTCGTGGCAGCCGGTGGGGAAGGATTTGGAAGCCTATCGCGGTGAATGCCGCCATGGGACAGGGTATACCAAAATGCGCGCCGATTACAGCGGCATCCACAGCGAAGCGGCGTATTATGTGCCGCTCGGCGGTTCCCATGAGGTCTGGATGCTGTCGGTGACAAACACCTCGGCGGAGCGGCGTGAACTGACGCTGACCGGCTACGCGGAATTTACCAACAACGGCAATTATGAGCAGGATCAGGTGAATTTACAGTATTCCCAGTTCATCACCCGGACGCTCTTTGCGGGGAACCGTATCCGGCAACAGATCCACGGCAATCTGGATACGCAGGACGGCGCGGTCGATCATAAGACCGTAATCGAGCGGTTCTTCGGACTGGCGGGTGCGGCGGTGGCCTCCTACTGCGGCGACCGCGCGGAATTTCTCGGCGGATACCGAGGCTACGGAAACCCGCTCGGTGTAGAGCGCGGCGACCTTGGGAACGCCCTGAACTACAACGGCAACGGCTGCGGCGCGTTGTCCGCTATACTGACGCTGGAACCCGGGGAAACCAAAACCATAGCGTTCCTGCTGGGCGAAAAGTATGAAACAGAAAGCGCGGCCCTGCTGGAAGCATATCGGGAGCCGGAAGCCGTTTGCGGCCGGGAGCTGGAAGCGCTGGCCGGTTACTGGCACGAAAAACTCTCCCATTTTCAGGTGAAAACGCCGTGCCCGGAATTTGATACCATGATCAACACCTGGAACGCTTATAACAGCTTCATTACCTTCACCTGGTCACGCGCCGCATCCTTTATCTACTGTGGCCTGCGCAACGGCTACGGCTACCGGGATACCGTACAGGATATTCAGGGAATCATCCACCTTGCCCCAGAAGAAGCTGCGGAAAAGCTGCGGTTCATGCTTTCGGCGCAGGTGGAGCACGGCGGCGGCCTGCCGCTGGTCAAATTCACGCACAATCCCGGTCACGAGGACACGCCGGAGGATGCCTCTTATGTGCAGGAAACCGGGCACCCGGCTTATCGTGCGGACGACGCACTGTGGCTGTTCCCGACGGTCTATAAGTACATCGCGGAAACCGGAAATATGGCATTCCTGGATGAGGTAATCCCCTTTGCGAACCATGGGGAAGCGACTATCTATGAACACCTCAAACGTGCCCTTGATTTTTCCATCCGGCATATGGGTCCGCACGGGATGCCTGCCGGGCTATTCGCCGACTGGAACGACTGCCTGCGGCTTGGCGCGGACGGGGAATCCTCCTTCGTCGCGTTCCAGTTCTACTATGCGTTTACCATCCTCAAGGAGTTTGCGAAATGTCAGAAGGATGCCGGGTACCTGGCATGGCTGATGCGCGAGCAGTCTGTACTCCGGGAGAAGCTGAACTTGCTTTGCTGGGATGGCGACCGCTTTATCCGCGGCTTTACAGAGAATGGGGAAACCATCGGCGAGCATACCGCGCCGGAGGCCAGCCTGTGGCTGAACCCGCAGAGCTGGGCGGTTATCAGCGGCCTTGCAGACGCGGAACAGGCTGAGAGGGCCATGGGCATCGTGTACGAACGTTTGAATACTCCCTATGGCGCAATCCTGATGGATCCGCCGTACCATGCGCACAGCTTCGACGGGGCGCTGGCGGTCATTTACAACGCGGGCGTGAAAGAAAACGCGGGGGTATTCTCCCAGTCGCAGGGCTGGCTGATTCTGGCGGAAGCGCTGCTGGGACACGGCGAGCGGGCGTTTACCTACTTCAGGGAAAACGCGCCCTCTATGCAGAACGACCGTGCCGAAATCCGTAAGATCGAGCCGTACTGCTACGGGCAGTTCACGGAAGGGAAGGCAAGCCCGCACGCAGGGCGTTCCCATGTACATTGGCTGACAGGGACAGCCTCCACTGTGATGGTTGGCTGCGTGGAGGGCATCCTTGGGATGCGCCCCGACCTGAAAGGCATAAAAATTGCGCCCTCCATTCCCAAAGAATGGAAGACGCTGGAAATCTGGAAGGATTTCCGGGGGAAGAAGCTGCACATCGTTGTGGAGAACCCGGATGGGAAGGAAAGCGGATGCAGACGGCTTACCGTCAACGGAGGTGAAGTCCCCGGAAATTACGTGCCGGAGGAGCTGCTGACCGATACCACTGAAATCACTCTATATATGTAAACCGAAAACGCATTTGCCGCAGTATGCCGCCCTCCCCGCCGTCCTTTTGGCGGGGAGGGCACGTTGCATTTTCGGAAGCGGGGCACCAAAGCCCTCGTCCCGCCCGCAGGCGGCTGTGGGGCGTCCAGAGGGACGCGGTCCCTTTGGCGCTCTCCGCGCAGGAGCGGGGGTGCAGGGGGCAGAGTCCCCGCGCCTTACGAGTTATCCGAACCATCCCGGTTCACATTCCAGTTGTTCATGTAGTTTTTGTCCCGGTAAGCTTTGGGCGTCATGCCGGTCTGGCTGCGGAACTGCTGGATAAAATGGCTCTGTGAAGCGTAGGACAGCGTTGCCGCGATATCCGCGAGGTCGAAATTGCTGAACCGCAGCAGATTTTTCGCCATATCGACCTTGCGCTGACGAATATATTCGCTGACCGCAACGCCGGTTTCCTGCTTGAAAATCCGGGAAAGATGAGACGGAGAAATGCAGATTGCATCCGCAAGGTCGTTGATGGTAATCCGTTCCAGGATATGTACGTAAATATAGTCGATCGCCTCGGAAACCTGCTTGGAAGCCGCCACATCCCGGATGCGCCTTCGCATTCGACCGGCGAAATCCAACGCCATCTGGTCGTGGACGAATACGATCTCGGCCATTTGCGTACAGCGGTCCATCTTCTGGATGTAGGCGTCGCTCAGTCCAAAGGCTTCTTCGACCGGCATCCCGCCTTCCATGCAAAACCGGGTGATCAGCGCCGCGGTTACCACAAAATGATACCGCATATTGGTGACCGGGTTTTCGGAAAGGCGCCCTACCCCCTCTGTGCTTTCAAAAGCGCCGCGTGCACAGTTTTCCTGGACGGCATCAATATTTCCGGCCGCGACCGCGCGGTAGAACAGAAATTCCTCCCCGGGTTCACGGTGGCTGGCAGACTCCCGCTCCTCGTCAAATTCAATGGGCTTCCAGCCTTGGAAATCTCCCATAACAGCACCCCTCCCCATGTCAGATTTTGTGTTTTCAATGTAGCATGAATCTGCTATTTTGTCAAGCATAGAAACCAGCTTCAAATCCGGTTGACAGGAGCGTTTTTTGTAGCACCCTCTAAAACCCGGCATGGATTTGATATTTGTTTGTTGGATTTTGTATACATAACCCGGCTGCTGCATTATAATAAGAGACAACAAACAGCAGAAACGCTGTAACAAATTCAAAACAGGAGGCGTCAAAGATGATGAAGAAAAAGTTATTGAGCGCTTTGTTAGCGGGGGCCATGCTTTCCGGGATGCTCAGCGGCTGCAGCGGCGGAGACAGCGGTGGCTCCGGCGGGGAAACAGCGGAGGAAGGCAAGGTCGTCAACATCTACGTCTGGAATAACGAGTTTCAGCGGAAGTTCAACGCCTATTATCCCAGCGTCAGCAAAACCTCGAACGACCTGTCCGTGACCTATCTGGAGGATGGCACAGAGGTACACTGGATCATCAACCCGAACCAGGACGGCGTATACCAGCAGAAATTGGATGAGGCCCTGATCAAGCAAAGCAGTGCTTCGGCGGATGAAAAGATCGACCTCTTCCTGGCGGAAGCCGACTACATCATGAAATATACCGACCCGGACGTCAGCGCGGCGGCCCCGATCTCTTCGCTGGGGATCACCGACGCGGATATCGCGAACCAGTACAAGTACACCCTTCAGGCGGCGACCGGCGCGGACGGCGAGATCCGCGGACTGAGCTATCAGGCAACGCCGGGCATGTTCGTATACCGCCGCTCAATCGCGCAGGCGGTGCTTGGCACGGACGACCCGGATACCGTAAACGAAGCGGTTTCCGACTGGGACAAGTTTGACGCAACCGCTGAAAAGATGAAAGCGGCGGGCTATTACATGGTTTCCTCCCGCGCGGATACTTACCGTGTGTTTTCCAACAATGTTTCTGCCCCATGTGTGGACGGGAACGCTGCTGTGGTGGACCCCAACATTATGAAGTGGGTCGAACAGTCCCGGAAATATACGGACGAGGGCCTGAACCATAAGGTTGGCGGCCAGTGGATTGACGAATGGAACCAGGATATGGGCGCAAACAGCAAGGTCTTTGGATTCTTCCTTCCGGCATGGGGCCTTGGCGTGTGCATCCAGCCGAACGTCGAGGGCACCGACGCGGACGATGACTGGGCAGCCTGCTCCGGCCCGCAGCCCTTCTACTGGGGCGGCACCTGGCTGCTTGCGGCTGAGGGCACCGATAACCCGGAGCATGTCAGGGACATTATGCTGCAAATGACCACCAATCGTGAAATCCTTCGCGCCATTACGGTCGAGGACAACGACATGACCAACGACCAGCCGCTGATGGAAGAGCTGGCGGAGGACCCGAGCTTCTCTTCCCCGCTGCTCGGCGGGCAGAACCATATTGCCGTCCTGTCTGAGGTCGCGGTGAATATCGACCTGAGCAACATCTCCCCCTATGACCAGGGCTTTACCGAGCTGTTCCAGAATACATTCGGCGACTATTTCAACAACGTGATTGATTTTGAGACGGCAAAATCCAACTTCGAGACTGCCATTGCGGAGCGCTATCCGGAGCTGACCGGCGGCGTAAAATGGCCGTGATCCGGTCCTGAAAACGGGGCGGGGAAACGCCCGCCCCCCCTGTATACCAAAGCCCAAATATCGAAAGGGGGAACTCCTGTGCAGAAGGAGAAAAAAATAAAAGGCATCAGCTACGCAAAGTGGGGCTACATCTTCATTTTGCCATTCTTCCTGAGCTATTTCATCTTTTCACTGATCCCGCTGGTGGATACCATCCGGAACAGCTTTTTCGAGTATTATACCTCCGGGCTGAAGGTCGTCGGCCCCAACTGGGTCGGGCTTTCCAACTATACGTCCCTGCTCTCGACCGACCTGCCGAAATACGCCTGGAACACGTTTGTCATGTGGATCCTGGGGTTTGTCCCACAGCTGGCGATTGCGCTGCTGCTGGCGGCGTGGTTTACCGATATGCGGCTTAAAATCCGCTGCAAGCAGTTCTTCAAGGTCGTCATTTACCTGCCGAACCTCATCATGGCGTCCGCGTTCTCCATGCTGTTCTTCGCGCTGTTCTCAAACGCGGGGCCGATCAACAATATCCTGATGAACCTCGGCATCATCGGCGATGCGATCCGCTTCACCGAATCCACCATCGGTATGCGCGGCCTGGTTGCCCTGATGAACTTCCTGATGTGGTTCGGCAACAGCACCATCATGCTGATGGCGGCAATTATGGGCATCAACCCCTCCGTATTTGAAGCGGCGGAGCTGGATGGCTGCACCCATGCCCAGATGTTCTTCAAAATCACCCTGCCCCAGATCCGGCCCCTGCTGACCTATACCTTTATCACTTCCCTGGTCGGCGGTTTGCAGATGTTCGATGTGCCGCAAATCCTTTCCAACGGGCAGGGGACGCCTGACCGTACCACCATGACGCTGATTATGTTCCTGAACAACCACCTCAAGAGCAAAAACTACGGCATGGCGGGCGCATTGTCTATGTACCTCTTTGTGATCAGCGGCATCCTCTGCTTCATCGTGTTTAAGATCAACACCGAAAAGGAAGCAAAGCCGCCAAAGGATGAACCCAAGAAAGAAACGAAAGGAGCGCGTGCATAATGGATAAACGGTCAAATGCGATTCTTACGGCGATTGCACATGTCGTCTTGATTTTTCTCTCATTCCTGTGCCTGTTCTTCTTTTACATCCTCATTATCAACTCGACGCGCTCCCATGTGGAGCTGCAAAAGGGCTTTTCCTTCCTGCCGGGCGGCAGCTTCCTGACGAACCTGCACAACGTGATCAACGACCCGGCGATCCCGATTCTGAAGGGCATCGTCAACAGCCTGATCGTTTCCACCTTCTGCGCGGCGATTACGACCTATTTCTCTGCGCTCACGGCTTACGGGCTGTATGCTTACCAGTTCCGGCTGAACAAGGTGGCGTTCACCTTCATCATGATGATTCTCGTCATGCCGACACAGGTTACCGCGCTGGGCTTCCTCCGTTTGATTACGACGATGGGAATGGACGATTCCCTTCTGCCGCTGATTATCCCGTCGGTCGCATCCCCTGCCGTGTTCTACTTTATGTACAGCTATATGCAGTCTTCCCTTCCGCTCGAATTGGTAGAAGCGGCGCGTATTGACGGTTCCAACGAGTTCGGTACGTTCAACCGGATTGTCCTGCCGATTATGAAGCCCGCGATTGCGGTGCAGGCAATCTTTACCTTTGTCGGGGCGTGGAACAACTACTTCGTTCCGGCGCTGGTCATTACGTCCAAGAACAAGCAGACACTGCCGATCATGATCGCGATGCTCCGCGGCGCGGATTACATGACCTTTGATATGGGTAAAATTTATATGATGATTACGATTGCAATCGTTCCAATTATTATCGTATATCTGTTCCTGTCAAAATTCATTGTCGATGGCGTTACGCTTGGCGGTGTAAAGGACTGATTTGAAGCTTCAAAAGCGCTGTCCAGCAAAATGGACGGCGCTTTCCTTTCTGAAAGCCACATTTTGTAAGGAGTTAATTTGTATGAAAAAATGGATTCGGGCGCTCTGCCAGCCCAACCTGCCGCTGCATCAGGATGGTTACGTGACCGCCTGCCCCGCCCATATCGCGCTTTCCCGGCAGGCCGCGCGGGAAGGGATGGTGCTGCTGAAAAATAACGGCGGGCTGATTCCTCTGCCTTCCGAGAGCCGCGTGGCGCTGTTCGGCAAGGGCAGCTTTGATTATGTGAAAGGCGGCGGCGGAAGCGGCGATGTGACCGTGGCCTATACCCGCAGCGTGTACGATGGGCTGAAGCTGGAGAATGTGCCGGTTTACGAGCCGCTGTCCGATTATTACCGCAATTACGTCGCGGAGCGCTATGCGGCGGGGGATGTCCCCGGCATGATGGCGGAGCCGGAGCTGCCGGAAAACTTGTTGGACGCGGCGCGTCGGGAAACCGATGTAGCCGTTATCGTTATCAGCCGCTTTTCCGGCGAGGGCTGGGACCGTTCTCAGGTCGGTTACGTCGATGAGGACTATCCGTGGCAGGACGAGGTGACGCTTCCCAAACGCGCGGAGCGGATTTTCCCGAAGGGGGACTATTACCTGACCGATGGGGAGCAGGCAATGGTGGAGCAGGTCTGCACCGCGTTCGACAAGGTTGCAGTTGTGCTGAACGTAGGCTGCGTGACCGATGTTTCGTGGTTTTATGCCGACGATCGAATTGCTGCCGCCCTGCTGGCTTACCAGGGCGGCATGGAGGGCGGCGTCGCCGTCGCGGAGCTGCTGACCGGCAAAAATACCCCCTGCGGCAAGCTGCCGGACACCCTCGCGCGGGATTTGAAGGATTATCCCTCTACCGCCAATTTCCATGCGTCGCCGGATTATGTGGACTACACCGAGGATATTTACATGGGCTACCGGTACTTTGAAACGCTTCCCGGCGCGGCGGAGCGGGTCTGTTATCCGTTTGGCTTTGGCTTGTCCTACACCAGCTTTACGCTGAAAGCCTTGGAAGCGAAAGCGGCGGATGGAACGATTTCTGTAGCCGTCCGCGTGACGAATACCGGGACATATGCGGGGAAAGAGGTCGTACAGCTCTATTTTCGAGCGCCGGAGGGCCTTCTGCAAAAGCCTTCCCGCAGCTTGGCGGCATTTCAAAAGACCGCGCTTTTGCAGCCCGGGGAAGGCGAAACGGTCACACTTTCATTCCCCGCCGCCGATATGGCAAGCTTTGACGACCTGGGGAAAATTGCGCACTGTGCATATGTGCTGGAAAAGGGCCGCTACATGCTTTATGTCGGAAATTCTGTGCGTGACGCGGCGGCATTGGACTTCGCTTATGAGCAGCCGGAAACCCTTGTGGTTTGCCAGCTTCATGAATTTTTGGCCCCGGCGCGGCTTGAGAAACGGCTTCTGGCGGATGGAAGCTACGAGAGCCTGCCCGTTGCCGCATTGTCAGAAGCGGAACAGGAAATCCTCCCCAAGCTTCCGCATGGCAGTGAGGAAGCGGTTGCGCCTGCCGTGCGGGCGCGGGGACGCTACCACCTTCATCATCCTTACGCGGAAGGCGTCCACCCGCTGTCAGACGTTGCGGAAGGGAAGCTGTCGCTGGATACGTTCCTCGGCCAGTTGAGCGACGAGGATTTGCTCCATCTGCTGGGCGGGCAGCCGAATACTTCGGTATCGAACACCTTTGGCATTGGCAATCTGCCGGAATACGGCGTCCCCAACATCACGACTGCTGACGGCCCCGCCGGCCTGCGCCTGACCCCGGAGTGCGGCATCTGCACAACGGCTTTCCCCTGCTGCACGCTTCTTGCGGCATCGTGGGATGGGGAATTGGTATCCCGCGTGGGCGCCGCTGCAGCCGGAGAAGTGAAGGAAAATAATATTTCCGTCTGGCTGACCCCGGCTGTGAACCTTCACCGCAGCCCGCTTTGCGGCAGGAACTTTGAATACTATTCCGAGGACCCGTTGCTGACGGGAAAATTAGCTGCGGCTATGGTGCGAGGGATCCAGTCCCAGAACGTTGCCGCCACGGTCAAGCACTTTGCCTGCAATAACAAGGAAACCAACCGCAAACAGAGCGATTCCCGATTGTCCCAGCGCGCCCTGCGGGAGCTGTACCTGAAAGCGTTTGAAATTGTGGTAAAGGAAGCGCGGCCTTGGGCAATTATGAGCGCTTATAACCGTATCAACGGGCGGCGTGCCTCGGAAAGCCGGGAGCTTTTGACCGGCATCCTGCGGGAAGAGTGGGGGTATACCGGCATCGTAATGACGGATTGGTGGACTCGTGGGGAGCACTATAAGGAAATCCTGGCGGGGAATGATCTGAAAATGGCAAATGGTTATCCGGAACGGGTGCAGAAAGCGATGGAGCTGGGTGCAGTTACCCGGGCGGATCTGGAAATTTGCGCACGCCGGATTTTGGAGTTTATTTTGAAGATTGACTGACTGTTCTGATAAAAAGGACATGCTGCCGGGCTGACGCGCAGTCTGCGGAAAAGAACGGCTGCGCACGGCTTTCCGGCGGCCCGGAATGAAATCTCAGGAACTGGTAGAAAATAAACTGTGCATTTGGCGAAGCAGATGTTGCTGCCAGACAAGGCGTTTTTTCGCAGGCACGCTGTCGCCTGTCAAGGAAAAACAACGCAGTATGGCGGCAACAGATGCGAGACAAACGCGCAAGTTATTTTCGGACAGTTCCTTAATATGGGGTGAAGCAGGATGCAATATATGACAATTCCGGAAGCGGCACGGCTGTGGAGGATTTCGCCGCAAAATATACGCACGGCTTGTGAAGGGCGGAAAATTCAAGGGGCTGTTCGATTTGGACGCAGCTGGCTGATTCCACAGAGTGCGCAGCTTCACTTGGAGGAAGGAAAAATTTCAGCCGTTCCCAGCGCAAGCGAAAGGTGGTATCAGCAGCGGTTAGTGGAGAGCCAGAGCGAATGGCAGCAATTCATTGAAATCCATTAAAGCAAATTGATAAACAACAATCGTTTGCAAAATGGGAGGAATAACATTTCGTTTGCCGAATGTTTCAGCTCGAAAATCCAATTAAAATTGCTCGATTTCCCAATTTCGTTCCCAGTTTCAGCACGTTCTGCTCCAATCTGATTCGCTCTTTCGTGAGAGCATGCTGAAGCGGCTGTGTGCAGATATCGCCAAGCGACCTGTACAGATTTGTTCAGGTCGTTTCCCTTTTTAAAAACGGCTGACAGATTTCGCAGAAATCTGTTCCACGATTCCCCGCCAAACAGGGGGCAGGCGAACGAATCGCCTGCCCCCTGTTTCATGAAAAGAGAAAGATTTACTTTGCCATCTGTTCCACAAAGTTCATCAGAACTGCCGCAACCTCAGCTCGGGTTGCCATCCCCTGCGGATCCAGTCGGCCGCCGCTCTTGCCCGAAAGCAGGCCGCTTGCAACCGCCCACCGCATTGCGGACATGGCCCAGTTTGAAGCGCTTCCACCGTCCGCAAACGCAGACAGGTCGGCCGCCGCTGTTGTATCATAACCCATTACACCGGCGTACTGATACAGGGTCACCGCAAGCTGCTCACGGGTAATGGAGTCGTTTGCGCCGAACAGGCCGGTGCCATAGCCGCTCATCACACCGTTTGCGGAAACCCACGCCACTGCGTCCGCATACCAGTCGGAAGCGGAAACATCCGGGAACGCCTGCGCCGAGATGCGGCCCCCGCCGCTCAGATTAAAGAGAATCTGTGCGACCATACCGCGGTTCAGTGCAGTATTCGGCATAAAGTTACCGTTATATCCGGTCATTATGCCTTTCTCGGTGACATAATCGACCGCCTTGCGGAACCAATCCCCGTCGGTTACATCGCGGTAGCTGGCTGCCGACTCAGCTGCCGCCAACCGGAAGGTCACATCAATTTCTACCTGCGTATCCGGCATGATAAAGGTGTAAGTTCCGCTGCTTTGCCCGGTCACTCGAACAGAGCTGCCGTCCTTCGCGGTAACAGTTACCGTATCGACCTCATAGCCCGTGTCTGGCTTTGTGGTGATGGTGACGGTATCGCCCGCTTCGGCGCGGGACATGTTGGCATGAAACGTGCCGTTCGGATTCTTGACAGTTGTCACCCGATTTCCTTCGGATTTACTTGGGGAGGAAGGACGGGAAGGACGAGTGGGACGGGAAGATGGTTCAGAATCCGTGTCCGGCTCAGGATCGGGATCGGGGTCCGGATCGGGATCAGGATCGGGATCGGGATCGGGGTCCGGATCGGGATCTGTTGTTCCCTGCTTCTGAACGGTTACGGAAATCCTCGCGGTCAAACCGTTCGGATTTGTAATGCCATCAGGCATCTCCAGCGTACCGGTAAAGATATAGATGCCGTTTTCCTCGCTGTTATATACCGGACGGCTCACCCAGGAGCCAATTCCGACGCTGTAGGTGCCGCCGTCGTCCAGCGTAACCGTCACGGTCTGCGGCAGCGGCAGCGCGGACTGTGCCGTGCCTTGCTGCACGGTAATGCCGCTCAACGTTTCTATAGCCGTCACGACGCGATCCTGCACAGCCGCGCCGAAGGTCACGGTCCGTGTTTGCCCACGGCTGCCGGTTACATCGACCTTCAGTACGGTCTTATCCGCTTCGGCTTCAACCGTAATATTGCTGCCAAACGGCCTGCCCTCGATGGGCTGGTCCAGGGTCACGGTAATTACGCCGGACGCCTGATTGGTCACATCAGCCACCGAAACCACCATGTTGCCCTCGGCATTTTTGCCGAAGAGCACGCTTGCCGGCTTGTCCGAGGAAACGCCTGCTTCCGCACAGCTTCCCGCCGCGAAGAAGTTCACCGCCGTAATACCCAGACTGTTCTCACGCACGGCCTGGACGGTTTTGGTGTTGGCGATGATTTCCACATCACCAGCCGCGCTGTAGGCGGCTGTCTCCTCGCTGCTCTTGCCGGGCAGGATGATATACGCATAGTCCGCGTCTGTAGGATTCGTGCCGTGATCCAGATACATCGTGATGAAGCTCTTTGTCACGTCTCGGTCGTCAACGAACTTCTCGTAATTGTTCATCAGCGTCCATTTCTGCGTCCGGGTTTCGCGCAGGCCGGTGACATCCGCACCGCCCGGGAATACGTAGCCGACGTCCGCGCCATCCACATTGCCTTCCATATGGATGTACTTTACATCCTCATGCCTGCCGTTAAAATCGTCGGCACTGCTGTCGGTGCGGGCCTGCGGCACACCGTCTACAGTAACACGGTTGCTCAGGTCGAGATTTGCCTTGTAGTTCTCCACAATGGTTTCCACGGGATTGCCGCTGGCCGAGGTAATGCCGGAACCAAGCAGGACCGCTTCGTCGTCAAAGAAGAAATAGGACTTGTTGGAAGCCACGCCATTGTTCAGCTGGAATGCTGTTGCACCGTAAATCCCGTGAATCCGCGCGCCGCCATAAGCCGCGCCGCTGGTATTCGCAGTCGAGCTGCGGTTGTTACCAACCTTGTTGTAGCGGTTCACGGTCGTACCGGGCAGGCGCTGGTGATCGACTGCGCCCCAGAAATGATCCGCGTATTTTTCCTTATCGGCATTGTACAGATAGAGCATGCCGTCGGCGGTATGCCAGGCGTTCGTGCCCTCTTCGTTGACTACCTCAAAAGTTTGGATATTTCCGCCGTACATGGACAATCCGAAGCTGTGATCCTTCTGGCGCTGTACCACACGCGCCATGTCAGCGAAGTTGTAATAACCGGTCAGCGGGTCTGCCGCCTTAATCGACTTGTCCTCCAGGATTTCCTTGCCGCGCAGGATGTGGCCCAGGCTGACATAATATTCCAGGAAGAACTCCGCAACATCCTTATCGCTGAAAATCTGGTGCCGGTCGTCCTGCTGCATGTAGTATTTCACCATCGAGAGCGCCTGCTCCTTCTGCTCGCCCTCCAGAAGGTCTGTCACGCTGATGATCGCCCGGATCACCTGCCGCCCGCTGACATGGTCCTGTCCGCCGATTCGGGAAATTTCCCGGCTGCGGACCATATCCATCACGCCGCCATTGATAATGACGGGGAAATAGCTCTTGAAAATCGTATCAAAGAAAACCCGCTCTGCTCCGTCGTCGTACTTGAGGGCATACTTTGTCCCATTCAGCACATTGATGACAGGCGCCAGCGTTACCAGCAGCGCCTTGCCATACCCGCCGGTATAAGCAAAATGGTTGTGCTGGACAAAGGAACCGTCGGCGTAATAACCGTCGCCCGAGGTGACATATTTCAGTTCCGTTTTCACATCGGGTGCAACCTGGGAAAGCAATGCCCCGTCCTTCATCAGGATGGCGTTTTCCGCGACTATCGAGCATTTCCAGATTTTATTTGCGCCAGTGTTCTGGCTGCCATGCGTAGGATATGGGGTAAAGAACTTGACCGCGCCGGTAAATTTCCCCACCTGTTCGGGCGTCAGCTTGTCGTACATCAGCACCAACAGATCCAGGTAGCGCAGCGGCGTGCCAATCTGCCAATCATACCAGTTGCCAAAAGGATTGGTATCGCTGGGCTTTCCGCCAGGCTTTGCGGTATTTGCGTTGTACTTATTGGTGTTGTACATAAAGTCCATCGCAGCCAGAATGGTGTTCAGGGTCTTTTCATCGTTATAGACCCTGGTGCCCTTGGTCAGGTAGCCCATCGCCAGACGCTTCAAACGGTCATAGGTCATGGTGACCTGGCTGGAATGCGTCTTGGTGTAACCGGTTCCCGAAGCAGGCTTCATGGGCTGTTTCTTGAATACCATGTCATCCTGCACAAAGGCGTCATAGAACTCCTGGTAAGTCGTGGCTGTCGTTGCCGCGTCGGTCAAATCGCCCAGCGCGTCATCGGTGTAGCCGTCCAGCGTTTCGAGATACGGCCTGATATCCGGATCATTTTCATCGAAATCATTGCTGCCCGCAATCTGGTAATACCAGCGCCTGCGGAGCATGTCGAATTCGTCCATACCGATCAGCACATTGACTTCAGCCTGAAGCCCCTTCGTGTTGGTGACCAGGCTGGTAGAAGCCAGCGTGCCGACAAAACGGTACACGCCTTCCCGGCCCTTCTGGTAGCCGTCAGGGCAGGTCCACCCAGAAATCGCGATGGTCTTGGTCACATCGCCGGTCACTGTGACCTCTACGCTTGCGGGAAGCCCCAGCGCGTCCTCCTCGGTACCGACCGGCTTACTGATGCTATCCAGCAGGCCTACCGACAGGATGTCGCGTACAGCGGCATCCGGTTGAACAGTCACCGTAACCGAAACCGGGTCCTTGCCGTTCGCGTCATACAAGCCGCCGGTGCGGAAACGCCCGGTAATGTTCTGCACACCCTCCTGCGAAGGGCTGTAGCTGCCGGAATCCCAATCGACTTCCAGCTCGACCGTTTTTCCGTTTTCAAGTGTTACAGTCAGCCGCTCGGGCAGGGCCAGCTCCTCAAACGGCGTCGCAAACGCGGTCGAAATAGGCTGGATGCTCTCCACGGCGGTCAGTTTCTGCGCGGGGCCGTGGATCACCCCGATATCATCCACATAAATGGTGCCAACCGGATTGTTGGGCGCCGCCACGCGGATTGTACCAATTGCCTCAGACGGCTTGTTGTTTCGGAAAGTTGCGTCTGTAACAACTTTTTCGCCGTCCATCCAAACAGAATAGGCGTTTTTCGTGGTATCCAGGCGGATATCCACCGTATACCACTGGTCGAGTTTCACAGGATATATGCCCTTCGTCGAGCTTGCTGATGTGCCGGGACGGTGGCCCTGCTGCTGGCTGGTGTTCGTCATCATGCTGACTGCGGGCGTGGTAGTGGTCCCCCAATAGAGATGGAAGCCAATCGAATCCGCCAGCCCACTGGGCGCCAGCTGCGAACCACCGGGATACTTCACCCGGTACCGGATCAGCGCCTCGCCCTGAACCGGATCTTCCAACCGATAAGACGCTGTCGCGTCCTTTCCGGGGGTCGTAGCCGATACCGCAAGCACCTGATTGCCGTCGGACTCCTGCACGACCTTCGCCCATGAGGTATCCGGATTGCTGGTGATGCCGCTGCCGCCCGCAATCCAGCCTGCCGGCAGCTGCCCGGCCGTTCCGTCCTCAAAGTCAAACCGCACCGAGTTGCCTACAATTACCGCGATTTCAGCGGTCAGGCCGTCGGGATTTTCAAGCCCGACCGGCATAACAAGCGTGCCGGCCAGCTGATACCTGCCGTCCATGCTGCCGTCGTAGGGTGCGGTATTCCAGACAACCGCTACGTTTTGGCTGCTGAGATCGCTGAGACTGACCTCAACCTGCGTCGGAAGCAATTTTTTCATATCATCCACCGAAGTGCCGGAACCAACCCGCACATCGGCATGCTGCGTCACGCCCGCAACGGTAATCGTTCCGCTGGTATCCTTTTGAACGGTCGCCGTAAAAGTTTTGCCGTAGGATTCCAGCGTGTTGATTTCAAGGGTGAGCGGCGCGCGGCTGACAACCTTCACGCCGTCGCCCAGCGTCATGCCGCTGCCCAGCACGGCGGCCCTGTAGGTAACCGTCAGTTTGTCCGCCTGCTGCGTCGGGTCGGCAATGGCGAAGGTCAGGCTGTTGCCCTCTTCCTTCATCATAACGGCGGCAGGCGCGCTGACTTTGATGCCTGCAACCGGGTCGGCGTTCGCCTCCCAGAAGAAACCGCCGGTGATATTCGACGATTTTTCCCGAACCACATGGGCGGTATTGTCCTGCGAGAGGATTTCAAAATCGGGATCCTGGGAATATGTGGTGGTTTCCGCGTCCGTCATGTTGGGCAGGATCGCATAGGCATAGCCTGCGTCCGCCGGCTTCACGCCGTGGTCAAAAGTAATCGTTGCATAACCATTGGTCACCGCGCCCGAGCCGGGGCCTACATCGCTCCAGTTTCCGTTGCGGACTTCCTTGAGCACCTTCACGGTGGGGGTGCCGGGGAAGTAATAGCCGATATTGGTGTTGTCCTCGCCGGAAAGATGAACGGTGGAGACGTTGTTAATCTCCACGCCCTTTGGCGCTTTCACCTCGCTCAGCGTTTCGCTTTCCACAGTCACGGTAATGCCCGTGCTTTCCTGCTTGCTCCATCCGGCGGGCATACTGTTCACGTTGAAATTCTCGAAATCTTCGTTGACAACAGGTTTGCTTGCCTGGCCCTCAACATAGACTTTCACATCGTCCACGAGGATGTCACCGTCTACCTTATTGGTGCCCTGTGAATTGAACGCCACTTTGGCAGGAGCGCCCGCCTCAGCAACCGACCATGGCAGGGTAACTGCGTCAGCTCCGTCGAGCGTAATTGTGCAGGTCTTTGCCGTCCTGTCGGCGATGACCTTTATCAGCGTCCAGCCGGTCATGCTGTAGCTGCCGATACTGGTATCCTTATTCCCGCTTCCAGTTACCTGACGGTGCACAAGCGTGTTGCCGCCGCTTTTGGCATACATCTGAGCAACGTTCTTGCCGTTGGCATCCTGCACATTCACCGAAAAGAAGTTGACATAGCCGCCGGCATTCTTGGCACGGAATCGGACCTTGGCTTCTATCGTAACCTTCTCTGCCGACTGTTCGCTAAAGGTGCAGGCGATGTTTCCATTTTTGCCGCTCGTAATGCCTGCATCCATCTCGTAGTCGCGCACCTGCACAAAGCGGTTGGTTGCCGTGGTTCCCGACCCTTCATCATTCACAACCAGATCGTTGCGCGCAGTACCGTTGACGGTCACCACATCCGCCGCTGTCTGGTCAATCCGGCGGTTTTCAACTACGGTTTCCACGTAGTTGCCGGTATTTGAGGTAATCCCCGACCCCAACGCGACAATCTCGTCATCGAACATGAACCAGGACTTTTTCGCCTCGGTGCCGTCCTTCTTGTCGCCGTTGCCCAGGGTTTTCAGGTGCATGCCCGCAACCCCGAAGCCGTCCAGCTCCGTCATGCCGACCTCCGCGAAGGGATTGGCCTTGTCCTGCCCTACGCCGTCGGCACGCATGACAAACTCAGTGGTCGTGCCGGGCAGCCGCCGCGGGTCCACCGTGGCCCAGTAACCGCCGCCGTACTGGTCGTCATCCAGATACAGGTAGGTCATGCCGTCCGAGATGTTCCAGGTGCGTTTGCCCTCGTCGTTGATAAACTCATGGTTAAAGGTGCGCTGGGAGTGCATGGAGAGCGCAAAGGCATAGCCGCTCAATGCGTGTACGGCCTTATCCATTGATGGATAGCTCTTGTGCCGCGTCATGCCGTCGTAAGCCGGGCCGCCCTTTTTCAGCAGTTCCTTTGCGGTGACCAGCGCATTGGCCGTATTGACCCCTTCGCCCTCAAAATAGATGTCTTTTACCTGTTCCAGATGGTATTTCAGCATACCCTCCAGCCGGTCCTCCAACTCCGAGGGCATTGCACCCACATAGGGCATCAGCGCCGCCAGGATACCGGAAGCCCGGTTCCTGTCGTTCACCGCCTGACGGGCAATGCCGCGTCCGGCGGTCATATCCATGAAATGCCCCTGATAGAGCAGTGGTTCGACCCCTTCAAAGATGGAATTAAATACCGGCGAATCCGCGTAGGCTTCGGCAAAATCCCAGGGGGAACCATGGAACATATGCAGGAAAACGCCGAGCTGCTGATACAGCACCGCGCCATAGCCACCGTTGTAGGCAATGCCTTCATGCTGGATGTAGGAGCCGTCCTTCCAGAAACCGTCGTCGGCACTATTGATCGCCGAATTGGTGTTGTTGGAATATTTCAGAACGGTTTTCACGTCGGCGGCGCACTGATTCATTCGCTCCGAATCGGGATTCAGCGCCGCGATCATGGCAGAGGACGCCGCCTTGTCCAGCAGATTCGCGCCCGTCATCGTCGAAGGCGAGGTCAAAATGCCGGTAGTCGCGCCGCGCTTGTTGTCAGCCGGTACATACCGCGAAACAGCCGTCAGATATTTTGCAAGCTCCTCCTGCGGCACTTTGTCTCCCAACAGAAGCAGCGCCTTGAGGAAGCTCTGCGGAATCCCGATTTCCCAGGTATACCAGTTGCCGTAGAGCGTGGAGTTTTCGTTGTAATACCGCTCGTTCAGCAGGTCGTAGGCAGACAGCAGCTCGCTCAGGACATCCGCGTCCTGATAATATACGCAGCCATTGATGCTGTATGCTTCGGCGATGTCCAACAGGCGTTCAAACGCGCTGCCGACCGTGTTAAACTCCTGCCGGGCGGGAACCGAGGTGTCCTTTGCGCCGTACACCTTCGCCCCGTTGTAGCCGGTGTTCATGGTCAAATCCTCCCAGAGCAGATACGGTTCCTGGGTACGGTTTGCTTCTTTGATCAGGGTGCTGTAATGCGTCTGGGCAGCGTTGTCAATCTTGGTGATATACGCCTGGATATCCTGATCGCTCGTATCTGTCAGGCCGCCTGCCAGATACGTATTCCAAAGAGTCCGGACCTCGGCAAACGCCTCGGCGTTCGGATCGTTCGAGACAAAAAGCACCGCTTCTGGCTCCACCGTGACCACGACCGCAAGCGCTTCATCCGGTTCCCACAGGTAGCTGGCCAGTGTCTCCGGGTCAAGCGCCGCAGTAATGGTGTATGTACCGGCAGACGCTTCGTCATAGTCCCCGAAATCCCAGACAGCCGGGATTTCGACCGTGGTCCCATCCTCCAATACGGCTTCCAGCGCCTGCGGGAGATGCAGCTCGTCTGAAGGCGTTCCTGCCGGGACGGTTTTCTCTTCAGGCAGCCGGATCGACTGGATCTTTATCAGCCCCTCCGGTGCGGAAGGCTTTTCGCCGCCCTCTTCGCCATCCGCTACGGATTCGTCCGGTTCCGTCCCGGATACGTCCGGTTCCGTAGCGGATGCGTCCGGTTCCGCTTCGGGCGGCGGCATAAGGCTGCCGTCCGTCTCCTGGTTCTCGGCCCCACCTCCAGCGAGAAGGTCTGCCGCCAGCGCGGATGGCAGAGCCGCGGGACAAAGAATACACAGGCTTAGCAGCAGCGCTAAAAGCCGTTTTGTGTGTTTCATTTTACGATTCCTCCTTGTTTTGGATTGTTTTGCGAAAGTTTATCGTTTACTCAATTATAGTTAAATTTTTCTTAAAAGTCAATCGAAATTATGATAAATGTCAATTTAAACAATTTCATATATATATTATTGTCTACTTTGCACTGCTCAAAAGACCCGTTTTGAAAAAACTGTTTCCTTACAGCTGCTGCTCCCTGTTGACAGCAGTCCATATTTTCGGTATTATAGTTTCATAAAGTATAATATCGATTATCAGGAAAGAAAAGAGAATCTGCCATGCCGCAACCGAAAGCAACCTTAAAGGATATTGCCCACACCCTGGGGGTCAGCACAACCACGGTTCACCGTGCGCTGAATGGCAAGCAGGGCGTCAGCGATGAAGTATCCCTCCAAATCCGGCAGCTTGCTGCCCAAATGGGCTATAAAACCAACTATATGGCTTCCGCGCTCAAGCGGAAAGATATCCACTTCGCGGTCGCTTTGCCCAAGCCAACCCTCGACGACCGCTATTATTATCTGAATCTTTGGCAGGGTGTGCGCCGCTTTTTCAGTGAAATCACCGAGTTCAGTGCTGAACCGCTGGAATTTCACTATCCGCTCACCCCGGACGGAAACGGAATGGCTCTCAAGCAAATCTATGAGCAGCACTGCGGGGACATCAGCGGACTGATTACCATCGCGGTCGAGCACAACCAATCCTCCTATTTTCTGGAGAAACTCGCCGGCAGGGGAGTTCCCATCCTCCTGATCGGCGCAGATATGTATCAGGATCTGCGCCTGTGCTGTGTCAAGGCATATGACGAGCTGGCAGGCAGCCTGGCCGCCGAACTGCTGTGCTCGTTTTATCCGCGCGACTTTGCCGAAACCATTATCCTCACCGGGAACCCCACAGGGGATTTCCCCATGCCCGATCAGGCAAAAAACGCCGCCGGTTTCGAGCAGTACCTGCGCACGCATGCTCCAAACGCCAGGATCCTGACCGCATACAGCCCTGTTTCCCACCACTCCGGCAACCAGGTACGCGCGCTTCTGGCGCAGCACCCGGAGGTATATGCCATCTATTCCACCAGCGCCCGGCACACGGTGCAAATGTGCCAGGTACTGGAAACCATGGAACTGTCCGGCCGCATCCGCCTGATCGGCAACGACCGCTTTCCCGAAAGCGAGGAATACCTGGCAAAAGGCACTTTGTCCGCCATTATTGATAAAAAAATTATGAAGCAAAGCTATCAGGCCTCACAAATTTTATTCAACTATGTATTAAAGGGTGAGTACCCCTCCAGCAGCACGGTTTATGTAGAGCCGTCGATTCTGCTGCACAGCTGCATGGATTTCACTGCGCACGGCTGAAATACCGCCTCCCGGACCTTGCTGCTGTGAATGATGATATCAGAAATATTGTACAAACCTTATAGGCGATTCGGCGGAAATCCTGTTATAACAAACCAGCAGCCGCAGGCTGCCAGTGAAACAAGAATGGAACGTTCTGACATCATGGATCGTCCGTGGTCCAGCGTTCTTAGAAAAGAAAATCGTAACATGCCGAAACGCACCGCCCGTATCCCCCCATTCCGGATGCCGAAGGCAGGCGCCGGCCTTACAAAATGGGCCGTAATCGCCTGCGGCCAGTACACCTCCCAGCCGGACATCGGAAAAAGCTTGGTTAAGCGGTCGGCAATGCACCCTCAGCCCTGCGTATCACGCTGCCCGAGTCCAGCCTGGAGGCGCGCCCGCAGGCCTATTGTACTGACCGCCCATGACTTTGGCGAAGTGTGCCCTCAGCAGTGGCCCTGTTATGGCGTTCTGTTTTGGGCAGTATCATGATTTTGTTGAAATCGAAGAATACGTATGGTGCAATAAAAGAACCTGACCGTTATCAGTTCCCTTTATGTCAATGCTGTGTTTTGCCAATGTAAAACTTTTTACCGTCCAGTATTTTTCACAGTTGCTCATTTGACGGCTGAGACTGTTAAGCGCAGTTTTTTGCCGCGTATTGACATGATTGGGAGATGTATGGTATTATGGCTCTATAACTCTGATTTTTCTGCGGCAGCGACGACTGGAAACCAGGCAATATGGAGGAGGGGCATATGGAGTATTCAGGGCGACTTTTTGAACAGACCGGAGAAAGCGCTTTGGCCGCCGGGGCCTATGAGCGGCACAGCGGCATACAAAGCGTTCAGAATCTGGAGGCCGTTATCAACGAGGGCCTTCGCGTTGCCCTGCTGGAGGAGACGCCGGATCAGTCGCTGGAGGTGCTGCTGGAGCACCTGGGAAAGGCGCTGAACGGAGAACGGACCTATATATTTGAGCAGAACGAGTCCGGCGGCGACGACAACACCTACGAGTGGGCGGCCGAGGGCGTAAGGCCCGAGAAGGAGGGCCTGCAGAACGTACCGCCAGAGGTTTGCGCCAGCTGGTATCACAAGTTCAGCGTCGGCAGGCATATCGTCATTGAACATTTGGAGGACATTCGGGAGACAGATCCGCTTCAGTACGAAAACCTGAACCGGCAGGGTGTTCATTCCCTTGTAGTGGTTCCCCTGTATGACGGCAAAAAGATCATCGGCTTTTACGGCGTGGACAATCCCCCTGTAAAGTCGCTGGAATACGCGTCAAATATGCTCCAGACGGCGGCGTACTTCATCGTATCCTCCCTGAAGCGGCGCAACCTGTTCCGGGAGCTTCAAAAGCGGAGCCATAACGTGCTCCATGCCCTCAGTGTGGACTACCTGGGTATCTATGAGGTGAACTTTGACACAGGCGCATGTGAGGTCTACCGCAGCAGCGGACAGATGGGGCTGGATTGGGCCGCCCACTTTCAGGATGGCTATCAGACAGCCATAGAGCGGTATATTACCAGGTGCGTTGTCCCCCAGGATCAGGAACGGCTCCGCGCCATGACGAAGAAGGACTATGTGCTTGCGCAGCTGACCACAAAGAAAAAGTTTTCCGTCCGATATCAGGTGAAGGATAACTTCTCAGGATTAAAGTATCTGGAGATACACTTTTCCGCTACTGAGAGAACGGAGGCGGAGAACTGCGCGATTTTCGCCCAGCGGGACGTCAACGCTGTGGTGGAACAGGAGGAGAAGTACAAACTGGAGGCAAGGCGGAGTCTGGAATACATTCTGGAAGGAGCCCGAACCGGAATATGGACGATCGAACTGGAGGAGGGCTGCCCGCCAAGGATGTATGCGGACCGGACCATGCGGATCCTTTTGGGCGTACCGGACGGGATCGGGCCGGAGGAATGCTACCGGCACTGGTTTGAGCGCATTTCGCCGGACTATGTGATGATGGTACAGGAGGCGGTTCGGGAAATATTGGAGAACGGCCGTTCTGAGGTGATCTACCCCTGGAATCATCCAGAGCTGGGGAGGATTTATGTCCGCTGCGGCGGGGTACCGGACAAAACCTTCAAGAAATCCGGCGCCAGCCTGAACGGATACCATCAGGATATTACAGAGACCATGGTGACAAGGAAGAAGCAGGAGCAGTCCATCATGGAGCTTTTGGAGCGGGTGAGGCAGGCGAACTCGGCAAAGAGCGAATTTCTTTCCCACATGTCCCATGATCTCCGCACGCCCATTAACGGGATTTTGGGGATGCTGTCTATTCTGGAAAAAAGCCGGGACGATCCGGAACGGCAGAGGGAGTGCCAGAAAAAGATCCGCGTGTCAACGGAGCACCTGCTGTCCCTGGTGAACGACGTGCTTCAGGTGAGCAAGCTGGAGAGCGGAAGGCTGGCGGCGGTGGAAGAACCGTTTGACCTTCATGAGATATTGGAGAACTGTTTTGCGATGCTTTCTCCGCTGGCGGAGGAACGGAAAATTCAGCCGGAACTGGAGGATTCCGGCCTCCGACATGGCAGAGTCATCGGCAATCCCCTGCACCTGAAGCAAATCCTGATGAACGTTATTGACAATGCCATCAGATATAACCGGCCCCATGGCTCCGTATTTGTCCGGGCGGAGGAAACCGCCTTCCGGGATGGGACGGCGAATTGCCGTTTTGTAATCGAAGACACCGGAATCGGGATCGGGGAAGATTTTAAAGAGCACATTTTTGAACCATTCACCCAGGAGCATCAGGACGCGAGAACCAACTATAACGGCGTTGGGCTGGGCATGTCCATTGTAAAGAAGCTAGTCGACCAGATGAAGGGGACGGTGGAGATTGACAGCCAGCCCGGCAAGGGGAGCGTAATCCGGATTACGCTCCCCTTCCGGGTCGACGTGGCTCGGGGCGGAGAGCCTGCGGGCAAGGCCTGGAATATACCGGGCAATATCGCCGGAATGCATGTTCTCCTGGTGGAGGACAACGAGATCAATTGTGAAATCGTGGAATATATGCTCAGAGACGCGGGCGTAGAGGTTGTGACTGCCAGCGACGGGAAAGCCGCAGTAGACGCCTTTGCGGCATCCGAACCTGGGACGCTTGACTGTGTGCTTATGGACCTGATGATGCCGGTTATGAGCGGCTATGAGGCGGCGCGGGTGATTCGCAGCTTGGACCGGAAGGATGCGGAAACCGTACCCATCATCGCGCTGTCGGCTAACGCGTTTGACGAGGACATTGCGCTGGCGAAGGCTGCCGGGATGGATGCGCACCTGGCAAAGCCGGTGGACATCCGTAAAATGTTCCAGGTCATGAGCCGGTTGAGAGGCAGGCAGGCAGGCCTGGTAAACGGGTGCCAGACAGATTGAATATCGAAAACTTTGGAGAAAAAAGTATGAAAAACAAGGCTTTACCCCATTCTTTCAAAATCAGTATTGGGGTAATTATAGGTTTGACTATTTTCGTGTTTTCTTTTCTTGGAATATCCGTTCGCAATATGAGCGAAAATGTGATTGAGGACATTGGAACCTCCTATATGTCAGGAATGAATGAGCAGGTATCTTTACATTTTGAAACGATCATTGAACTCCGCCTGACTATGGCGGAATCCATTGCGCATATTGCGGCGGGAGACGGAAATTCCGATTACGGCACGAGAGCGGAGATCGAGTACGGCGCAAGGGCAAGGCATTTTTTGTGCGCCGCCCTCTATTCGCCCGATGGCGAAATTGAGATGATTTACGGTGACCATGTAAAGCTCAACCACCCTGAGCTGTTTTTGGAGAGCCTGCGGAATGGGGAGCGCAAGACAGCGTCCGCTGTGGACAGCGGCGGGGACGGCGTAATTTTGTTCGGTGTCCCCTGCGAATATCCCATGTCCAACGGGAGCTATAGCCTCGCCATGGTTGTGGGGCTTTCCGCGAAATATATGGGCGAGGTCCTTTTTCTTGATTCAGACGATTCGTTGAGTTATTCCTTTGTCATACGAAAGGACGGCAGCTACGTTGTCATAAACGGGGATGATGCCCACGAAACCTATTTTGACCGGCTCTACAGCGCTTTTGACGGTCAAACCGGGGATGCGGCTACCTATATTGAGCAGCTGACGGCAGCGATGGACGCGGGCGAGGATTATTCCGTTATTCTGAAAAACGGGGAATCACGCCGCCACCTGTACTGCACCGATCTTCCCTACTGTGATTGGTATCTGGTGACAATCCTTCCATTTGACGGGCTGGATCACGCGATTGCGGGGATGAGCAGCCGCTGGCTTACCATGGTTTACGCCGCTTCTTTCGTGGTGATCGCCATGCTTCTTTACATATTTTTTCAATATCTTGGGCTATTCAAGAAGCAGGTATCCGAATTAAAACGTGTGAACGAAGAAATGGATTCAGCCCGGAAAGACGCGGAAAGGGCGCGGAAAGAGGCGGAGAAGGCCAATGAGGCCAAACAGGACTTCCTTTCCAGCATGAGCCACGACATACGCACCCCGATGAACGCCATCATCGGAATGACGTCTCTGGCCATAGATAATGCGAATCATCCGGCGCAGGTTCAGGACTATCTGTGCAAAATCGCGCTGTCCAGCAAGCATCTGCTGGGACTCATCAACGACGTATTGGATATATCCAAGATCGAAAGCGGGAAAATGACGCTGAATGTAGAGCCGGTCTCACTAAGGGAGGTGATGGACTGTATTGTCAATATCATGCAGCCTCAGGTCAATGCAAAAAATCAGCAGTTCAGCGCCAGCGCCTACGAAATCCTGTCGGAAAATGTGTATTGTGACAGCGTGCGGCTGAATCAGGTGCTGATCAACCTGCTGGGAAACGCCGTCAAATTCACACCGGAGAACGGAACGGTTCAAGTGACCGTGTATCAGGAGGCGCTTTCGGAGAAGCCTACCCATGTCCGCACCCATTTCCTGGTAAGCGATACCGGAATCGGCATGTCAAAGGAGTACCAGAAGGTAATATTTGAGTCTTTCAGCAGAGAGGACAACACCCGGGTCCGGAAAACAGAGGGTTCCGGGCTGGGAATGACCATTACCAAGCATATCGTAGACGCGATGGGGGGCAGCATCTCAGTCCACAGCGAACAGAACCAGGGAGCCGAATTCCATGTGGTGCTTGACCTGGAAAAAGCGGCGGAGCAGGAGATGGATCGGGATCTTCCGAACTGGAAGGTATTGGTGGTTGACGGCGATGAACGGCTGTGCGTCAATACGGTTCGTATTTTAGAATCCGCCGGCATCCGGTCTGAGTGGTGCCAGAGCGTCGGGCAGGCAGTGGAACGGAGCGTGGATGGCAGTTACCGGCTGATCTTTTTAGGCCAGCTGCCGGATATGAGTGGGATCGAGGCTGCCAAGGCGATCCGACTGGCCTGCGGGGAAAACGGTCCGGCGATGCTGCTCCTGACCTATGATTGGAACGGAATGGCCGGAGAGGCCAGAGAAGCAGGGATTTCCGGCTTTATTTCCAAGCCGCTGTTTCCGTCTACCTTGTTCGACGCGCTGAGCGCATTTGCCGGTACCGGCGGCGGGGAAGCTGCCGATGCGGAAAGCGCGGCCGATCCAGGACTTCGGGGGAAGCGTATTTTGTTGGCTGAGGATAACGAGTTGAACTGGGAAGTGGCGAGGGAAATGCTCGTTGTCCTTGAAATGGAGATAGATTGGGCTGAGAATGGGAAGATCTGCATCGAAAAATTTGAGAGATCCCGCGTTGGGTATTACGATGCGATCCTCATGGATGTACGAATGCCCGTTTTGGACGGCTACGAAGCGACCGCTGCTATCCGTGGGTTGGAACGTAAAGATGCGGATGTTCCCATTATCGCCATGACTGCCGACGCGTTTTCGGAAGATATTCAGAAATGTTTGGAGTGCGGTATGAATGACCATTTGGCGAAACCGATCGACGTTCAGGCTGTTGCCTACAAGTTAAAGAAATACTTAAAATGAGGGGGTGGCCCGGCAGCGAAACGGAGCACGGGGAAAGGAAAAACGGGGATGGGTATCACCATTGTAGTAACCTGTAAAAAAGTCCCTGTGAAACGGGGAAAACACACAAAAATTTTTCAATAAAAAGACGAGGATGAATCGACTGCTGTCCGAAGCATTGGCTGGGGCGGCAGTCGAAATTTCTGCGTCCATCTGGAATAAGGTTTTGGCAATGATGACTTTCGGGATGACCGCTCTGGCATTCGCCGCGATGACGTTTTTCCACCTCGCGAAGCCGGTTGTCCGTTCCGCTTCTGACAGCGCCTGCAACTACCGCTGAATCCTATCCATAAAGTTCCGGAGCTGCTGCACAAGGCAAGTCCAGGTGCGGCAGCTCCGATTTGATTTACAGCCATATGGACAGGGGGCAGGCGAACGAATCGCCTGCCCCCTGCTCGATTATGTTCTTTTACGAAAATCGAATGAATTTCATCGATACTGAATTACTTTGCAATGCGTTCACAGAAATTCATCAGAACCGACGCGACCTCTGCGCGGGTTGCGGTACCCTGCGGGTCAAGTCTGCCGCCGCTCTTTCCGGAGAACAGTCCGTGTGCAACTGCCCACTGCATCGCAGCGCGAGCCCAGTTAGAGGTATCCGCGCCATCCACAAAGGTACCCAGCTCGGCGGACGCTGTAGTATCATATCCCTTATGCACGGCATACTGGTACAATGTCAGCGCAAGCTGCTCACGGGTTACGGAATCATTTGCGCCGAACTGCCCGTTGCTGTAGCCGCTCATAACGCCCTTTGCAGAAACCCATGATACCGCCGGGCTGAACCAGTCAGAAGACGATACATCCGGGAAGCTATGCTGAAGCGGTTCGGCATTGTTTTCCAGGTTGTAAAGGATCTGTGCAATCATTCCGCGTGTCAGGTTGTCATGCGGGCTGAACTGGCCGCGGTTCCCAGCCATCATCCCCTTGGACGATGCATAGTCCACCGCGCTCTTGAACCAGTCGCTGTCGCTGACATCCGCGTAACTGGCAGAGATCTGCCGATAATCCACTTGGATTTGGACCTGGCCATCCGGCATTTCAAAGCTGAACTGCTGGCCGCCCTCCGGTGTGACGATGACTGCGGTCCCGTCCTGGCTGGTGACACTGACATTCCCGACCTCATAGCCGATGTCCGGCTTCGTGGTTATAAGCACTTTATCACCCTTTTTCGCCCTGGCGGGGCTAAGCTCATAGGAACCCCCAGTCACACGTCCGCTGGACGGAAGCTCATATGTCGTGCTGTCCTTGTCTGTATTGCTGCTGCTGGTCGGTTTGGCTGGCCGGACAGGTCTGCGGCTGGGCGTCTCCTCATCTTCCGAATAGGCTGCGCGAATGACCACGTCCTCTGCCGGCATAATGAAGCCCGTGCGGCTGCTTGCCGCGTCGCCCAGCTGTACGTCTCCTTCTTCCACAATCCACCGGTTAAAGGAGTATCCGCTGCGCCATTCGGCTGTAATCATGACTGCGTCGCCTGCTTCTGCGGTACTGTGGCTTGCCGAACCATAAATGACCGTGACTTTATAGCGGCCAGCATCCGGCTCATACACATAGCCGCAAATCTCACAGACACTGTCCGCCCAGACATGTTCCTCATAAGAATCTATTTCGCTGGGATCGGTGATGTCGCAGTCCTCCGCAATGCAGGGATGCCAGTGGTGCGTTTTGTTGTTATCCCATTCTTCCGACCACTCATGCTCGTGCACAGGGTCAGAAGTCCTGTCATGGCCACAGATTTCGCAGAGCGGCGCTTCATCATCCGCATAAACGTGCGCTTCATACGAATCCATTTCGCCTGGCTCAAGCTTACAGCCGTCCACCGTGCAGGCATGCCAATGGTGGGTTCTGTTTGCGCTCCACTCTTCCGACCACACATGTTCATGCGCCAGGCGCAGGATGACAGTAAGCTCTGCCCGGAGATTCTCCGGATTTTCTACGCCGTCCAGGCCGGAAAGGTCAAGCGTGCCAATAAATACATATTCCCCAGCGGTATCCGGGGAATAATCTTCACACGACCATTCAACCGGTACCTGAATCTCGCTGCCGTCGTCCAGCTCTGCAAGGATGGTTTCGGGCAGCCCGAGATCCTCGGCCGCCATGCCTGTTTCGGCTTCGATCGGGTCAAGTGTTTCAATCGAAGTAATCTCCCTGGCTTCGGGAATCTCCGCATCGCCCTCGTAGCCCTTGACATAGAGCCGGTTCAGGCCAGCCTGCCAGGTGGACGAGTTGCCGGTTACCTTCACGCGGACGTACCGCGCCTTCTTTCCGGCGATTTCACTCCGGAATTCAAAGACGCCGTTTACATCGGTGTTATCTGAACCGTCAATTACCATATCAGAGAAGAGCGCATCTTCGATGCTGCTGCCCAGATAAACCTCATAGGTATAATAGCGGACGCTGGTGATTCCGCCTACGCCGTTTCTTGGGAATTCCAGGCGGATGGAATCCAGGGTGCATTCGCTGCCCAGGTCGACCATCACCCACTCATCCAAGCCGCTTGCCCCTGTCCCCAAAGAATTCCAGCGGCTGTCATCCTCGGTAGTGACGTTAGTTGGAATGTAGGTAGAATTCTGGTTGCTCGAGCTGGAAGCAGGTTTGCCCATCGACAGCTCAAACGGCCCGGCGGGCTTGTTCCCGCCCGTGAAGAACTTGAACCGGAACGGAACCTTGCGTCCCAGCGTATCGGTCACGTTGAACAGGGAATGGTTCTCATCCAGCGAATAGTCGGTATCGTTCTCGTGCGCGGCTTGGCAGTTGCCATCGACGACAATCAGCGGCGCGATATTCTCGAAATTCATGCCGCCGCTCAGCGTGCCGCCGGTATGGAATTCCGCCACATCGGTGGGGACGCAGATGGTACGCTCGGTTTCGCTGACGAAGATACGGTCCTCGCCGTCCTTCACCGAAACCATCCAGCCGTACACTTCAATCTCGGAAATGCTGGGGGTGCTGCCCTCCGCAATGCAGAGCTTCACATAACGGCCGTAGCTTTGCAGCTCGTCCTGTGCTTCACCGACAGCAATGGTGTTGCCGCTCCGGTCAACCACGGGGTTCCAGATCCTGCCGTCAATCGATGTCTCGACCGTATACGCGGATGCGCCGTCCGCATTCGCCCAGTTCACCTTCAGCTCAGTAAGGACATACTTTTTGCCAAGGTCAATCTCAATCTCATGCGCGTTGGTATCATCAGTTTCCCAAACCGTTTCCGCCCGGAAATCGACCGCTTCTTCCGCGCCGGCCCGCCCGTCAACGGTAATTTCCTTCATTGCGGAAATATAGGGCTGCTGGAAGGTATAAACCCGTTTGGCGGTGCCAAGGGTGACCTCAAGGAGCATCCCCGCCTGGATTTCGCCCTGTGTGACCGGACGCCGGTCAGAGGTCAGAATACGGTAGCTGTGCGCGCTCGTCCCATCGGCGGGGCGGAAGAGGCTGTCCACATCGCGGGCGTCGCCCTCGCCGGTCAGGAAAATTGCTTTTGTATCGTTCTTGACCGCAAAGGTATCGGAAGCAATGTCCAGTCCCTCAAGGTCGCCAAACTGCCAAATCACGGTATCATCGGAAACCTTACTGCCGGACTGGTCATAACCCTCCGCTACGATTTCATTGCCGCCGTTTGCCAGGTTGACCTGGAACTTGAAGATGCCGGAAGCCGTTTCGTCCGCCAGCGTGTTCCTGTCTACATACGGACCGACTGCCGTTGCGGTTTTTGTGCCGATTTCGGCCCCGTTGTGGATGAGCTTCACCCGGTTGGCGTTGGAATATACGGTGACAGTGATATCCTGCCGCTCGCGGTTCTCATAGCGGCGCTCCGCGATATAGGTCAGCGGATGGATCTTGTCCCAGTTCGCCTTATAAAGGTAAAACACATCCTTGCGTACCAGCAGTTCCTCCGGGTCGCCGCTGTAATCCGGGATTTCCTCCGGACGCGCCTTGTATACAAGGCCCTTGTCGTTTGTCCCCTGGCGTCCGCCCTCGTTGCGGCTGGACGCGGAGAAATCGAACATAATCCAACCGCCGGTTGCCCAGTAGAAGGGGCGGGCGTTGATTTCCCGCAGGCTCTGCTCATGCCGGTCGTTGGCGTAGGATTCCGGATGGAACGCCCTGCCGGTGCCATTCCAATCGGTGAAGCTGGTTTCCCCGCGGATATAATCCGTCTGATGGTTGGGGTTGCTGCCCGCGCCGTACTCAGAAACACCGGTCGGGCGCTTGCGCTTTGTATCCGTGCTGTTGGCATAGCCGTCTACGAAATAGCCGATACCGGTGGTTTCGCTGCCATACCAGCCTGGGTAACCGTTCCAGAGCAGCCAGTCAGATTCAAAGTTGTAGCAGTTGGAAAGGCTCATTGCCATAACGGTCTTGCGGCCGGGGTCCAGCAAATGCGAACGGTTGTTCAGCGCGGTAATCATTTCAGCTTGTGCCGCAGTCGCATCCGCACCGGTGCCCTGTCCATAGGTGCCGCCGCCCAGCTCGTTCTGCATCAGCCAGCCAAGGATTGCCGGATAGTTATACAGCTGCTTAACCATATCGTCAAACAAATCCAGCGTGGTCTGCTTGAAGCTGGGGGAAATGATCCCCGATGTTTTGCTGCTGGTATAGGAGCCGTCACGGTTCACCAGCGAAACGCCGTCAACCAGCGGGATCTCCGCCGAGCAGGCAATGCCGTAACGGGACAGCAGGTCATAGCAGTATTCGTCATGCGGATAATGGCTGACGCGCGTCCAGTTTGCGCCCATTTCATAGAGCACGGCAACGTCCTTTTCGATATACTTATCCTCCAGCGCGCGCCCCAGGCCGGGCCAGTCCTCGTGCATCGCCATGCCGCGCAGGGGATAGAATCTGCCGTTGAGATAGAAACCGTCGCCCGCCGTACCATACTTGGCGCTGAGCTGCGCGTCGTAATAACGGAAGCCAATCATGGTTTCGTAGGAATCCAGCAGCGCACCGTTGGTGTCACTGCCTTCGTAAACGCTGATTTTCGCTACATATTGATAGGGGGATTCGAGGCCGTCCCAAAGCTTCGGGTCAGACACCGCAACCGTCAGCTTCGCTTCGGTGGCGGACCGCCGCATCGCGGACAGCGTCGTGGTCTGGGTTCCGATCACCGAGCCGCTACTATCGTACATGTCTGCCGGGTTGAACCGGAGCAGCCCCTTTTCGCCCAGCCCCAGCACATCGTCAAAGCTGGTGGGATGGCGGACCTCAGCGGTCACAGTCACATCCCGGCTCTTTTGGGTGTCGTTCCGGATGAGCGCGGTCACATCAACTTCCCATTTCCGGTTAGCGTCTGTCCAATCCGACGCGCGCTTCGGGATGATATAAACCCCGTTCGAGCCGTGGTCAAGCTCATCCAGATGCACCTGGCTCGTCATGACCAGCCGAACCTCGCGGTTGATGCCGCTGGCGTTGTCAAAGTCGCCGTGGAGCGGGGCAATATCGCCATTGAGCACGCGCTCGTTGTTTGCGGAAACCGCAATGATATTGTCGCCTGCCCGCAGCCTGCCGGTCACGTCAATCTTGAACGCACTCCAGCCGCCCTTGTGGGAGCCGACCTCTGTCCCGTTGAGATAGACATGGGCTTCCATGCCAACCGAATCGAACTCCAGGAACGCGCTGCGCTTGTTGTATTCGTCGGCTTCCGCCTGGGTGAGCGTCAGCGACCGCCGGTACCAGTAGGTACCGTTCAGGCGGCTGTTTCCATGATAGCCGGTGGTCGCGTTCCAGTCGTGGGGGACGGTGACCTTTGACCAGGAAGCATCATTGTAATCCACCGCCGAGGCATCCTCCTCACCCTTGCCGCCAAACGACCATGTGCCGTTCAGGCTGATGACCTTGCGCGCGCCGGTTCCGGTCAGCGGGGCGTCCGGGGTGCTTGACTCGTCAATGTCATAGTAAACATCAATTGTGGCATGGAAGGTTTCCGTTGCCGATGCATCGCCAAAATGGTATTCCGCATCCACTGCGAAAGTCACTTTTTCTGCAAGCGGGTTGCTTTTATCGCTCAGGATATAACCGGATTGAGCCGTAATCGCACCGGAGGATGCATCCAGGGTCAGCTTGTCCGTGATGTCGTCTACCGCGCTGAAGCTCTTGCTGACCAGGGTTGCGCCGATGCCGTCCACGTTGTTGAGCTGAAGCGTGCCGCTCGTGCGGTCCGTCTTGGTGTAGCCCAGCGAAAGTACATCCTCTTCACTGACAACATAGACCGTAATGTCCTTCGTAAAGGTTTGGGAAGCGTCAACAGCACTGCCGTCTGCCTTGGCCTTTACAATGGAAAAGCTGTCAATGAAGTGCATATTGCGGAATGGAACGTTCGTGTTATTCCAATTGCATACGAAATAAAACCCGCCAAAATTTGTCCAGGATGCAGGGGAGGTATTACTCAACTGATGCCCGTCAACATAAAATGTGGTTCCGGTTTGACCAATTTTCCATTGGAACTTGTGCCAGCCCTTGGCGCGTGGGACGCCTGTACTCGCCCACTTGCCGCCATTGCTGCGATAAGTATACTCAGCATATTTGCCAGAGGGGTTACCTCCAGCGGTCTGGTCAGATGTACCAACTGCGCCATTGAACGCACCGGTTGTCCACCCTTTTGTAATTACGCCGCCCATAAAGGCAAATTGACCGCTGCCTGTCAGGTTTTCGCCATCATCATAATACCACATGGTTGCCCATGCGTCCGCATCCAAATCCCCACTGTAGGCAGCGATTACATTTTCAGCCTGTGCTCCCCGGGCACCCTGCGTAATGGACTTCTGGCCCGCCCGCGCTTTTGTCGGGTCAATCACAACAGGCATTGCAAATGGCTCGTCTTTTTTGAAATCACCGGATGCATTTTTTCCATACGTGCCTTGGAACTTCTGCCCTGTACCGGCGTCATTCTCCTGCGCGCCTTCAAAGTTCTCCACGAACAGCACGTCAGAAGCGTCATAGTACTTTGCGTTCACGCTGAACGTGACCGCCTGTGCCGGTCGTCCCGAAGTTGCGAGGGTATAGCCTTCGTCCGCAGTAAGCACGCCGGTTCCCGGGTCGAGCGTCACATGGCTTGACCGCTCTTCGTTCCCTTTGACGTATGTAATCTCGTCAAATACCGTCTCGCCGATATCGCCGATCCAGAGCTTACCGGATTTGCCGTCATCTCTGATCGGGGCGTAGTTCAGGCTGAATTCCCCCGCCCTGCCGGACGGGCTGTCAGCAGCCCCCGCCGCCGGAAGCAGCGTGCTCAGCAGTGAGACGCTGCACAACACGCTCAGCAGCCGTTTTGCCGTTTTCTTTGATGTCTGTAACATAAATCCTCCATACTTCATGCATATTTGACGCCTGGATGGCACCTTTTCATCTCTAAGCTGTACAGCCTCCTTTCTCCGCCGGGGCGGTTCCCAGCACCGGAAACCTGTTGGTGGGAAATAGCCGCAAACTCTGTTAATGCGCAATTACTGATAGTAATGTGTTCATAATTTTGAGCCTGCCAATTAAAACGTTTTAAAATGATTAAAAAGAAAAAAACAATCCTTTTTTTGAACTGTCTTTTTTCATTGGCACATTTTCAATCACCTGTAAAATGTTCGATTCCGGCAGTAAAATACATTGACATCTGGATATTTGCCAGGCAAAATACCAACATCAGTATTTTTAACTATTTCCGTACCCTTATGAGCACATAATAATATACAAATTGTAATATGTCAAGGCTCTCTTTGATATCCAAAATAAATTTATACAAAACCGACTAATTATATCCGGCTATATTAGTGATTATGCACAATTCACAAAAACCGATGCAGGCGCCGGCACAGTCAGACAGGGCCTGTTATTTGTAACTTTCTACCAAAGCACATGGCAAAACATTGGATATCGTGCATGAAAATTGATTTTTCTGGCAAAACAGCTTGATTCATGGCAATATTTGTGCTATCATGGTAGTAAATTTAGTTTTGACATAAAAACTGCTGCCGCCGGTAAGGCGGATTACTTTTTGATATGAATTAAAACGTTTTAATGCAATATTGCTTGCAAAAAAACAAGAAATAAAGTCTTAAAAGCATAGCCGTGCAGGCGCAGTGGCGAAAGGAACTGCCGCATATGGAAAACACGAATACATCCACCATGAATAAAAATACAGTCACAATCAAAGACATCGCACAGATGGCCTCCCTTTCACCGGCAACCGTCCATCTGGTGTTGTCCGGAAAGCCTGGCCCTAAGGCAGAAACCCGTGAGCGTGTACTTTATCTTGCAAGGCAAATGGGCTATCGTTGCAATGCTGCGGCGTCCTCGCTGAAGCGCGGGATCACACGGATTGGCGTAATCCTGCCGCGCCAGGAGGGCGGGAACCTGTTGTATTACGCGCCGATTTGGTCCGGTGTACGGGATTTTATGAAGGAACACGCGGATTACAGGTTGGAACTGGAGGAATTTTCCTATGAGAGCAGGAAATCCATTTCGGTCCCTGCCGGGATTGTAAAAGAGGCGCGGGAAACGGACAGGCTTTCCGGGCTGATTGTCCTCGGTGATATCGACCCTGCGGCACGCCCGGAGCTTCTTCAGTGCCGGGACTGCCATGTTCCGGTTGTGCTGGTCAACAGCGATATGCAGGGAGTCGGGCGGGTTTGCTGTGTGCAGGCCGAAAATTACCTGCTCGGGAAAATCATCGGGGAAATCCTGGTACGGCAGACTCCGGGCGGCGGGAATCTTCTGGTCTGCGCGGGCGAAGCGACTACACCGGCAAACGCCGCATCCGTCCGTGGAATTGAGGACTACATACACGAACATGGTGCCGGGCGAAAGGCTTACAAACTGTACTATGGCTACACGCTGGAAGAACGGTGCAAGCTCCGAAAGGAATTGCGGACGTATCTGGCAGAACAGCCTGACATTGCCTGCTGCTGCAGCGTTACAGCGCGCGGCAGCGTGGAGCTGGCGTGTGCATTGGAGGAAAGCGGCCTTGCGGGCAAGCTTCCGGCGGTGGGCAGCGATATTTTCCCACAAAATGTGGAAAGCCTGCGGCGGGGGACGTTTCAGAACCTGATGTTCAAAAACCCTTACCGGCAGGGTTGGTTCGCTGCGGAACAGCTGTTTCATTATATTTTCCACGGGACCGCAGAGGACGCTGTCCTTGTAAAAACTGAAGTGGTATTTCAAAGCTCGCTTCCCATGTATGTGTAACATCCATCAGGGAACGGCTCAGAAATAAATCATGGGGTCTGTTTCAGGAGCCAGGGGCGCGCTAATCGCTTCCGATACGGATCAATAAGAGGAAGGTGGAAATTCATGTTAAAAAAACGAGTTTTGGCGCTGATTGTGGCGCTGAGCATGCTGTCCGGTATGTTCGGCGCGGCGTCGGCGGCAGAGTCACCGGGTTTTGCCGATATGCCTGACGACTGGTCCCGCCCCGCGCTTGAACGCGCGGTTTCCAATGGGCTGCTCAGCGGCTCCAATGGACGGATCAATGCTTCCGGTATGCTGACCCGTGCGGAGATGGCATCCATCGTAGTGCGTGCGTTTGGTGCTGAATCCCTTGCCGATTTGTCAGCATATACGGATGTATCCCCCAGCGACTGGTTCTACACCGATTTGCGGAAGGCCGTAGCGATGGGCGTCATCAGCGGATCGAATGGCCGGCTGAACCCGAACGCGCCGATTACCCGCGAAGAGGTCTGCGCCGTGCTTTACCGCGCATTTGTGGGTAGTGTCACAATATTGTTGAACAGTCTATTTTTCTTCCAAAGAAATACGTAT
>CAJUJQ010000010.1 GCA_910586575.1 uncultured Clostridia bacterium | reverse complement strand
GCGAAAATCCCGCTCCAAGCCCAAGTCCGCTTTCTGACTGGATGGAGCACTACAACTGAAGACAAAAAATGCGAATCAAGAGTTGAAAATCGCAAAACAACAAGTTCTATTTGATATGTTCGCCAATTTGATTGTGTATATGCCGCCTTAGTATGTGTGCTTTGCCGAAACACATCCTGATGCTTCGAACGGCGCTTATTCGTTCCAATCCTACAATACGTTTTACTTTCGTGCTGGCGAGGTATGCCTCATCAAAATGGTAAAGTCTGTATGAAGGTTTATATTTAGAATCAATGCATCCTGATGATATGAATACTGTAACATGGGTGGATTCTAAATCAAATATACAATTTCAAATTGACGCAAACGCAAGCAAAATTGACATTTTGCACATGGCGAACAGCTGTGATTTGGTTAAAGTTAACAAAAAATAAATTTCTTACAAATCTTTGTGAGAAACCTGCCTGCTTAATCATTTATATATTAGAGTCGGAAATTCCAGTATACCAAAATAAAGGAGGTGGTTTTATGTACAATCGCATTTTAAGGGCCATCGGGATAGTTGTACTTAATAAGCGTCTTTTCTGTTCCAGCATTAGCAATTGAACCGCGAGCGGAGTCTGCTAAACCGAGCCTTAGCTTTCATGGGACAACGGCAGTATGCTCTGCGCTATGTAAAGGCAACCGCACATCAGATGATATAGATGTCACGTTGACACTTTACCAGGGGCGCAACTATGTTGACTCATGGGACGATTCCGGTACGGGAAGTGTACCGCTAGAAGGAAAGTGCCAGGCAATATCCGGAAAATCGTACAAACTGGCGCTTGAGTATTCCGTCAATGGGAAAAAGATGCCGTCAGTATCCGTGACGAGCGTTTGTCCGTGAATGCAGCAGCGTATCAGGGCAACAAACTGTGAAGGCAGCAGGAGGTGGAAGAATTATTGAATTGATAAATTTCTCTGAAAAAGATATCCCTGAAAGGAGTCACGTGTAAATGGATGCTGTTACCAATACAAAGCCCTTTGTCCGAAAGCCAGTCAATTGTGAATAAATCGAAAAACGTGCTATTCGGATGGATTTGGAGCCCGCACCGGAGGGAAAATATGATATTTCAGATATGACCGTATTTGACCCCAATTCAGAAGAACAGAAAAACGCGGCAAGGCGGCTTTTTTGCCCCCTTTACCTGTCCAAAAATGAAAATCTTTTCAATGACTATCAGCATATTGAAACGGAATCCAAGCAGGCCATTTCGTCCTATTATGATGGATCAATGTCAGAGGAGGAACTTGGCGAGACGTTTTTCAACGAGCTTGTGTCCTTTCTGACAGCCTGTGATCAAAACGATTATCCCTGTATTTTAGGGATGAGCGATTTGCAGGAAAAAAGTGCGGTAGAGATATTTTACAGCGAATTTCGCTACAAAATTATCTCTGAAGCGCTGAAAAGAAACCGTTTGGAAGGAAATCAATATGTACAGGGGGAGCCATATGCTTCCCAGCGGAGTGGGATATACTACAATTCCGACTATTATTATCAGAGTGAAAAGGCGCTTTCTGCGATTGAAAAAAGCGTATTGAATTTCGCAAAGCTGCAGGGCTATGAGGATTTTGAACTGCCGGATTATGAAGCAAACGGACAGGTGCTGTACAATAATTTTAACACCGCGCTATTTAATCCGTTTTGCACAAATGGTGCTGCAAAGTATTTTTCGGATCCCAATCAGGTACCGCCTGAGCACTTCCAATTTTTCTTCCAGACGGGTGGAACCAGCCGCGGCTATGCAGCAATAACGTCCATAATGGTGGGGGACGTACCTGTATATACGTCGGAACAGGATTCGTCTTTTGACCCGGCCAATCCTAATAAAGGCACGATGTGGGCCGCGTATAAAGATGAAAAAGGTGTAACGCATAAAATCAGCCATGACATCACATTCAATGGCACAAGGAACGATTATTACAGCGTTTTTGATCTTATGTGTTTCCAAAATGGGGAAGAGGATTCCCTGTATAATGATTTTCTGAAATCATTTTCTGTATATCCGACTGGATATTATAATCGGAATTTGGTAGGAACACTCAATATGAGAGGTTAGAGTTTATTAAAATTATGAAAGAGAGATTTTATATGAAACGTTTATGTTCTATTATTATTATGCTGTCAATTTTGCTTTCGTTGACAGTGACCTCATTCGCGGTGGACTGTACGCCGATAGCCATAGACGCAGAGCAAGAAAGCCTTTTAGCCGTGGATTACTCAAATGAAGTGGAGTCATCTGGTGCTTTTGCACATGATGAATCAGAGCAGGCAGTTTCTGCATTCACTGCAAGTGATAGCTCCAGTTCTGATTTTGTATATCCAAGGGAGATATATGCAAAGGCTGGAAATCATGGTATGTATCGCATCGTGTCCGGTGATGCTGTTACAACATACGGGACAGAGACTAATGATACGATAATCCCTTTAACACAGATTTCTGAAGCAGGAATCTACGTGAATGAGAATGAAAGGGACAATCAGGAGAAGCAATATTTCATCAATACGGGAAATGATGTTCTTTTGGAGACGGTCGCGGTAACATTTGACCTTCTAAATCCTGATGAAATGGAAAACCTTTTTGAAGAATATGGTGTCGCATCTGACATACAGGAGGATTTGCGTACTGCATCTGAAAAGTCAATTCATGAGAATCGTGATAACGCTCAAGCAGTGTTATATACATCAAATTTTCCCTCCAAGTCCCGTGCTATGGTTTCCAACCACTATACATATAAAGGTGCAGCAGTGAGAGAGGATGTTGTTTCCTATATTGATGAAGAGATCCTTAATAAGGATGTTTGCACAGGGAAGAGCGTTTTAGAAGTAGCAGGCGAGCTTGCTACAGCTGAAATGTATGGTGAAATAATAAGTACACTGGAGGATTTGGATATACCGGCTTTAGCCAAAACAACAATTACTTTATTTGATAAATCTGCATCTCTTCTTCAAGCAATTAAAGAATATTATGATAATAAAGTATTCACAGCAATGCATGATGATAGGATTTATTTTTCAACAATATACGATAAATATCAAAAATATACTTACGTCAACCATTCAGATGGGTTTGGCTATCAGCTTGGGTCTCGCACAATGTATGTGCGGTTTAAAATGGCGGACATTACGGCGAGCCTTTGGGTATTAGACGGACTCACTCCTGCTGGTGGAGGGCATAGAGAGCATTACCCGCAAGATGCCTCGATGTTTAGAGGGTCTTATTACACAAGTTCCTACACGAATCCCGCAAAATATGCTTATGCGGCTTCTGTCGGTGGTGGAGTATATTCACATGAGGAGGAATTGTACTGGAAATTGTGGAAAAAGTACTTCTATGCATAAAAAGAAAAACCATCCTTATTCTTTTGGTTATAGTATGCCTTTTGGGATTTTATCGGTTGCCGCACAATCTAAGGATTCGTCAAACATCGTTTGATGAAATAACGGAAACCGGATATTTTATCATGCAGTGCTACAGCTCTGATATAGACTGGAGCGAGCGGACGTGCTATCCGGGGCAACATGTTACTTTAGAAATCGGGGCGGATAAGATAACCAACATCATATCGTTTTTTCCATCGATGACTGGATATAGGCTTTTTCCATTTGAATGGACGCCTACAGGATTGAACAGACGGTATCCGGCCCCAGTGGCTATGGAGATTGCGTTTGGAAGATATGAAGGGTCAAGCTATAATCTTCGTTTTTTCGTTGTACAGAAGGAAAGAGGCTATTCTGTGTACATGCAAAATCACGGATGGTATGTGCTTACGGACGCGGATGCGTTTATTGATACGGTACTGAGTAATTACCCGGATAAGGGGATAAGGATTCCCAGCATTCGTATCGGAATGTATCAAGGCAAATGAGGGGATTTGGCAGCAGAGCGGCAGATGAATCAACCTCTGCCGCTCTGTCCATTTCAAGTTATCATAGTACATTGCTGTGCCGCTAAATCCATAGGCAATAGCGGGTACGGTATAATCGAAAGGGATGGTACGATGAAAAAAAGAAGCTGTATTCCATATGGGGTATCCGCTTTTCCCTGATGCTTGTATTTATCATTTCCGATATCGCGTAAAGCCCCATATTGCATTCAAACGTCCTCTGCCAGACGGACGGAAATCATAGACACGGCGTTCTGTTCCAGGCCGTTCAGGATGAACCCGGCGAGGTCGCAGGCGTAGACGCAGCCCGCGGTTTTCAGCTGCCGTTCCTGGATGCAGCGGTTGAGGGCGGCATAGCCGTCAGAAATATCCCAGCGTCCCTGGCAGCAAAGATACAGATATTGCCCGGCAGGCTTCTCCAAATCGTAGGGGGAGCCTGTTTTTTCGCGCACGCGGGTATACAGGTGCGTAATCGTCTCCCGTCCCACCGGCAGGCTGGGGCGGTGCACCGCGCCCAGCTGGAAATCGGTCTGTACATCGTATTGCCCGCAGAGCGCGCGGCAGCGTTCCAGCACCGCAATCAGAATTTCGTCCGCCTCGGCGCTGCCGGGGACAAGCCGTTCCAGCTCGGCCGTTGGGAGGGCCAGCAGCTGCTCGGCTTCAAACCACGCCGTGCGGGGGGATAAATCCGGGGCGGCGCTCCATTCCAGGTTCCGGAGGATCCCGGACAGGACGAACTGCATTTGCCCCAGCTGGCGGCGTTCTGCTTCGAGCCGCGCCTGCTGTTTCCGTAAAAGGGAAAGCGTACCGGCACTGTCCTGCCCCTGTAAGCAGCGGCGGGTTTCCTCCAGCGGCGTGCCGGTGCGCCGGAAAATGGAAATGGCGTAAAAATCGTAAAATTGTGCTGTGTCATAGTAGAAATAGCCGTTTTCCCCCTGATGGGCGGGTACAAGCAAGCCGATTTCCTTATAGTGCCGCAGAGTTTCCTTGGTTGTGCCGCAAAAGGCGGCGAATGCGCCGGAGGTCATCCAGCCATGGGGGCGCTCCATAAAAATTTCCTCCTGAAAATAAAAAAAACACTTGACTGCGTGGCGGCCACACGGTTTATGATGGTTCCAGTGAAAAAAACGAATTCCCGTCTGACGTGCCGGATCATTCCGCAGGGAAGAATTTTTGGGGCGCTGCCGGGAAAAATGATGGAAAACATGGAGGTTACGCATTATGAAATTTGGATGCAGTAGTTTTTCCTGGGAAACAGCAGACGGGCAGCATCTGTTGGGGCGCACTTACGACCAGTTCGGCGACCTGTGCGCCAACCGTGTCATCAGCGTCCCGGAGGGGGGCCACTGCGCGGCGCGCCTGACGACGGCGGGGGAGAGCGTGCCGGGGCGCTACCGTTATACCGGCATGGCGGTGCTGGGTTTCGGCGAGCCGATTCTGGTGGACGGTGTGAACCGCGCCGGGCTGATGGGGGCGCTCCTGCACTATCCGGAGTACGCCGTATATGCCGGTACAGCGGCGGCGGGGACAACCGCTGTCCATCCGGGCCGTCTGCTGGCGTGGCTGCTCAGTGGGTGCGGCAGCGTCATGGAGGCAGTGGACGCATTGTCCAAAATCACACTGATTGACGAGCCGGTACAGGGCAAGCCGCTGGCCGCGCACTATCTGCTCAGCGACCGCACCGGGGAGGCTGTCATTCTGGAACCGGACGCGGGCGGGCTGCGCATCCACCGGCAGACAATCGGCGTGCTGACCAACAGCCCGGATTATATCTGGCACCGCACCAACCTCCGGGCATACGTGGGTGTGACCAACCTGCCGAAAGCGCCGCAGACGGTCGCGGGGCATGAAATCCGGGAATTCGGCGAACGGCTGGGCGGCGGTTTTGGCCTGCCGGGGGATTATTCTTCGCCGTCGCGCTTTGTGCGGATGGCGTTCCTGAAGGAATTTGCCGTCCGGGGACAGGATGAAATTGACGGCGTATCGCGGATGTTCCGCGCCTTCGCGGCGGTGGACATCCCGGAGGGGCTTGCCAAGGCCGACCCGGATTATGCGGTATACGAGCAGACGCTTTGCACCTCGGTGATGTGCGCCGAAAGCGGTATCTACTATTTCGCGCCGTCGCAGAACCGCCGCATTTCGGCGGTGCGCCCCACAGGCGGCGCGGCGGAATTTGCGCTGGGGGATACCCAGGATATCGATTACCGGAATTGAGGGAGGGAAGCATGGGAAATACGCTCAATTCATACAATCTACCCGTAACGGGCAGAAATATTCTCCGGTTTGCGTTCCCGACCATTGTCATGACCGTATTCAACACCTTTTATACCATGGTGGACGGGCTGTTTGTATCCAACCTGATTGGAACGGACGCGCTGTCCGCCATCAACCTGACCGCGCCGGCCATCGGGCTGATTACTGCGGTATCGGGGATGCTGGCAACCGGCGGCAGCGCCGTGGTCATGAGGAAGATGGGGGAGCAGCGGGAGCAGGAAGCCCGGCAGGATTTTACGCTGCTGATTCTGGCGAACGCCGCTGTTGGCGCGGTGATGATGCTCCTTGGATATCGTTTTATGGACAGCCTGCTGGGCGCGATGGGGCTGTCCGAGGGGGTGTTCGCATACTGCCGCGCATACCTCGGCGACTATCTGATATTTACCATCCCGATTTTGCTGATGTACAACTTTTCGCTTTACCTGATTGCCGCCGATAAGCCCAGGCTTTCACTTGCCTGCACCGTGGCGGGAGGGGTCGGCAATATCATTCTGGACTATGTGCTGATTGCGGTGCTGGATATGGGGATCCGCGGCGCGGCGGTCGCGACCGGGCTGGGATATTCGCTCACGGCGGTGGTAGGCTTCCTGGTGTTTTGCAGGCCGGAGAACCTGCTGCATTTTGAAAAGCCGGTGTTCCGGGGGAGCGTACTGCTGCACGCCTCCGCCAACGGCCTGTCGGAGCTGGCGACCTCGCTGGTATCCGGCATCACAACCCTGCTGTTCAACCTTGCGATGCTCCGGTACATAGGCGAGGACGGCGTTGCGGCTATCACGATTATCATGTATGTGCTGATGTTTGTCAGCGCGCTGTTTATCGGCTATTCCTACGGGGTTGCCCCGATGATCAGCTATTACCACGGGGAGCGGAACCAGGAGAAATTAAAACGGCTGACAGCGTTCAGTATCCGCTTTATTGTCGGGGTTTCAGCGCTTTGCGCGGCGGTGTCCGTCCTGGCGTCCGCGCCGCTGGTGTCGGTGTTTACAAGGCCAGAAAGCCCGGTTTTCGCGCTGGCTGTTACCGGGAACCGCCTGTGTTCGATTGCGCTGCTGTTTGTCGGCGTCAACGTTTTTGCGAGCAGCATGTTTACCGCGCTGTCAAACGGCATTGTGTCCGCCGTGCTGGCGTTTTCGCGCTCGTTTGTATTTACAGCGGCTTGTATCCAGCTGCTGCCCGTCCTGCTGGGCGGGGTCATGGGCGTATGGCTGGCAACGCCGGTGGCCGAGCTGCTCGGGACGGTGATGGCGGCAGCCGTGCTGCTGCGGTATCGGAAGCGGTACGGCTATTAAAGCTGCTGCTTGCGGCAGTCAGGCATGGTTTTCCCAAATCCGGCGGCGGAACTCGGAGGGGGAAATGCCGTTTTCCTTCTTGAACACGCGGCTGAAATACAACGGGTCGTCATAGCCGACAATGCTGCCGATTTCGGTGACGTTGTAAGCGGTCGTTTCCAGCAGGCTCTGCGCGTTCGCGATGCGGATGGCGCGGATGTACTGCGCCGGGGTCGCGCCGGTCAGCTCCTTGAAGCTGCGGATAAACCAGCTGACGCTCATGCCAAGCGAGGACGCAAAAGCGTCAATCTGGATTTCCTGATTGTAATGCTCCTGGCAGTAGCGGACGGCGGCTTCCAGCTCCTTTTCGTAGTAGCGGCAGCGCCCCTTGGACGGGTGCAGGATGCGGCGCTGCGTCATGATAAAGATTTGCCGCAGGAGAAGCACCAGAAATTCATCGTAATTCTCCCGGCACAGCTGAAGCTCCTCAATCATTTGGCTGAAAATCCGCTTGTATTCCGGTGAAGTCCCCGTATAAACCACCCGGTCGGTATCTGCAATGCCGTAGCCGCGCAGGATATTCTTGACGTTGTTCCCGGTGAAATGCACCCAGAAAACCTCGGTCTGGTCTTTGCCGTAATACCGGTATTTCTGTTCCTCCTTGGGCCGGTACAGCACCATGTTTCCCGCCGTGACAATCCGTTCCTCTCCCGAAAAAAAGAAATGCGCCTTGCCCGCAGCCACGTATAACAGCTGATAGTCAAGCCGCCCGCGCGGCCTGTGGGTCGGCAGGATGGGGCGCGTAATCAGCCGGTAGGTACCGCAGCTGCCGACTTCGAGCGGGTGCGTTTTGTCCTTATAGTCCAGCCTGCTGTTGTGCCGGTACGCGCTGTTGACATACATTTCCTGCCGCCTCCTCCGGGAACCTGCACAAAACAGGAAGCCTTATTTTGTGGATTCCGTCATATTTTGTTACTGCATCCCCGCCTTTTGTGCCGGGGATGCAGTTATTGTATCATTTTGTGCATGGTTTGTCTATTGGAATCTATGGAATTCCGTGAGGGCGGCTGTTATAATGGCAATCACAGATTACGGAATCCCTCCCGGACAGGGGGGACGGACAAGGAGGGGCTCTGCCATGATTGTACCGCGCTGCTATGAAAACCCAAAATTTTTGCATGAGAATGCCATGCCCGACCGTGCATATTATATCCCGGCGACCGGCCCGCTGACCGGCAGACGGGAGCATTCCACCCGGTTCCAGCTGCTCAGCGGGGACTGGCAATTCCGGTTTTACCGCAGTATTTTTGACCTTCAGGAACCGTTTTATGTGCCTGTGTTCCAGGCGGCGGGCTTTGCCCGTGTGCCGGTTCCCGGATGCTGGCAGAACAGCGGGTATGACACCCACCAGTATACCAACATCCGGTTCCCATTCCCATTCGACCCGCCTTATGTGCCGCAGGACAACCCCTGCGGGGCGTACCGCCACACATTCCTGTATCACACCGACCCGGACGCCCCGGCGGCGTTCCTTAACTTTGAAGGCGTGGACTCCTGCTTTTACGTCTGGCTGAACGGCGTGTATGTCGGCTATAGCCAGGTGTCGCACGCCACCGCTGAATTTGACGTTTCCGGCCTGCTGCGCGAGGGGGAGAACCTGCTTGCGGTGCTGGTGCTCAAGTGGTGCGACGGCAGCTATTTGGAGGATCAGGACAAATTCCGCATGAGCGGCATTTTCCGGGACGTGTATTTGCTCAAGCGTCCGCTGGACGGCGTGTTCGATTATTTTGTCCATGCATCGCCGGAGGAGGGCTGCGTCTGTATCCGGCTGGAATATTTCCGGGACGCCGTGCCGACCCGGCTGACGCTGCTGGACGCGGACGGGCGCACCGAAGCCGAGCTGACGGTGGGCGGCGGCAGCGGCCGTGAAGCGGTGCTCCCGGTCGGCAAGCCCGTGTTATGGAACCCGGAGCACCCGTACCTCTATACGCTGCTCATCCGGACGGCGGGCGAAACGATTACCGAGCAGGTCGGCTTCCGGGACATCCGGATTATCGACCGAGTTGTGCACCTGAACGGCGTGCCCATCAAATTCCGCGGCGTCAACCGGCACGACTCCGACCCCGAAACCGGCTTCACAGTCAATCTCGCGCAGATGGAAGAGGATTTAATGCTGATGAAGCGGCACAACTTCAACGCCGTCCGCACCGCGCACTATCCGAACGCGCCCGAGTTCAGCAGATTGTGTGACCGGTACGGCTTCCTGTTGATTGCCGAGGCGGATCTGGAATGCCACGGCCCCGCCGAGCTGTACGACGCGGCGAACGATTTTGAAGCCCGCAGCAAGCGCTGGAACGAGCCGATTGCCGACAACCCGCTCTATGCGGAAGCAATTCTCGACCGGGTGCGCAAGTGCGTGCAGCGCGATAAGAACCGCCCCAGCATTGTGGTTTGGTCGATGGGCAACGAGAGCGCCTACGGCTGTAATTTCGAGCAGGCGCTGGCGTGGGTCAAGGGTTTCGACCCCACCCGGCTCACGCATTACGAAAGCGCGTTTTACCGCAGCGATAAACGGAAGTACGACTTTTCCAACCTGGATTTGTACAGCCGGATGTACCCCTCTTTCGAGGAAATGGAAGAATATCTGCAAAATGCCCCGGACAAGCCTTTCCTGCTGTGCGAATACTGCCACGCGATGGGCAACGGGCCGGGCGACCTGGAGGAATATTTCGAGTTTTTCCACCGGCATCCGCTGATGTGCGGCGGGTTCGTCTGGGAATGGTGCGACCATGCGGTCAGCCACGGCAGGGCGGAAAACGGCAAAACGAAGTATTTCTACGGCGGCGACCACGACGAAGCCGTCCACGACGGCAATTTCTGTATGGACGGCCTGGTGTATCCGAACCGCGTGCCGCACACCGGTTTAGTGGAGTATTGGAACGTGTACCGCCCCGCGCGGGTTGCCGCCTTTGACCAGGCGGGGCAGCGCGTCCGGCTGCATAATTATCTGGACTTTACCGACCTGAGCGATGCTCTGACCCTGCATTACGCGGTCAGCTGTGACGGCAGGCGATTGCAAACCGGGGATATCAGCTGCCCGCCCATCCCGCCGCACGGTGAGGGAGAGGTTGAAATCCCCTTTCGCAGCCCCGCGCGCGGCAAGGCGTTCCTGCGGCTGTCCTATCGGCAGAGGAATAACAGCCCGCTGGTACCCGCCGGGCATCCGCTCGGCTTTGACGAGCTGCCGCTCGAAACCGCCGATGGGCGGCACCAGATGGCGGTGCGCCTGTTGGAGGAGCCTTCCACGGGGGCGCCTTCCGCAGCCGAAAATGACACTGAAATTATTTTGATTGGCGACGGCTTCCGCTATTGCTTCGACAAGCGCACCGGCCTGTTCTCCGCGATGGAATACGCGGGCAAGCCGCTGCTCGACCGTCCGATGGAACTGAATATCTGGCGAGCGCCGACCGACAATGACCGCTTGCTTCGGCTGGAATGGGAACGCGCGCACTACGATTGGGCAGCCGCCCGCGCCCACCGCACCGCCTGGGAGACGGCAGGCAGCGCGGTTGCAATCCGCACGGAATCGGTACTCTCCGCGCCCACGGTACAGCCCTTCCTGTCGCTGGGCACGGTGTGGACGGTCTGGGGCGACGGTGCGGTTGATATCCATATGGACGTGCGCCGTGATACGGAATTTCCCGAGCTGCCCCGGTTCGGCCTGCGGCTGTTCCTGCCCAAAGCGCTGTCGGAAGTGGAATATTTCGGCATGGGGCCGCGGGAGAGCTATTGCGACAAGCACCGCGCCGCGTGGCACGGGCGGTTTGCATCCAGCGTAGAACGGCTGCACGAGGACTATCTCCGGCCGCAGGAAAACGGCAGCCGGTTTGACTGCGATTATGTGACCTTAACCGGGGACGGCTGCGCCCTGACGGCGGTTTCCGAAACACCGTTTTGCTTCAGCGCGTCGCCCTATACACAGGAGGAGCTGACCGAAAAGAAGCACAATTTTGAATTGCGGCCCTGCGGCAGCACCGTCCTTTGCCTGGACTGCGCACAGAATGGCATCGGCTCCAACAGCTGCGGCCCGCGCCTGCAAAAGCAGTACCGGCTCGACGCGGAAGCCTTCTCCTTCGGGCTGCGCCTGCTGCCCCGCGCGCCCGCGGAATAACCCTATCAAACAGCGCTGCCCCGCCGTGAAGCATGCTTCATCCGGAACGCGGCAGGGCGGCGCTGTAAGAATACCATTTTTACAATTTAAGAACAAAAACTGAAAAGGAGTCATGTTATGCAAGAGAAAACTTATTTGAAGTGGTATAACAAGGTGGGCTATGGTTCCGGAGATATCGCGGGCAACGTGGTATATGCTTTCCTGTCCTCCTTCGTGATGATTTACCTGACCGACACCGCCGGGCTGAACGCGGGCGTAGTCGGTACGCTGATGCTGCTTTCCAAGCTGTTTGACGGGGTCTCGGATATTTTCTTCGGCTCCATGATCGACAAGACCAGCAGCCGCATGGGCAAGGCGCGCCCGTGGATGTTCTGGGGCTATTTCGGCTGTGCCGCGACGCTGATTGGCGTTTTCGCCATTCCGGCAAGCCTGGGGGAAGGGGCAAAATACGCCTGGTTCTTCATCACCTATACCCTGCTGAACGCGGTGTTTTACACGGCGAATAATATCGCCTATTCGGCGCTGACCGCGCTTATCACGCGCAACGGCGGCGAACGGGTGCAGATGGGCTCCATCCGTTTTATCTTCGCTTTTGGTACCAGCCTGCTGATTCAGACCATCACGGTGGATTTTGTCAAGTCGCTGGGCGGCGGCGCGTCCGGCTGGCGGACGGCGGCAATCATTTACGCGGCCATCGGCCTGATTGTGAATTCCATTTCGGTGTTTTCGGTGCATGAGCTGCCGCCTGAGGAAACCGCCGGCGGACCGCAGGAGGAAAAGTACCGCTTGAGCGACACCATCCGCATCCTTGCGGCGAACAAGTATTATGTCATGATTTGCGGTATTTACATCCTGACCCAGCTGTACACGGCGACGCTGAACATGGGTATTTATTTCATGACGTATATCCTCGGCAACGCCTCGCTATTAGCGTCCTTCTCGCTGGCCATCAATATCCCGATGATTTGCGGGCTGGTGCTCACGCCGGTACTGGTCAAAAAGCTGGGCGGCATGTATCGCCTGAACCTGACCGGCTACGCGTTGTCGGCGGCAGCACGGGCAATGGTAATTGTGGGCGCGTACCTTGGCAGCATCCCGATGATGCTGGTATTTTCCGGCGCGGCGGCAATTTGCATGAGTCCCCTGCAAGGCGACCTCAGCGCACTGATTGCGACCTGTTCGGAATACACCCTCCTGACACAAAATCGCCGCATGGACGGCACGATGTACTCCTGCACCTCGTTGGGCGTAAAAATCGGCGGCGGCATCGGCGTAGCGCTGGCAGGCTGGCTGCTGGAAGCCAGCGGCTACATTGCGAACGCGCCCGTTCAGGCGGATTCCTGTATCAGCATGCTGTATTTCATGTACTTATGGATTCCGATGGGTATCAACATCCTGATTACCGTGCTGCTCTCCCGCCTGAAGGTCGAGCAGGCAAACGAAGCCCTTCGCTGAGACACAAGCGTTATGGACAGGCTGCGCTTGGGTATGCTATAATGGAGAAAAGCAGCTGAAAGGGATGTATCAATGAAAGAATACACGATTTATCTGGATACCATAGCGCGGGTCAAGAGCTTTGTCAACCTGGTCAACCGCTACGACAATGACTTTGACCTGTTGAAGGGGCGCTATGTCGTCGATGCAAAATCCATCATGGGCATTTTCAGCCTGGATTTGGAGGAACCGCTGGACTTGCGGGTGCACGGGGATATCCAGCCGGGGCTGGATTCGGGCCTGACAGAATACCTGTCCGCGAGTACAGCAAACTAAAGAAAACCTGGCTTCCAAACGCACCAGCGCGCGGAAGCCAGGTTTTTTGTCATGGGGATTTATTCAACCGCCTGAACGGTTTCGCTGTCGCCTTCACGGTAGGTATATACGGTAAATCCGCTGTAGGTCAGCTCGCCGTCCTCGCCGTCGCCCAGGCAGCTCGGCGCATAGGTGCGGCTGAGCGGGTTGCCCAGCGCGGAAATCAGGCTGGAAACGTTCTTGCCGATGTAGGAAGCGGCGCTTTCCGCACTGGCGGCAGGCTGTTCTGCGGGCTGCTCCTCCGGCGGGGCGGCCTGTTCCTTGGGCGCTTCCTCGCTGACGGAGGACGCGGAGGAGGGTTCCAGCACCGATTCCTCTTCCTTTACGGGCTTGGACGATACCTCAGCGGGCTTTTCCCGGGGCTTCTCGGCGGGCTTCTTCTCCGGCCCGGCAGGCTGTTCTTCCGGCTGCTCCTCCGGAACGTCCTCGGGCGCGTCTGCTCCTTCTTCCGGGCCGGTCCCGCCCTCAGGCGTCCCGGCGTCCGGGGCGGGGAGTACCGGCGGCGTCCCGACGTTTGCCGCCGTGGCGGGGGGCGTTCCGGCGTCCGCCGCGCCGCTGCCGTCCGAGCCGCCGCAGGCGGCAAGCGTCAGCAGAAGCGAGCACAGCAGCACACAGGTGATCATTTTTTTCATGGTTGAAACTCCTTTACTGGGTATTTTACGTCTGTAAAACAGGCGATTATGATACAGCGGCAAGATACAGTGTGCCATTCGACAGGTAAAGCACCTGCGCGGCCTCTGCCAAAAATGCTTCGGGTACATAAAGGGTAAACGGGCATTCCCCGGAACCCACGGGGCAGGCTTCATAGAGTGAACCGCCCAGCTGGACATAAATGGGTGACGAATCGTCCACCGCCCCGGCAAGCGTGCCTTCCATCCGGCAATAGCCGGGAAGCGTCCCGTCGTCGGAGACGGCCAGCCGTGCCCGCGCGTCCCCAAGGGGTGGTTCCCCGTTCAGGCCGCGCTCGGGCGCGGGGAAAACCGGCGCGCGCGTCGCAAGCCAGTCCAGATTGCGCTCGACAATCTCAATGAGGAGGGTATCCGCGCCGGCCTCGTCCAGCATGGACAGCTGATAAGGCATCGCCCGCGAAAACACCGCGTGCCCGAAGCTGTCCGCCATGAATGGGTACAGGGAATTCCCGAACGAGTCGCGGAACATCAGCAGTGTGCCGGGGCGCGCCGGGTTGGCGGTTTCAATCCGTTGATCCTCGGGGGAGCGCGGCTCCTTCACGTGGGTGAAAGTGAACGGGCGGTCGAACACGATATTTTCGTCCAGCTCCGTCCCGGTGGGATAGAGCATTTCGTAAAGGTCGCCGCGATGGCTGCGGGTAACCTGATAGCTGCCGGGGAAAAATGGGTTGTCCCGCCCCAGCGCGGCGGTCAAGGTGTCGTGTGCAAGTGCCGCGCCGCGTGCGTTCCAATGGGAGTCAAGCCGGTGATACAGCACATCGGGCTGCGCCCGGAACGCCGCGAATAAATCGACATAGGGTACCCCCTCCTGTTCCAGCAGCGGGCGCAGGCGGTCAATGTCGCCCGCACTGTCCAGCGGCGTCCCCACCGCCGGGAGCTGCTCCGGATAGAGCGAGCATTTATTCGGCGCAACGGTAAACAGCAGTTCCGCGCCCTGTCCGGCGGCGTATTCCCGTACCAGCGCCAGGGTATGTGCCGTGCCGTAAAGCTGGCGTTCGGTCAACGCTTCGGTGTGCAGGTAGCCCGGCAGCGTTTCCCGGTAGAACAGCCACCCGTCCCGTCCGAGCAGCACGCTGTCCTCAGCGGAGGAGCGGAAAATCCCCGCCTCAAGCGCGGCCTGCGCGGTAATCAGTTCCTGCCGGAGTGCGAAATGGTCGCCGATATAATCGGTGGTATCCTGCAAAAAATCAAGGTTCCAGCTGCCGTCGGGCTTGGTCGGCGAGGGTGGCGGGGCAAGCGCCTGGTTTGCCGCCGCCGTGCGCTCCGGCAGCAGCATGCCCACGGCAGGCAGCAGGCACGCCGCGAAAAACGCCGCCGCGGCAAGGTTCGCTTTGGTTCGCTCGGTCATAGGTGCTCCTTAGAATTGGAAGTAGATAAACGGGTTAAACGCCGCGCTGGCCAGCGCCATCACACTCAGCGCGAACAGCGCCGCATACCAAACGGTATGCAGGACACCGCGCACCGGCAGGGTATCCACCCGCACGGCGAGCCGCTGCGGCACGCCCAGCGCGAACAGCGCCGCCGCCAGCAGCAGGAACACCGTCCAGCCGTCGAGCAGCCCGCAGAGGGTCAGCGTATGCGCGGGCGTCACCGCGAAGCCGGTAAACATCTGTGAAATCATCTGCCAGCCCCCGGCGAGGGTGTCCGCGCGGAACAGGACGAAGCCCAGGGTCACGACCAGCAGGGTATAAACCTGCCCGAGCCGGGAGCGCCGGAGCCGCTGCGGGATGAGGTTAGCGTCCTCCAACAGGGCAAACAGCCCGTGCCAAAGCCCCCACAGCACAAACGTCCAGTTTGCACCGTGCCAAAGGCCGGTGGAGAAAAAGACAATGAATTTATGAAGGCTGGTGCGGGCTTTGCCCCTGCGGTTGCCGCCCAGCGGGATGTACAGGTAATCACGGAACCACGAGCTGAGCGAGATATGCCAGCGCCGCCAGAATTCCCGGATGGAGCGGGAGACATACGGCAAATTGAAGTTTTCGGCGAAATCGAAGCCAAACAGCTTTCCTAACCCGATTGCCATATCGCTGTAACCGCTGAAATCGAAGTAAATTTGCAGCGTGTAGCACACCGCGCCCAGCCACGCAATGCGGAAATCGAGCGCCCCGGCGGCCAGCGCAAACACCTTGTCGGCGACCTCGCCCGCCGGATTGGCAAGCAGCATCTTTTTGGCAAACCCGGCAATGAACCGGGACAGCCCGGTGAGCGTGCGCTCCGGGGTGATTTCCCGCCGGTCAATCTGCGCGGAAACATCGTGGTATTTGATGATCGGCCCGGCAATCAGCTGCGGGAAAAAGGAGATATATAACAGCAGCTTGCCCGGGCTTTTTGCGCCTTCCCCGGGATTGCGGTAAACGTCAATTACATAGCTCAGCCCCTGGAAGGTGTAAAACGAAATGCCGATGGGCAGCACAACCCCCGGCAGGGGAAGGGACAGCCCCAGCGCCCGGTTGAGGGACGCCGCGAAAAAGTCCAGGTATTTGAACGCCCCGAGCACCGCGAGGTTCGCGGCGGCGGCGCAGCCAACGAACAGCTTCCGGCGGGGGGATCCCCGCATCAGCAGCCGCCCGAACAGGTAGTTCGCGGCGACACTGGCAAGCAGCAGCAGGGTATAGGGCAGCTGCCCGAAGGCGTAAAAAATCAGGCTCGCGGCGGCAAGCCAGCCGTTGCGCGCCCCGCGCGGCAGCGTCCGGTACCCGAGGTAAACAACCGGCAGGAAAAAGAACAGGAAAATCGGTGAACTGAAAACCATACTTTATTTCCAATAATCGAACGGCGCGGCGGAATACTGGAACCGGAACATATCAAAGGCGCATCCCCGCCCACGGTAGACCATTTCAATCTCAGGGTCATAGACCGCGTTGACGCCGTCAAGGCTGATTTCAACCCAGCCGTGGGGCTGGCGGTTCTTGCCGAGCTGGCCGACCACGGTCACAGCTTCCACGCCGATGGCGCGCGCCAGCTGTTGGAACGCGGCGGCGAAGCCGTAGCAGTTGCCGCGTCCGTCCGCAAAGAAGCGTTCCGCATAGGCGGGTTCCCAACCGGTTTGCCCTTTGGAAACCAGGTCGCGCTTGATATAAGTAAAATTGTCGCGCACATAGTTGTAAAGCGCGCGCAATGTTTCGTCCCTTGTCATGCCGCCGCTGGTTTGGGTGCGGATGATTTCGGCAAGCTTTTGATCGAGCGCGGCATTGCCGGTGGTATAGCGCCCGTCCGCGCCAAAGGTAAAGCTGCCGACCGTCTGCGAGGTGAGAAAGTGCCCGTCCCGCGCGAAGTACAGCCAGCCGTCGATGCTATGGAAGCCGTCCGTAATGCGTGCCGCTTCTCGTTCAAAGGAGGTCCAGCGTTCGTTTGGGCTTCCCGGGACGGCGGTATAGGTGTGGGTGGTGGTCGCTTCCATAATCGCGGCGTAGGCCCAATGGTCGAAATTCACATCCGGGAACACGCGCATTTCCGGCGTGCGCGCCAGCTCGGCGGCGTCCGGGGCGCGCCCCAGCAGATGGTTAAAGACAACAGCGGTTTCCGCGCGCGTCATTGGGAAGTCGGGACGGAACGCGCCGGTTTCGTCAGCGGAGAACAGCCCATGCGCGACGGCGCAGGCAATTGCGCCCGCTTCCGGACTTTCGGACGGCACGTCGGTAAAGCGGTATGAAGCTGTGGCCGGTTCTAAAAATCCCGCGAGCATGGCCGCGCATTCTTTACGGGTCAGCGGTTCGTCCGGACGGAAGCGCCCGCTGCCGTCGTCCGGCAGGATGCCCGCCCACGCTAAAGACTTGGCGGCGCGCTCGTACCACGCCCCTGCCGGAATATCGGTGAATTGCCAATCCCCGGCGGGCGGCTGTTCGAGCAGGCCGTAAAGAAGGTTCGCCGCCTGCGCGCGCGTCAAAACGGCGGACGGCTGGAAGGCGCCCGCCGGCGTGCCGTCCAGATATTTTTCATGTGGTTCCTTCCGCAGCGTATACGCACCATACGACGCGGAAGCGGGCTCCGCCAGGCAGCACAAAACGAGCGCCGCAGACAGCAGCCGGGGAAACGTTCGTTTTATAAAATGCCTATTCAAATAAATATACCCCCTAAAATGCGGTTTCCGCAGCTTACCGCAAAGAGCGGCACGTAACGGCTCACGCATGTACTATTATATTCCATTCAGGCGGATTGTCAATACTTTGACAAAGGTACAGGCACGTCAGGCAAATAAAAATACCGTCTCCGTCCATCCGTTGCGGACAGGGAGGCGGTATTTGATTGCTTTACAGCAGCACTGGGAGACGTATTAAACGCGGCTCCACTGGGTGCCCTGGCGGGTGTCCTTAATGACAATGCCCTTTTCGTTCAGCAGGTAGTCCCGGATGCGGTCGGCCTCGGCAAAATCCCTGTTTTTCTTAGCCGCTGCGCGCTGGGCAATTAAATCCTCGATTTCGGCGTCAATGCCGGAATCCTCCCGCTGCTGCACCAGCCCGAGCACGCCGGCCAGCTCCATGAGCAGCGCGTGCGCCCCGCTCAGGAATGCCCTGGAAGCGTCCTGATGCGCGCCCATATAGGCGTTGATTTCGCGCACCAGCTCGAAAATCGAGGACAGCGCGTCGGCGGTGTTCAGGTCGTCATCCATGGCGGCGATAAAGTGCTCGCGGTACTGGCCGAGCGCGGACAGCTTGCTTTCCTCATCGGGGGCCATGGCGTCGCCGCCTGCCTTGGAAATGCGGAATTCCAGGTTGTTCCGGCTCTCATAGAGCCGCTCCAACGAGGTTTTGTTCATCTTGAGCGATTCTGCCGAATAGTTCAGCGGCGTGCGGTAGTGCGCAGACAGCATGAACATGCGGATGGTCTCATAACCGAACTCCTTGGCCGCGTCGCGCACCATGAAGAAATTGCCCGCTGATTTAGACATTTTCTGGTTGTCGATGGTCAGGAAGCCGTTGTGCAGCCAGTAGTTGGCGAAGGTGCAGCCGTTGGCGCACTCGGACTGTGCGATTTCGTTCTCGTGGTGCGGGAAGGTCAAATCCAGGCCGCCGGAATGGATATCAATGGTCTTGCCGAGGTATTTGTTCGCCATTGCCGAGCATTCGATGTGCCAGCCGGGACGTCCCTTCGTGCCCCACGGGGTATCCCACGCAGGCTCGCCCGGCTTTGCAGCCTTCCAGACGGCGAAATCCATCGGGTCCTCTTTCAGTTCGCCCACGCTGATGCGCGCACCCGCCTGCAAATCCTCCAGCGGCTGATGGCTCAGCTTGCCGTACTCCGGGAAGGTACTGGTGCGGAAATACACATCGCCGTTTTCGGCAACATAGGCGTGCCCGTTGTCCAGCAGGCGCTGGACAATATCGAGAATCGCGTCCATGGTTTCGGTTGCGCGGGGGTGCACGGTCGCCGGACGGATGCCCAAGCCCTGCGCGTCTACGAAATATTCTTTGATATAGCGGTCGGCAATCACATCATAGGTGACGCCCTCATCGTTGGCCTTGTTAATCACCTTGTCGTCAATATCGGTAAAATTCTGGACAAAGGCCACCTTGTAGCCGCGGTACTCAAAATAGCGCCGCAGCAGGTCAAAGATGATGAACGGGCGGGCGTTGCCCACATGAAAATAGTTGTAAACGGTGGGGCCGCAGGAATACATCTTCACTTCACCGGGGGTGATGGGGACAAATTCCTCTTTGGTGCGGCTCATGCTGTTAAATAGTTTCATGAAATAATGAACTCCTTTGGAAGATGAAATCGGATATCCGGTAATTTATACTCGCGAATGAAAAGATTTGCCGTATTCACCCACCCTGCCCGCCATCCGTTTGGCGGGCAGGGCAAGGTGCAGCAACGATGATTGCCGCTCCAATTCCCGCCGCAGCGGAGAAAGGGAGTCCAGAGGGATGAGTCCCTCTGGCGCTGTCCGCGCAGGACCGCCCGCCGCGCAGGCGAACCGAACGGCAAACTTTAACGCACACGAGTATATTTCGGTTCCGGCGCGTTGGGGGAACGCTGCCCGAGGGCATGCAGCGCGTCGCCCGAAAGGTGGTAATTCGTCCAGTCCGGCATGGGCTTTGCGCCCAGGGAACGGTAAAAGTCAATGCTCGGCTGGTTCCAGTCCAGGCAGGCCCATTCGACGCAGTCGCAGCCGCGCGCCACGGCAATGCGGGCAAGCCCGGCCATCAGCGCCTTGCCGCAGCCGCTGCCCCGGCATTCCGGGTTCACGTACAAATCCTGAAGGTACAGCCCCGGCAGTCCCGGAAACGCCGAAAACATATGGAAGAACAGCGCGAACCCGACCGGTTTCCCGTCGGAATCGGCCAGCAGGGCTTCGGCCATCCGGTGCTCGAACATCCACTTTTCCAGCAGCCCGGGCGTGACCGTAACCTCATCCTCCATATGCTGGTATACGGACAGTGCATGGATGAAATGCAGCAGGATCGGGATATGTTCCCGGCGCGCGGGATAGACGTTGATTGCCATCGTCCGCCCCCCCTTTACTGCTTCGGGCGGGTCGCGCCTTCGGCGACCAAATCCCAGTTGCGTTTCAGGTAATCATAGCCGGAATAAAGCGTCACCAGCGTCATCACCAGCCCGATGAGGTTACTGAGCGGCGCAAGCGGATGGCCGCTGCCCGCGACCAGGATGGAGGTCGGGCCGTCCGCCCCGCCAATCATGCCGATTGAGGACGCGCCCGCCGCTTCCGGAAGGTATTTGCTGGTAATCATTGCAACGCTGAACATGCTGTTTGTGTTCACCCAGCCCCAGTAAATCGACAGCAGGAAAATCAGGATAATGCCCGCGATTTGGACGCAGGTTTTCACCTTGCCCGACCACGACGCCGCCATCACCTGCCCCTTTGCCGCCGCGACATTGCGCAGGCTGGTGATAATGAATTCGCGCGCCAGGATGATAAATACCATCCAGCTTGCCAGCAGCCCCTGCCCGACGAAAATAACCAGCGCCGCCGTGACCAGCAGTTTGTCCGCGAGCGGGTCTACAAATTTGCCGAAATCGGTCACCTGATTATATTTCCGGGCAATATAGCCGTCCAGGAAATCGGTGAACGACGCGATACAGAACAGCGCGAGCGCGAGCGCCTGCCACTGCACGCCGTCCATCAGCGCGAACACCACAAAAAACGGAATCATGGCGATGCGTACCAGCGTAATCTTATTTGCAGTCGTCATAGAAAAGAACACCTTCTTTTTTCAGCCCACGCGCGTCCCGGCAAGATCCGCGCCAAGGCTGTCGTCTATCCGTACCCGGACGAACTCGCCCGCGCCCACCGGCGCTTCGGAGGAAAAGTATACCGTGCCGTCCACCTCGATGGAATCGGCATAGCTCCGCCCAAAATACAGCTCCTGTTCATTATCCCACCCTTCGCAAAGCACGTCAAGCGTTTCGTGCAGGCGGGAAAAATTAAAGTCATCCATCACGCCGGACTGTAATTCTTCGACAATCAGGCGGCGCGCCTGCTTGGTCCCCCCGTCAATCTGCTCCGGAAGCGCTGCGGCTTCAGTGCCCTCCTCGGGCGAGAACTCAAACACGCCCACGCGTTCAATCCGTACCTCTTGCAGGAATTCGCACAGCTCGGCAAATTCCTCCTCGGTCTCGCCGGGAAGCCCGACAATCAGGCTGGTACGCAGCACCAGCCCCGGGATGCGCTCCCGCAGGGAGTCCAGCAGCGCGGTCATGGACGCGCGGTCGCCCGGACGGTGCATGGAGCGCAGAATGCGCCGTGAAACATGCTGTAACGGGATATCCAGATATTTCACAATCTTCGGCTCGTCCGCAATCACGCGGGTCAGCTCGTCGGTGATTTGGTCGGGGTACAGGTAGTGCAGCCGCACCCATGTGAAATCCAGCCTGCACAGCTCGCGCAGCAGCGCGGGCAGGCGGCGTTCGCCATACAAATCCATCCCGTACCGGGTAATATCCTGCGCAATGACAATCAGTTCCTTCACGCCGCTTTCAGCAAGGCCGCGCGCTTCAGCGAGCAGGGCTTCAAAATTCCGGCTTCGGTAGGGGCCGCGCAGCTTGGGGATAATGCAGTAGCCGCACCGGTTGGAACAGCCCTCCGCAATTTTCAGGTAAGCGGTATAAGCGGGGGTCAGCCGGTCGCGGCTGCCCTCAAGCGCGGCGGCAGTAATATCGGCGAAATACGCCGCCTTTTTGCCCGCCAGCACGTCGCCCACCGCCATCACAATATCGTCATAGCTTCCCGTACCCAAAACCGCGTCCACCTCGGGAAGCTCATCCTCGATTTCGGCGCGGTAGCGCTGGGCGAGACAGCCAGTTACAATCAGCCCGCGCAGGACGCCGGACTGTTTATATTGTGCGGTTTCCAGGATGGTGGAAATTGCCTCTTTCTTGGCGGCTTCGATAAAGCCGCAGGTGTTGATAATCGCGATTTCGGCTTCTTCCATATGGCCGGTGACCGCATAGCCCGCCGCCCGCAGGCGGGAGAGCATATGCTCGCTGTCCACCAGGTTTTTGGCGCAGCCGAGCGAAATCAGCCCAATTTTTGTTGTTTTACTCATATTCGTCCTCCATCCGGGCGCCATAGGCGTCCAGCGCGCGGCGGATATCGTCCCAGCGGAAGCCACGCCGCTGCAACGCCGCCACGGCTTTCCCGACCTCCTTCCGGTCGGAGAGGTCGCCGCGCAGGCGCTTGTTCAGCAGGGCGGTCATTTTATCCAAATCCGCATCGAAGCCTTCCAGCGCGGTTTCTGCCTGTTCGCGGCGGATGCCGTGCCGCAGCAGCTCCTGCCGGATACGCAGCGCGCCGTAGCCCTTCCGGGTGTAGGAGCGCACCATGGACGCGGCAAGCCCGGCATCGTCCAGCAGCCCGCGCTCGAGCAGCCACGCGACGGCATATTCGGCGGCGTCCTCGGCGTGCCCCTTTTCGAGCAGCTTTTTGCGCAGTGCCGCCTCGCTCAGCGCCCGGTAGGACAGCTGCTTTCCGGCGGCGTCCAGCGCGCGGTGGTAGCGTTCCTCCAACGCTTCGCGGGTTTCCGTTCCTTCCAATTTACACATGCCTATAAATCCAAGTCGTCGTCAAAATCGTCGGCGTCAATCGAGACCGCTTTGCTGGCGGAGCCGCGTCCCTTGGGCTTCTTGGCGGGGGCCGGTTCGGATTCGGGCATATCGGTAAAGTCCTCGTCCGCCGGGATTTCGTCCTCATCCTCCTTTTCGGCGACGGTTTTGTTGTTTTTCCGGTTGGCGACCATCTCGGCCTGCTGCTTGGAAATCGCGTCCAAAATCTGCTTGTGCAGGGTTTCAGCTTCGTCGGGGTGCTCCTTGAAATAGAGCTTGGCGTTGTCACGGCCCTGCCCAAGGCGGGTGCCGTTCATGGAGTACCACGCGCCCGACTTCTGCACCAGGTCAAATTCAACGCCCATATCGACCAATTCGCCGGTGAAGGAAATCCCCTCGCCGTACATAATATCAAATTCTGCCTCCTTGAACGGCGGCGCGACTTTATTCTTGACGACCTTGCAGCGGGTGTGGTTGCCGATGATTTCACTGCCGTTTTTGAGCTGCTCGGCGCGGCGCACATCGATACGCACCGACGCGTAAAACTTGAGCGCGCGCCCGCCGGTCGTAACCTCGGGACTGCCGTAAATCACGCCGACTTTTTCGCGCAGCTGGTTGATGAAAATCACGGTGCAGTTCGATTTGGCGATCGAACCCGCCAGCTTGCGCAGTGCCTGGCTCATCAAACGCGCGTGCAGGCCGACAAAGGAATCGCCCATTTCGCCCTCAATTTCAGCACGCGGCACCAGCGCCGCGACCGAGTCCACAACGACGATATCGAGCGCGCCCGAGCGCACCAGCGCGTCGGCGATTTCCAGCCCCTGCTCCCCGCAGTCCGGCTGGGAGACGAGCAGCGAATCAATGTCTACGCCAAGGGCGCGGGCATAGATCGGGTCGAGCGCGTGCTCGGCGTCCACGAAGGCGGCTTCGCCGCCCGCCTGCTGCGCCTGGGCGACGCAGTGCAGCGCAATGGTGGTCTTGCCGGAGGATTCCGGCCCGTAAATCTCAATGATGCGCCCGCGCGGCAGGCCGCCGATACCAAGCGCCACGTCCAGGCCGATGGAGCCGGTCGAGATATGGTCCACGTTCATGGAAACATTCTCGCCCAGGCGCATAATCGTGCCCTTGCCGTGCGTCTTTTCCAGCTCGCCGAGTACCTTGGCGAGCGCCTTTTGTTTATCGTCCGCCGGTTTGACACGCGGCAGCGGCTGTTTTTTCTGTGCCATAGTTCCGTTATCCCTCCAAGCCCGCCCCAGCCGGGACGGGGACAATCACAAATGAACATTTTAACGCCTGCCGCGCGGGGCGCGGGCGCTGACCACGCGCTGGATGCCTGACAAATCCTCATGGATGGTGACATCAAGCAGCCCGGCGGCTTCGCAAAGCCCGACAACGGCTTCCGCCTGCTGCCAGCCGCATTCAAAGTACAGCATTCCGCCGGGAACCAGGGCTTCCAGCCAGTTGCCGGTGATGGAGCGGTAAAAATCCAGGCCGTCCGCCCCGCCGTAAAGCGCCATATTCGGCTCGTAATTTTTCACGCTTGGGTCGAGCGTTTTCATTTCTTCCTTGCTGATATAGGGTGGGTTGCACACGATGATGTGGAACGCCCCCAGAGCCGACGGCGGATCCACGAGCGCGTTGCAGCGCACCGGGCGGAACCGCTGCGACACACCGAGCCGTCTGGCGTTCTCGACCGCCAGCAGCAGCGCGTCCTCGGAAAGGTCGGCGGCGTAGACGGTCGCGTCCTCGACCTCGTGCAGCAGCGCGATGCCGATACAACCGGAGCCGCAGCACAGGTCGAGCACGCGCGGCTCCATGACCTCCTGCGCGCGGCGGATGGCCAGCTCGCAAAGGGATTCGGTATCCGGGCGCGGGATCAGCGCCGCCGGCGTCACCTGAAAGGTCAGGCCGTAAAAATCCCACTCCCCCAGCAGGTAGGCCAGCGGTTCGCCGCCGAGATAGCGGTCGGCAAGCTTGTGCGCGTCGTTGACCGTGCCGCCGTCCAGGTAGATGTGTGCCCAGCTTGCCGTGCGTTTTTTGTCGGCATGGCAGACAAAGGCTGTCAGTTCGCGCGCCTCCAGCGACGGCGACGGCGTGCCCGCCTGCCGGAAGCGTTTGAAAAGCTCCAGATATAATTCGTTGATGGTGGTAGCCATGCTCAAGGTATCCCCCTCCCGGTCGTTCCCGACCTTATCATTTACCAGTTGTCGCTGCCGTCGTCCGGAATGACGCGTTTCATGGCTTCAATCGCGACCTCAATCATGCTGTCGTCCGGTTCAAAAACCGTCAGGTGCTGCATCTGGATGCCGGGCCAGCGCAGGATGTTGGTCAGCGCGTTGTCGTAGCGCCCGGCATAGCGGTTGATTTCGTAGGCGATGCCGACCACAAAGGGCAGCATCAGCAGCCGGAGCGCCATGCGCAGCCAGGGATTCGTGGTCGAAATCAGCGAAAAAACAACCGAAAATACCACGATACTGATTAAAATCATCACAAACAGGAAGCTTGTGCCGCAGCGCGGATGGAAGCGCGGCATCCGGCGCACATTTTCCACGGTCAGCTCCAGCCCGTCCTCATAGCAAAAGATGGTCTTATGCTCGCCGCCGTGGTACTCAAAGGTGCGGCGGATGTCCTTCATATGGGAGACCGACCACATAAACAGCAGGAAAACCACGATACGCACCGCGCTTTCCAGGATATTGCGCGTCCAAAAGGGCGCGGATTCCGGGACGAAGCCAACCAGCAGCGCGGGCAGCACGAAGAACAGCGCAACCGGCATACCGATGCCGACCACCATGGCGATTGCCATCACCGCTTTTTCGAGCTTGTCCGAGCTGAGCTTGCTTGCCAGCCACTTTTCAAACTTGGTCGGCTCCTCGGCCATTTCCTCGTCCTCGAAGAAGGACGCCGAAAAATTGATTGCCTCAACGCCGTCCTTCATGGCGGTGAACAGGCCGTACATGCCGCGGAATACCGGCAGCTTCCAGAATGCCGCCGCCTTTTTCGCGTCCTCTTCCTTGAATACCAGCTCCTGGTCCGGCTTGCGGACACAGATGCAGGTGCGCTTCGGGCCTTTCATCATAATGCCCTCAATGAGCGCCTGTCCGCCGATGGTCGTCTTTTTTTTGCCCGCGCCGAACGCGAACAGCTCCGCCGCCGCACCGGCCATCAGCCGGGGGAGGCGGGAAAAATGGTTAATCATGCTTGTCCTCCTGAGGGGTTTCGGGGTTGCCGGGCTGCACGGCGGGGACGGTGATCACCACGATGGTGCCCTCGCCGACCCGGCTCTTGATTTCCAGGGTGCCGCCGTGCAGCTTGACGATTTCATCGGTCACGGATAGGCCGATGCCGCTGCCGCGCTGCTTGGAGCTGCCCTTATAAAACTTTTCCTTTACAAACGGCAGCTCCGGCTCCGGGATGCCCGGCCCATAATCGCGTACTTTTACGCGGATGGTATTGTGTCGGCGGGCGATGGAAACCTTGATTTTCCCGCCGTCCGCGCCATATTTCGCCGCGTTGTCAATCACATTCAAAAAGACCTGCTTCATCCGGTGGCGGTCGCCCGAGATGAAGTAGTTTTCCTCCGGGTTTTCGTCATAGTCCAGTACAATCTGTTCCTTTTGCAGCAGGTTTTCGTACATATAAACCGCTTCGTATAATTCAAGCGACAGGTCGAAATTTTCAACCGTCAGCCTCATCCGCCCACTTTCGATGCGCGCGTAGTCCATCAGCTCCTCGACCATGCTGGTCAGCCGCCCGGCCTCCTTTTGGATGATTTCCAGGCCCTGCACCAGCTCCTCGGGATCTTCCGCGCCGCCCGCGAGCAGGGTTTCGCTCCAGCCGCCGATGGCGGTTAAGGGGGTGCGCAGCTCATGGGAGAGCGACGAGATGAAGTCGTTCTTCATGCGCTCGGCGCGGGCGATTTCCTCGGACATGCTGTTGATGCTGTCGCACAGCTGGCCGATTTCGTCGTCGTAGGTTTTTTGCAGGCGCATGCCATAGCGCCCCGCTGTAATTTCGCGCACAATTTCGTTGATGCGGACAACCGGTTCCAAAATCGTTTTGATAAAGTAGCGGTTGGACAGCAGCATCAGCGCGATGAACAGCACGCTGGCAAGGATTGCGAGCAGGATAATCTGATGGATCTGCCGCTCGGCAATCGAAAGGGACGTAATGACGCGCAGCCCGCCGATCAGATCTCCGTTTTCGGTGAACAGGGGGGCGGTGCAGCTCATCACGCGCTCACCGGAGAGCGGGTCCTCGCCAATCCAGGAGGCATTTTCCATGGTGGAAAGCGCTTTTTCGACATCGCCGGTCGCGGGGATGGAATCGGCGGTCAGGCCGGAGGTGGAAAGGATGACGCGGCTGTACTGGTTCAAAAACTGTACCTCAAGCTTGTCCTTGGATTCATATTCCACCACATAGCGGCTGGCGGAGGAATAGAACTGGTCATAGCTGCTGGTCCAATAATTGCGGAAGGTTGCGGCGGTGGTATTGACCCTCCCCTGTAAATTATTGCGGATTGTCGTGTAATAATACTGCGAAACGCCGACCGAGACAAAAATAATCACCGCCGCGAGGATTATCACGATAAAGCTGACCGAATTGACCAGCCAGCGCCCCTTGAGTCCGCCGGGGGTATGCTGTACCTTTATTTCATTGTCGGCAGGCGCATGCCGCCGCCTGCGTCGGTGGTTTTTCTTCATATTTCTAACCCTGAATTCCCAAAAACAGACCGTCCCGCGCGAACGCCGGAGCGGAGCGGCGGCGCTCAAAACCCGCGGCACAGCGTGGCCGCAAACGGCTGCATGGAGCCGCGGTCGAACCGGCGTGCGGCCCTCGGACGCATCGGCGGAGTCCAATTTTCCTTATCAGTTCCCCCCAAATCCTGATTTTTGGGGGAAACGCGCGGCATCCGTTACTCTTCCCACATATAGCCAAAGCCGCGCACGGTCATGATGTAGCGCGGATTCGCCGGGTCGTCCTCGATTTTGATGCGCAGGCGGCGGATGTTGACGTCTACAATTTTCAACTCTCCCACATAGTGGTGGCCCCATACCATCTCGAGCAGGTCGTCCCGCGAAAGCGCCTTGCCAATGTTCTGCAAAAATGCTTTCAGGATGCCGTACTCGATCTGTGTCAGGTCTACTTTTACGCCGTTTTTTTGTACCTCGCGCGCGCGCAGGTTCAGCTTGAACGGCCCCGAATGGATGGAATCTTCATCCCCGAACGGACGCCCCGATACCCGGCGGTACAGCGCGTCTACCCGCGCGACCAGTTCCACAACCGAAAATGGCTTGGTCACATAGTCGTCCGCGCCCGTCATCAGCCCCGTTACTTTGTCAGTCTCCTGCACGCGCGCCGTCAGCATGATGACCCCCGCCGAGTATCCCTGCGTGCGCAGCGTCCGGCAGACCTCATAGCCGTCTATGCCCGGCAGCATCACATCCAGCACCGCAACCGCAATGTCCGGATGCTGGCTGTATTTTTTCAGCGCCTCCTCGCCCGAGCCTGCTTCCACAACCTCGTAGCCCGCCCGCTTCAGGTTGAGCACGACAAAGCTGCGGATATTGGTCTCGTCCTCCAGCACTAAGATTTTCCGTTTCATGCCTTACTCCTTCGTCATCCGTTTCATTCCCTGAAATCATACAGCGGAGCCGCCTCCCGGCTGCGGTACTCGTGCTTTTCATAGTACCCGATCAGCGCGCCGCTCTCATCGCGGAGGGCTACCATATAAACGTCCTTGTTCTCTTTCTCGTTGCGGAACGTGTAAATCCGGTTGTGCGATTCGCTCTCTGCGAACCAGGCGGTAACCTGCTCGATCCGATCCCGCGCCTGCGGGCTGTGGCAGTCCATCAGGCTTTTGCCCAGCAGCGCCGCGCCGCCATAGCGCGCGTACCGCGCGACCGCTGACGGGTTCATATAAATAATTTCATGTGCAAGGTTGCACAGCACAACCGCGCTGGTGTCCTGCTCCAATACGCTCCGAAAATACGCTGTCAAATCCATATCCTTTGCCTCCCCGTTCCTTTCGTGAGATCCTTTTATTTTAGACCATGTTTATTATCCCATCCAGTCCGCCGTGATGACGCTGAACCGGCTTTTCAGCTCCTCCGCCGTAATCGTCCCGCCTGCCTCGGCAATCGACGCGCCGTAATATGCGCTGTTGTTTTCCAGCAGCGGAACCAGTTGGTTCGCCGCGGAATAGCGGATCGCCTGCTCGCCGGTACAGCAATAAATGGTGAACAGCTCGCGGTTCGCGCCCCCTGCAACATATTCATAAAAGGTGGTGCGGCTGACGCCGCCGGCGCTTTCCTTGGTGGCGGTGAGCCGTTCGCGCCATTCCTCCGGGACGCGGAACGCCCATTCCTCCGCAACATTGTGATAAGTGGTGCGCTTGAGCGTGGCACGCCCCGTGGTATCATACGCGTACCAGTCCAGCAGATAAAGCGCGTCCGGCTGGTTTGGGTCAGCAAAGCCCTGCATCAGCACCGTGCGCGGCACCTCGGTGATATGGTCGCCGTCAATATCGGTGGCATAGACGCTCATCGAGCGGAACGTGCCGCTGCTGGCGCCCGATTCGGTATTCTGTGAGATGTTGTGCAGCTGACCACCGTCGTAAACAAAAATATCGGTCATCAGGCCGCTGCCGCTGTCCGGGCGCGCCTCGGCGAACACAGCGGGGACGCCATTTGGCAGATAGCCGGTGCTCATCCGGACAATGCTCATCGCTTCCCGCGAAACCGAGGCGCGCCCCAGCTCACGCACATTGCCGCCTGGCTGGTATTCATACAGCGCGGCGGTGCGTCCCTTGGCGACATCAAAGCTGATGGTCAGCAGCTCGTCCGTACCGTCGCCGGTCAGGTCGCACAGCCGGTAGTTGGTAAAGTCGGTGGTCAGCAGGATGCCGATTTTGCCGTCCGCGTCAAAGTCGCACAGGGTCAGCGCGCTGGTCTGGCCGTCCTCCAATCCCCAGGCGATGGCAATGCCCTTTTGCCCGGTCTTTTGGAACAGCGGGTATTCCACCGACTGCACAGACAGCCCGTGCCCGCTGACACTGTCAGACAGCACATAGGCGTCCTCCTGCTTCTTAAAAACATAGGCCGTGAAGGTGCTTGCCATGGATGAATCCCGGAAAAACGCGACCGCTTCATCAATGCTGTCGCCGTCCAGGTCCACCAGCTGCACGGTGCTGCGGTTCTGCCCGGTCTGCGGCACGGCGTAGATTGCGCCGCCGTCCAAAATTTTGCGCAGCTGCTCCTGGAGGGCGACAAAGTTTTTCGTCGGCTGGGGCGCAAGCAACAGGTCGTCCCCCGAATAAAAGGTACAGCCGGTGAGCAGCATCAGCAGCACGCAGATTGCCCCGAGTCGCTTCATACCCGTCCTTCTCCCTTTCCTGTCTTTTCGTTTAACCATAGTCATTCATCCTGTATTATACCACAACGGGAATCGGAAAGGAAGTCTTTTCGCAGATTTTCGGCAGGCAAAAACGCGTATGCAAAAATTTGCCGTCACCATGGGCCTGGCGGCGGCGGTGTGCGCGGCTTCGTGTTGGGACGATGTAAGCCGCGCAAAATCGAAATGAGATGAAAAGTTCTGCAAAATAAAAAATATTAAGAAATAAAGCGCTTGACATAAAATTTTTATCATGATATCCTGATTCCATGGGTTAGCGCTGACTCTCCAAACCATTCAAAAAGGAGCGTGTTTCTTTCGATGGAACATACCAACTGGACGGGTACACACCTGGAAGCGGGCAGGCGGCAGGGCGAACGCCTGCGCGTCCGGGCGCTGCCCCTGCCTGAGATGCCGCCTGAGCGGTTCGCGTATGCCGCCGCCTGCGTCCCGGTTTATGAGCGGGACGCGCCAGAGCTGATGGACGAGCTGCGCGGCCTGGCAGAGGGGTCGGGTGTCCCCTTTGACACGATGGCGGCCTTCCTGCTGGGAATGTACGCGTTCCCGGCGGGGAACCGCTGCACCTGCTTTGCCGTGGACACCGGGGAGGACATGATTTTTGGCAGGAACAGCGACTTTATGGCCGTACTGGAACCGTATTGTGAGCACTGCCGTTACACGCTCACGGGGAGCTGTGCCCTTGTGGGCAATACAACCGCCTTTTGCGAATTGGAGGACGGTGTAAACGAGTACGGGCTTGCGGTGGGGCTGACCTATGTTTATCCAACCATACGAAAACCCGGCTGGAACGCCGGGTATCTGGTCCGTTATTTATTGGAACGCTGCAAAACCGTTTCGGAAGCGCTCGGTTGCCTGCGGCGGCTGGACATCGGCTCATCGCAGACGCTGACGCTGGCAGACACCTCCGGGGCATTGGCCGTCGCCGAATGCAATGCCGAGAGCCTTGTAATTCGCCGCCCGGAACGCGGGGCAGTCGCCGCCGTCAATGATTTCCGCGCGCCCGAAATGCAGCGCTTCCGCTGCGTGATTGACGACGACGTAAAGTCCGGGCTTCGATGGCAGACCGTCACCCGCGCCCTGCGGGAAAACCGGGTGCGCACTCTCGCGGACGCCTGCGGGCTGCTCGCCGGACAGTATGGCTTCCTTTGCCAATATGACCGCGCCGGCGGCTTCGACACGGTATGGTCAACCGCCTGCGCCCTGCGTACCCGGAAGCTGCTGCTTTGTGAAGGCAATCCCTCGCGGTGTTCCTTCACCGAAGCGCAGATGCCGTAGCTATAGCCAGGCCTCGCAAAGCCGTCCGACCGCTTCCCGGAAGTGCGCGGAATCAATGCCCCCCAGGATTAGGGTTGCCTTTTCCGGCTTGCTGTCGGGCGAGAAATAGGCGGACAGCCTATATATCAGGGCGGCGTCCTCCTTCCGGGGCAATTTTCGCGGCGGAGCGGGGAAATAAGAACCTGTATTCACAAGATGGCAATCGTGCAGACGCGGTTGACAGTCTGTGAATACAGGTTCCAGTGCTCCATCCAGCCCAAGAACGAGTTCGATTTTGGGCCGGATGGAGCACTAGGTATATCCCCGGAGACAAGCAATTTCCGGGGGGTATGTTCAGGGCAAAGAATCATATCCAAGTGCATACAGTACATGGCTCGCAGCGCTGATATGAGTTAGCGCTGCGGGCTTTTAGGCGGGTAGGGATTTTACACGCACAAACGAATGACTATATTCGGTGAGATACGAATTGAATAACGGACAGTGCAAAAAGAGATGCCGCTAAAATTACAAGAGTCCAATAACAGTGAAGCAAAGGCGCATTCCCCATAACCAATCCAGAAATACAGAAAAAAACAGAAGAAATTACATCCAGCACACATGCACTTAAGCGCTTCTTGTATACAAAATAAATTGCAATCCAATATGCTATGGTAGTGCATACGCTGCTTATTACCCATATAATAAACAGCTTTGGATCAGAATAACCGAACTCTTCTATGGAAATTGGTATAAAAATTGCAACCCAAATAGAGACATATAGTATCATTTTGATTGTGTTGCAGACTGTTTTTTGCAATCTGGAATTCTTATTGAATACAATTAAGGGGAGCACCATTACAAGATACACACAGGCGTGCATATAACTGATTGGAGAAGGAAAACTGTTCATCTATCTAGCCCTCCGGGATTTATATTCACTCTGCTCACCATTTATATTTCCTAACCATGCACAGACCTTATAATAATAGACGGTTCCTGATACTACATCATGATCCATATAATAAGTATCATCTCCGGCATTTCCGCTCAATGTATAATTACCTGTTTGAGAATCGGATCTATACACGTTATAACTCTCAGCACCAGGGACGTTTGTCCACTTTATGGTATTCACTGCTGCATCATTTTTTTAGCGGATGTTCCACTAATAACACTTGGCATTTCAACATATGTTGGATGTAATTTAACCGCACCGCCCTTAGCAGTAGTTTTTAATGAATTGTATGCTGCAACTCTATAGTAATATACATTTCCTGGCTGTACATCTGAATCCATGTAAGTTTGTCCTATATTTACGGCCGCTAATTCGGTATATTGTATTTCACTATCATCTATACTTACGTACGGCAAAACATCCTCATTGGGAGAAAGAATATCATAATATGATTTACAATAATCATCAATCGTCTCGTACTGATGCTTATCGTACTCCTCCACAAATGTTTCCAGTGATATACTTGCATTAATATCGAGATCCTCGATATATGTGCACACCATACGGTATGCGTCCAAGATATTTTCATCAGTAAATAAATTATCGCCTGTTTCTTCTTGTGAAGTATCAGCAGCATTAGAATTTTCAGGGATTACCGATTCTTCGATTTGAGGTGTCGTGATTTGAATTGTTTCATCATTCAGGATTCACTTGCTCAATGTTACTAGCCGCAAATGAAGTGGTCATCAGTGGACAGGAAATCGACAATACTGTAATAGTAGGCCAAAATCGTTTCATGAAAGTTCTCCTTAGTTGCATCCGGGTCAAACTGATAGGCGTCTCTATATTCTTCATCCACCATTTTGACCAGCAGCGGGACCGAATTAACGTGGTATTTCGACAGTATCCTATCATACTGAGAATCGTTCTTCCAGTATGACGGATTGTAATAATATACCACTGCCGTCAACTTAAGGCAGTCATTGTCGAATTCTTCAATAATAACGCAAAATAATTGCGCAATATGCGGATTGACAAAACCAGTTGCATGCCAGCATGAAATGAGTCCATTTAGAGCAGCTCATTCCAAAGGTGGCAACTGGTATGTCGTTGAAAGATGTGATTTTCAAAATGTCCCGACATCTGATCGAAACCTGTGAAAGCAGTGAGGATTTACGCTTCAAACAAACCGCTTTTCCCCGGAAACGCAGGCTTGGCGCGCAGAATCTTCTGCGTATCCTGCTGCGCCGACTGGTTGACTCATTGCGGCTTGGAATTGATGCTTACTATGATTTTCTCCAGGAAGATCCGGTGAGCAGGCAGGCGTTTTCCAAGGCGCGGGCCAACCTGAATCCCGAGTATGTGAGAAAATTTGCGGATGGAATCGCGGAGATCCATCCGCAGAACTCTGACGCACCCACCTATGCGGGCATGCGCCTGATTGCCATCGACGGTACGGATATTGCCCTGCGCTCAAGGAGACTTTCGGTTGTTCAGAACCCAAGTTTGACGGGACATCGCCTCTCGTCCTGTCTCCATCCGGCCAGGCCGTTCGCCTCCACAGAAGCCTCCTCGGAATAAAGGATTTCCTATCGCCAGAAAAGCCGTTTTGCCCTAAGTTGACGGGAGTGGTTACATATAAGAAACCTGAAAACTCCCGTTCGTGAACGTGAAAACGGCTTCATCAAAAACCGGGGTATCGAAGTTAAGCTCTTCAGGAACGCCGTTCCCCCTCGGATGCGCTACACCCGTTTCATCAATGTTTTTTACCCGTGTCCGTCCATCCACAATCTCAACAATGTCCTTATCATGCCCCCACTTCATTTGTGCCGCGTCAATCAGTAAAGAGAAATAGACGTCACCAAAATACTTTAGGATTTCCTGCCGGATTGCCCGTATTTTATCCTCGGCATCATCCGTTTTCCCAACAAATCCTCTATTATCAACATATTGAATGTCATGGATACGAATTCCATATCGTTTTTTCAAGTCGTTGTCTACCCTGGAAGCGTTATAAGCCAGCATGAGATTCTTCATTTTTTTCTCATATGCCGAAGATGCCGAAGCGATGTCATATTTTTTTGTAATCTCCGCCCGCTCGCCAGGTATCATTTGTTCCGCAATCCATGCGTTGTATTTTCCATCCTCCCGCCGATGCTGATATAACGCTGAAACCGCCGTCCCGCAGTGCTCATTCACAACCTGTTCAATCAATGCGTTTTCTTCTTCATTTCCTCCCGTTACAGAGAAATGGAAACTTGAAGTGTCAAGGTGAAATTCAAATGATTTCATTTGGTCAAGTTCTATCCCCGCTTCTTTTAATGCCGAATCAATCGCATCTTTTACCGGCTGCATACGCTGGTCAAAGGTGCCCTGCCAGACCAAATTCATACGCTCTATGTTTCCATCCAAAAGAGTTTCTTCCTGAGAAAGCCCTTCTGTCCTTGCCTTTTTTGCAAGCACGCCGTAAAGTGCCATCAATGGGGGGATACGGACATCCTTGTCGGATGAAAGAAGCATATTTTTTGCCTGGGACAAACTCACCGACAAACTTTTTGCAATACCAGCCAAAAGTCCGTCATCATTTGATGCAATCAAAACAGCAAGCTTTTCTCCATCTGGATGATGGAGATAGCACCTCGTCTCACCTGTCATAAAGGTTTTATCCTGCCTTAGCTTTTCCGCCAGTTCTGCGATTTTTTTCTGTTCTCCTGTTTTAGGTTCATTTTGTGACTTAGATTCCACCGAAACATTGATTTCCTGAGACACATCTTTATTTGACGGCTTTTGAATCCTATCGAACACACTGCGCAGATGTGAATAGGTATCTATTTCGGATTGAATTCTCATATTGGCGGTATTTTTTGTCAATTGCCCACACAGCTGCACACACTGTTCAAAAAGCTGTAAAAAATCACATTTTGTTTCGCCCATCGGCCATGTGGGCCATCCTTCTGCATTATTTGATAAAGCAGCGCCACCTGAAAAACTGCCCGCGTATGCGATACTGAATTCCTGATCAGAGATCACACCCGAATCACGCAGTTCTTTTAACAGATTGCCATATTCTCTGCGGCTCAAATTTGTAATATCATATTTGTATGATAATTTATTTGCAATGGCTGCATTAATGTTTTTGAAGCCCCTGCCATCATTTGCGTAGCAGGATTCAAATTGATATGTATCTTTTTTCTCCGTTTGCTTTGTATTTTCGTATGCTTCCTGTTTATGAATTTCTCGTTGCTCAATTTTTCTTTCACCAGCGGTACAAGAAATAATATTCATCATTAATAACCTCCCCTAAATTGTATCATTGTTTTGGACGATTCTAATTAGAGTTTCCCCGGCAAAATGCCGGGGAAATCTTATGCAGTTATGCTCCGATTGCATACACATAATTAAATGTAAGCACATAGCTGCAATGATAAGTAACCGGTACATCAAAATTAGGATTCCATTTCAACCTTATATGTTGCATATCGTAATCCCCGTATGCCTCATACGCCGAGGCAGAACTTACCTCAAAGTCAAAAACAACTTCTTTTTCACTTATATTATATGCTTGTGAATTACTGCTCATCCCTGGAGCGAAAAGTGTGATATAACCATCCAAAAGATAACCCCGGCTCATCTCAGAATCTTTTTTCACATTCACGCTTCTAATCCATGCCTTTTTAGGCATATATGGAGACAAAGTACCATATTTCGAACTCGATGTATAAGGTCTCTTAGTAACCAGCTCGATAAGTTCATTAAACGGAGCTGTTGCACTCTTCATTACCGGGTTTCCATACCAAAGTGAATAGTGAAGCGTTGATGCGGAATCCTTTTTTGAGAGCTGTATCATATAATTATTCTCGCTGACACTTGCCGGTTTCAATTCAACATAATATATGTTATGACCGTTGACGGTCTCTACATTATAATATGAAACCTTTGCCGGAACATGTCCTTTTTCGGAATCAACGACTAACTCACCTAACGCATTTTTGACCCGGAATTTAACCCCTTTATCAGCATATACTGTCAAAACATTAGAGCTTAGTTTTCCACCGTAATCCGCATTCGTGAACATATAATGATGATATGTTTCAGAACTTCTTATATAGCCACCATATCTAAAGTCATCAGGTGTCCAGGAATATTTTGAATTATATGAATTGAGCTTTCCAATATATACATATTCAATTCCATTAAGGGGTTTCTTTGTATAGGAATCGTACTTATCAATGGGATCTTCCCTACTAAAATCAAACTCTTCGAGCGAGTCGGTTGTAGATGCTTGCGAAATAATTTCATTCTCCGCATCCTCGATCCCCTCCGCTTCAATGTTGCTGCTTATATCAATGTTATCCGATGCCTCACAACTCATCTCTTCTAACAAATTAATATCTTCTGCAGCAAATGCATTTCCACACAGGGAAAAACAACAACTAATGTCATAATCATGCTTAGAATTTTTCTCATATGAATTCTCTCCTTCTCAAATTCACGGACAAACGCCCGTCACGGATACTGACGGCATCTTTTTCCCATTGACGGAATACTCAAGCGTCAGCTTGTACGATTTTCCGGATACAGCCCGGCACTTGCCTTCAAAAGACAATATACCCGTATCGGACTCACTCCAGGAATCAATATAATTACGACCCTGGTAAAGTGTCAACGTGACATCTATATCATCCGATGTGCGGTTGCCTTTACATAGCGCAGAGCATACTGCCGTTGTCCCATTAAAGCTAAGACTCGGTTTAGCAGACTCCGCTCGCGGTTCAATTGCTAATGCTGGAACAAAAAAGACGCTTATAAGTACAACTATCCCGATGGCCCTTAAAATGCGATTGTACATAAAACCACCTCCTTTATTTTGGTATACTGGAATTTCCGACTCTAATATATAAATGATTAAGCAGGCAGGTTTCTCACAAAGATTTGTAAGAAATTTATTTTTTGTTAACTTTAACCAAATCACAGCTGTTCGCCATGTGCAAAATGTCAATTTTGCTTGCGTTTGCGTCAATTTGAAATTGTATATTTGATTTAGAATCCACCCATGTTACAGTATTCATATCCTCAGGATGCATTGATTCAAAATATAAACCTTCATGATTATCTATATTTACTGAAAAAACATTCGCATTTTCAACCTGGATTACATTCACAGCTCCCATATGAATTCTCCAATAATCAAAATAGATTAAATTATTTTTACTGTCTTGATATGCAATACTCACACCAGTTGAATAATTATTCCTTTGAACTTCCTGATACCCTTCCGGTATCCAGGTAAGCGCATACTCTGGTAATTCATCAGCAGAAAGCTCCCCGCCATATCGATACACAAGATAGGTGTCATACCATTCTATGAACCATTGGACAACCGCCGCCCTTGCGGACGGCACTGCTGCCATCAGGCAGCCGAACCCAATCGACAAGACCAATAATACCATAGCGGCCTGCCGGAGGATGTGTTTCCAGAACGACCGCGTTTTTTTCCGCATCCATTTCAATGGGTCCCGCTGCATTGCGGCCATCTGCCTTTGGTAGCGGACGGAGGGGCCAAACAGAGCATCTGTTTCCGCAATCTCTTCCATATCCAGTTTGACCGCGTCCAGCAGCACCTGTTTCAGCAATTGATCCAGCTCCCGGTCTGTCATAAGCAGAAACCCTCCTTTTGGACAATCTCCCGCAGCAGTGCGCGCCCACGGCTGACCCTCGTGCTCACCGCCGTTTCCGAAATGCCGAAACGCGCGGCGATTTCTGAATCAGAATACCCCAGAAGCATTTTCATTTCCAAAACGCCCCTGTAGGTTTCCGGCAGCTTCCGGAACAATGCGACAAGCTCCTGATAGCCCAGGGCGCAGTCCGCCTGCCATGCGAAATCGTCAACACGCTCCAAATCCACAAAATCCTTTCTTTTCCGCAGTAGTATGAGCGATTCGTTCTTTACAATGGCAATCAGCCAAAATGGCAATTCCCCCCGGGGAATGCCGCGGACCTTTTCAAAATGCCGGATTATCTGAACAAAGGCACTTTGCACCGCGTCCTCCGCGTCATGCTGTTCCCGTAAAATATGTATCGCGCACTGCTCCATTTCTTCATGATATTTTTTATATAATTCTATCAAAAGGCTTCGGTCTTCTTCGCCTTCCAATGCCGCTAACAAAACTGCCAGCATTTCCCCCATCCTCCTGAAATATTTGACTGTATATCCATTATAGCATAATCCTTGGAATTTTCCACCCAGAATTTTTACGGCGGCAGGGGGAGCGGCTGCGCGCCTCCTCCCGCGCTTCTTTTTCACACACCCGGTACATATACTTTTAGAACGTATCGGGCCGCAAGGCCCCGCCCTTTCTGAAACCACTGACCGGAGGTGCACCATATGTTCCTTTCCCTTTTGCCGCTGCTGCTCATGCACGCATCCTACTTCATTTTACGGGTACAGGGCAGCGGCGGCGCGTTCCCCAAGCCGCTGTCGGCGCAGGAGGAAGCCGAGTACCTCGAAAAATTCCACGCCGGGGACCAGGACGCCCGCAACAAGCTTGTCGAGCACAACCTGCGCCTTGTCGCGCATATCGTCAAAAAATATTACGCCGACCCCGCCGACCAGGACGACCTGATTTCCATTGGCACCATTGGGCTGATTAAGGCGGTCAGCACCTTTAAGCCCGAAAAGAATGCCCGCCTCGCAACCTATGCCGCCCGGTGCATTGAAAATGAAATCCTGATGTATTTCCGCTCCATGCGCAAATCGGCGGGGGACATCTCGCTGAACGAAACGCTGGACAGCGACGGCGAAGGCGGCTCACTGGCGCTGCTCGACACCATCAGCTGTGAGGACCGCGACCTCGAACGCATCGACGACAACGACCACTATAAACGGGTTTATGAAAGCATCGACCGCCTGCTGGACGACCGCGAAAAGGAAATTATCATCGCGCGGTACGGGCTTTATGGCGGGGAGAGCGTCACACAGCGGGAGATTGCCAAAAAGCTGGGGATTTCCCGCTCCTACATTTCCCGCATTGAAAAAAAAGCCCTCGCCAAGCTGGCGGGGGAGCTGCGGGAGGACCTCTGACCGGAATACCGCCTTGCCAACACGCGCAAAACGTGGTATAATAAACTGGAAGAGAGGTGTCAAGGATGAAATATCAAATTCTCGGCGAACCAATGCCGGTTGTACAGTGCACGCTTGCGTCCGGCGAACGCATGATTACCGAGCGCGGCTCGATGTGCTGGATGTCCCCCAATATGAAGATGGAAACCAACGCCGGCGGCGGGCTTGGCCGTGCTTTCGGGCGCATGTTCAGCGGGGAGTCCATGTTCCAGAACGTCTATACCGCGCAGGGCGGCGAAGGGCAAATCGCTTTTGCGGCCAGCTTCCCCGGCTCCATCCGGGCGGTGGAGATCTCCCCCGGCCATGAGGTCGTGGTGCAGAAATCCGGTTTCCTCGCGTCGGAAGCCGGGGTTGAACTATCGGTTTTTTTCCAGAAATCCGCCGGGGCGGGCTTTTTCGGCGGGGAAGGGTTCATTATGCAGAAGCTTTCCGGGCACGGGATCGCCTTCGTCGAAATCGACGGCCATGTCGTCTGTTATGAGCTTGCGTCCCGCCAGCAAATTGTTGTGGATACCGGCTACCTCGCCATGTGCGATATCACCTGTTCCATCGATATCCAATCGGTCAAGGGCATTAAAAATGCGTTATTCGGCGGGGAAGGGCTGTTCAATACCATTGTAACCGGACCGGGCCGAGTCTGGCTGCAAACCATGCCCGCGAGCGGCCTTGCGGCAGCGCTCCTTCCGTTTATCCCGCACAGCAGCAACTAAATCGATACCCTAAAAAGGCAGCGGCACAGGTCCACTGCCTTTTTGCGTCTCACCGCGCCAGATCCTCCTCCTCCTCCGGAATCCCATATTCCCCATTGTTCCGGCGTTTCTTTCCCGAATGCCGCTAAACAGGCGTGCAGCACGGCAAGCCGCTCCGGCCCTTCCCCGGCGTGCTCCAGCGCGTCGGCCAGCCGGCCAAGCAGCGCTTCCCGCTCCCCGGTTGCCCTAGTGCTCCATCCAGTCAGAAAGCGGACTTGGGCTTGGAGCGGGATTTTCGC
>CAJUJQ010000009.1 GCA_910586575.1 uncultured Clostridia bacterium | reverse complement strand
GATGGCGGGCAGGGTGGGTGAATACGGCAAATCTTTTCATTCGCGAGTATAGAATCAGGCGTTTACTTTTTTAAGGGAAATGCCGATATAAATAAAGAAGGTATTGCCCTTGGCTTTCAAAAGCGTCGGCGGTGAAGTACTGCGGGCAGGTGTGCCGGAAGGGCAAAAGACAGGTAAAGGGGGCGGATTTCGTCTTTTTTATAGCGGAGGTACAGTCCGTTCCCCGGCTGTATCTTCCGGAACTTCCACCAAAAATATGTTTGAGTTTAAGGAGAGCGTGACTATGAAATTGAAAAAGCTCAGAGTAAGGGAGAAGATCATGTCGGCGGTGCTTTCTGTTTCACTGCTGGCCAGCATCTCGGGGATTGTCAGCGTTGTCCTGCTGGGCAGCGTGCAGCAGGCATACCATGAGGGGCTGGAGCATTACGGCTTTGCACAGGGGAGCGTCGGCATTGTTATGAGCACAGCCGCGCAGCTGGATCGCGTGGTGCATGATTCCGTTGGGTTTATTGACGCAGGGTATCGCGATGACGCGCGTGCGCAGCTGGATGAAAATATCCAGATTATCAATACTTATATGGCTGACATTAAGAAACAGCTTGTGACTGATGAGGCAAAGGGTTATTACAACGCTGCGGAAAGCGCCTGGAATAATTACCAAACGCTGGCAAATAAGCTCGGCAAGGAAATTGTCGGCGCGATTACGGCGGACGATTACGCCAAGGTGAACGGCGCGCAGGAGAGCCTGCGCAACGAGCTGGATCCTTACTATCAGGAAATTTACGTCAACCTGGGCCGCCTGATGCAGATGAAGATTACACAGGGGCGCACCCTTCAGAACGACACCGCGCAAAAGACGATGATTGCGCGCATTGTGGTTGTCATGCTGATTCTGCTGGCGCTGGTGCTGGGCGTTATGATTTCCCGCAGGCTTGCGAAGGATATCGCGCTGCCGCTTGGCGACTGCGTCAGGCGTTTGCAGGCGCTGGCACACGGCGATTTGCATTCTCCGCTGCCGAGCATTGACAGCGAGGACGAAATCGGTGAAATGGTCGAGGCCTCCAAGTTGGTGGTAGAGGACCTGACCTCGGTGATTCATGATATCGAATTCCTGCTCGGCGAAATGGCGGACGGCAACTATAACATTCGCAGCCGTGACAGCGCAGCCTATGTCGGCGACCTCCAGCCCGTACTGGAGGCGATCCGGAAAATCAATTCCAGCCTGAGCGATACGCTCACGCAGATTCAGCAGTCTGCCGACCAGGTTTCGGAGAATTCCGACCAGGTTTCCAACAGCGCACAGGCGCTGGCACAGGGCGCGACCGAGCAGGCAAGCGCGGTCGAGGAGCTTTCCGCAACCGTGTCCGAAATCAGCCGGGGCGCAATCGAGAACGCCAAGCTGGCGAAGTCCTCGCGTGATCTGTCCGGCCAGGCGGGCGCACAGGTCGGCGTGTGCGGCGAGCGCATGGAGAGCATGGTTGCCGCAATGGAAGAAATCAAGGCTTCCGCCGAGGAGGTTCGCCAGATTATCGATACCATCAGCAACATTGCGTTCCAGACCAATATCCTGGCGCTGAACGCGGCGGTCGAGGCGGCGCGTGCCGGTTCGGCGGGCAAGGGCTTCGCGGTCGTGGCGGACGAGGTGCGCAACCTGGCGTCCAAGTCCGACGAGGCTTCCAAGGCGACACAGGCGCGTATCGAGAACGCAATTTCCGCCGTGCAGAAGGGCAGCAGCTATGTGGACGATGTTTCCGAGGCGCTGGAAAAGACCCGTGAGCTGACCGAGGGCGCGGTATCCATGATGAGCGAAATCGCAACCGCAAGCGAGCATCAGGCCGAATCCATGGCGCAGATCAACGAGGGCATCGAGCAGATTTCCGCAGTGGTACAGACCAACTCCGCGACCAGCCAGGAAACGGCGGCGGCGAGCGAGGAGCTTTCCGGCCAGGCGCAGCTGCTTGACCAGCTGATGAGCCACTTCACCCTGAAGGTGGAGGGCGGTACCGGCCTGTCCACGGCAAGGCCAGCCAAACGTGAGCGCACCAATGATTTCGATATGGGCACCGCCGCAGGTTACGATTCCAAGTATTAAGGGAATGCCCCAAAAGCAATTTGTGGCAAAGGCGCAGATGATTTTTGAAAAGCCCTGAAGCATCCCCGGGGCGGTGGGAAACGCCGCTCCGGTATCCGGGGTTTGGGATTACTTGAAAAGGGAAAGCCATAGCGACGCTGCGGGAACCGTCGCTATGGCTTTTTTGGCGTATATCTTTCAACGTGGTAAACGAATGAAGGAGAGGGCTTGCGAAAGTGAGTGGAAAATGATATAATGCTGAAACTAGTGATCCATCCGGTTAGAAATGGGAGTTGGGCTTGGAGCGGGATTTTCGAAGGGCCAGACAGAGGACGCAGGCGGGCTGACGCCTGCCAAGGACGATAACGCAGCCATGCGGAAATCCAGCCCGAGGACGACTTTGATTTCTGTCCGGATGGAGCACTAGGTTGATAATTGTCCGCACGCCCATCGGTGGGCCTTTTCCCGCCACTCTGCGTTAAATTTTCTTAAAATCCGACAGGATTCCTGCGGAGATTTGCCTTGATTGGCGGGAAAATCCATCATCGCCGGCCGCACTTCCAATTATCAAACAAGGCATTGGAAAAAAGGAGTCGATTTGATGAGCGAAAAAACAGAAAAAAGTGAACGCGCCTATGAAAAGGTCGTTCAGTATATCAAAGATGAAGTATGGTGCGGGAGTCTCAAGCGTGGGGAGCGCCTGCCGCCCGAGCGGGAGCTGGCCGAGTCCCTTGGGGTCAGCCGCAACTCGGTGCGCGAGACAATCCGGACGCTGAGCATGCTGGGGTTTATTTCCAGCACACAGGGCGCGGGCAACTTTGTCACCTGCGATTTCGAGAAAAACGTGGGCGAGAGCCTGCGTATGATGTTGGCGCTTGGGGAAACGAATTACTTACAAATCAGCCAGATGAGATGTGCGCTCGAGTGTGAAACCGCCTGGCTTGCCGCCGAGCGCATCCTGCCCAAGCAGACCGCCCGCTTGCAGGAGCTGGTAGAGTTGATGCGGCAGAAACCGGACGCCGAAAAGGCATCCCGGTACGATTTGGAGTTCCACCGCCTGCTGTGCGAAGCCTCCGGGAACCGCCTGATTAAAGCGCTGTTCAGCGCGATGATGGCAACCGTCGAGGATTTTATCAGCACCATGTACCGGCGCATCAGCCAGAACGAGGAGCAAATGGAGAAGCTCCATGCAGCACATGGGCAGCTGGCGCAAGCGCTGGCTGCCCATGACCACAGTGCCGCGGCACACGCGCTTATGGCACATTTTGAAACCGTTGACGCCTCAATCAAAGAAGAAATGCTGCGGTAAGGGGGCTGTTCCAATATCCCTGAACCGCGGTGCCTGATGACCGCTGCTTTGCGAGAGCAGCGGTTTTTGGCGTGCGCAGACTTCCGGCGGAGCAGCATTTGGTAGGAACTATTTTGAGAAAACTGGTTCTACCCAATCGAGCGGAAACAGGACGGGGACCCAGCCCTGACGAAACCGCGCCAAAGAATCATGGGACGCAACGCTTTCAATATCATTATACGCTTTTTCGTCAAAATGTCCATAATAAATTGAGAAAAGAATCATTTTTGTGAAACAAGTACAAAGAATTGTCTAATTTTTGTAGGAATGGGAGAAAATAAAAAAGGGGCTTGCATTTTTGAAAAAACGTGATAAAGTAGAATTAAAGAAAAGGATTGGTCGTATCAATTGCGGGGTGCATCGTGAGGATTGGTTCGACCGATAAGGGCGGAAGCCCGACGCTGCTGCACAGGGCGGCAGCGGGAAACCCTCATTGCAAATCAATAAGGCGGTGGAAAGAATGTTGTTTTTGAAATTTATCCTTGCAATGCTTCCAATCCTTTGGTTGATTGCGGCGCTCAGCGGACTGAAAATGGCCGGGCACAAGGCGTGTGTCATCGCGTTCCTGGTTTCTGCGGTTGTGGCGGTGGCCGGCTGGAAGCTGAGCATCACCAACACCCTGACCGCGGCGCTTGAGGGCGTCCTCAACGCGCTGTGGCCGATCTGCCTCGTTATTATCGCGGCGCTCTTTACCTACAACCTGACGCTGAAAACCGGCGCGATGGAGCAGATTAAGAAGATGCTCGCGGGCGTTTCGCGTGACAAGCGCGTGCTGGCGCTCATCATCGGCTGGGGCTTCGGCAACTTTATGGAAGGCATGGCGGGCTTCGGTACGGCGGTCGCCATCCCGGCTTCCATGCTGGTGGGCATCGGCCTTGACCCGATCAGCTCGGTGCTCGGGTGTCTGGTCGTCAACTCCACGCCGACGGCGTTCGGCTCGGTCGGCGTCCCGACCGTGACGCTGGCTACGGTCAGCGGTACCGAACAGCTGGCGCTATCGGGCAATATCGCGCTGATCCAGTGCCTGCTTACCTTTATTTCACCGTTCCTGATGGTGTTTATCTGCGGGCGGGGGATGAAAGCCTTTAAGGGCATGATTCCGCTGACCCTGATTGCTTCGGTATCCTTCGTGGTGCCGTGGTACATCACCGCGCAGCTGCTCGGGCCGGAGCTTCCCGATATTATCGGTTCCATCTGCTCCATGGGCTGCATGCTGCTGGCAATCAAGCTGTTCCCGCCCAAGCCGGACGAGTCCTACAATATCGAAGGGGCCTCGGGCAGCAAGGGCAGCCTCACCGTGGGTGAGGGCGTCAAGGCGTGGAGCTCGTTCATCCTGATTTTCCTGCTGCTCACGCTGACCTCGACGCTTGTCCCGCCCATCCATAACGCGATTGCGGGCTTCAAAAGCAGCGTGGTCGTTTACGCCGGGGAGGGCGGCGGCACGCTGACCTTTAGCTGGATTAACACACCCGGCGTGATGATTTTTCTGGCGGCGATGATCGGCGGTTTCATCCAGGGCGCGTCTGCCGGGCAGATGCTGGGCGTTTTTGGCGCGACCATGAAGCAGTATTGGAAAACCATCCTGACCATCTGCTCGGTGCTGGCGACCGCGAAAATTATGAGCTACAGCGGCATGATTTCCGATATCGCAAAATTCCTGGTTGCTGTAACCGGCGGGTTCTATCCGCTGTTTGCGCCGCTGATTGGCGCGCTGGGTGCGTTCGTCACCGGCTCTGGTACTTCGACAAACGTGCTGTTCGGCGGGCTGCAAAGCGAAACCGCCATGACCCTCGGTTTAAGCCCCACCTGGCTGGCTGCGGCGAATGTCATGGGCGCAGGCATCGGCAAGATGGTCTGCCCGCAGGGGATCGCCATCGGCGCGGGCGCGATTGGCGCGGTCGGCTCGGAAAGCAAAATCCTGAGCGGCGTCATGCGTTATTTCTTACTTTACGTCGTTTTAGCAGGGATTGTCTGCTACGCGGGCACTCTGCTGGGACTATAAACGCAATACCCTAAATGGTATTGACCGGCGGTAAACAGCGGCTGCGCGGCGCGCGAAACCGTGCATCCCGCCTTTCCGCCGGGGTCAGCAGCGAAACATGCCATCCATGCCAAAGCCATTTCCCAAAGAGAGAGAAGAGAAAAGGAGGAGACAGAAAAGCGGGCCGCGTGCCCAAAGCCGGAAGCGGGGCATAAAACCGGCTTACGGTACGCATATGCCGGGGTTCGGGAATCCCGGCGGTATGCGTGCCGTAAGCAGGAAAGGCCGCTTCGCCCATCCGGAAGCTCCGGGAGGAAACCGGAAGAAACGTTGTCAGTATGCCGCGCGGCTCCCCGAGGGGGGTGCGGCATTTCAAAACAGGAGGTGCAAGTTCTATGAATATTTGTGTTTGCGTCAAACAGGTGCCTGATACCACTGAAATCAAGGTCGATCCGGTCACCCATACGCTGGTGCGCGCGGGTGTCCCGAGCATCGTGAACCCCTTTGATACCTACGCGCAGGAGGTTGGTGTGCGGCTGAAGGAAGAACTGGGCGGCAAGCTGATTGTCCTGACGATGGGCCCCGAGCAGGCGAAGGAAGCCATCAAGTCCTGCCTGGCAGTCGGCGCGGACGGCGGTTATCTGATTTCCAGCCGCGCGTTTGGCGGTTCGGATACCCTGGCGACCAGCTATATCCTTTCCGAAGCCATCAAGGCGGTCGAGGAAAAGGAAGGGCTGAAATTTGACCTGATTCTCTGCGGCAAGCAGGCGACCGACGGCGATACCGCACAGGTCGGCCCTGAAATTGCTGAGCATCTTGGCCTGCCCCAGGTTACCTATGCGCTCGACATCACCGCCAAGGACGGCGGAATCCAGGTCAAGCGTGAGTTTGATGCGGGCTACGATATCATTTCTACCCAGCTCCCGGCAGTCGTGACTGTAGTCAAGCTGCCCTATGAGCCGCGTTACCCCACCATCAAGAGCAAGATGGCGGCGAAGAAGAAGGCGATCCCGGTGCTGACCGAGGCCGAAATCCCGGCAATCGACACCACCCAGTGCGGCCTGCACGGTTCGCCGACGCGGGTAAAGAAAACCTTCACGCCGGTACGTGAGAAGAACGGCGTCAAGCTGGAAGGCCTGGAAGCAGCCGAGGCTGCGGCGCAGGTGGTCAAGCTGCTTGACGATGCGAAGCTGTTATAAGGAGGGGTTGGACATGGGCAATCTGAACGATTACAAAAATATGTGGGTATTCATTGAAACCGAGTGCGGCAAGGCGAAGAACGTCGGCTATGAGCTGGTTACCGCCGCTAAGCCGCTGGCCGAGCAGAAGGGCTGCCCGCTGGTTGCCGTGGTCATCGGCAAGGACATCGAGCAGGCGGCGAAGGACGCGATCTGCTACGGCGCGGATTCCGCGATTATCGTAGACGGGCCGGAGTACGAGTATTACACGACCGACGCTTTCGCGAAGGCGCTGACCGCGCTGGTCGAGAAGTACAAGCCGGAAACCCTGATGCTGGGCGCGACCAACAACGGGCGCGACCTGGGGCCGCGCGTTTCCTGCCGCCTGAAAACCGGCTTGACAGCCGACTGTACGGCGATTGATATCGACGAGGAAACCGGCAACATCGCGTGGACCCGCCCGACCTTTGGCGGCAACCTGATGGCGGTTATTATGTGTCCCGAGCACCGTCCGCAGATGGGCACGGTACGCCCCGGCGTGTTCAAGAAGGGCGCTTACGATGAGAGCCGCACGGGTGAGGTGATCCGCGAGGAAATCCATACTTCCCCCGAGGAAATCCACACCACGCTGGTCGAGCGCGTCAACGAGGTGGCCGAGGCGGTCAACCTGGAGGAAGCCGAAATCATCGTTTCCGGCGGCCGCGGCGTCGGTTCTGCCGAGAACTTTAAGATTCTGGAAGAGCTTGCGGCGGAGCTGGGCGCAACCGTCGGATGCAGCCGCGCGGTCGTAGACGCGGGCTGGATGCCGCACGCGCATCAGGTCGGCCAGTCCGGCAAGACGGTCGCCCCGAAAATTTACTTTGCAATCGGCATTTCGGGCGCTATCCAGCACCTTGCCGGCATTTCGGGCGCGGACACGGTTGTCGCAATCAATAGGGATGCGGACGCGCCGATTTTTGAAGCGGCGGACTTCGGTATCGTCGGCAACCTGAACGAGGTTGTCCCGGCGCTGACCGCTGCGTTTAAGGCGCGCAAAGCATAAAAAACGCCCGCGCATTTTCTGGCGGTATATGCCTGCCTGACGGTTGTTTGTTTATGGAATGGGCAGGCATATTTCTTTTACCCCAATATAGGAAAAAGGAGATCGAAAGGGGCGATTCTATGAGTAAAATGACAGATGCGATCTATGACAAATTCGCCAAGAATTTGGAAGCGGTGAACGGCGGCTGTGTGCGCACCTCCAAGCAGGGGCTGGGGCAGGCAATTGCTGGCGTGTTCCGGGAAGCGGGCATACAGGATGCCTGCGTCAAGGAGACGCCGCTGCTTCAGGAAGCCGATGTCGCCGGGGCGCTGCGGGCGGCGGGCATGGAGGTTTACACCGACCATATCCGCCTGCACGCCGAGGCCGCGCGGGGCGGCGTTTCGGAAAACCAGTACGGCATTGCCGAGCTGGGGACACTGGTGCAGGGGCATGACGGCGCGGACGAGCGGATTATCGCGACCGCGTCCGAGTTCTATGTTGGCGTCATCAAAGGCTCTGCGATTGTGGAGCAGTATGACGATATGTTCGACCTGCTCAGCGGGCTGCCGGAGCTGCCGAACTTTATCGGTTTCATGACCGGGCCGAGCCGCACGGCGGATATCGAATGCGTTACTACGGTCGGCGTACACGGTCCCATCCGGCTCACGGCGGTTGTCGTGGATGATGAATAAGGAAGAGGAGGGAAAAAATGGCTAGCGAAGATCTGAAGCAGGAAATCCGGTTGGCGCTGGATAACCATACGCTCAATAAAACCCTGGGTACCTTCTGCAAAACCTATCCGGCTAAGCGCGAGAAAGCCTATGAGGGCATTGATTTCCCTGCCGTGCGCGAGAAAATCAAAGAGGTCAAGTCCTACGCCGCCGGGCACATCGACGAGCTGATTGAGGAATTCACCGCCAACTGTGAAAAGCGCGGCGGGCACGTGTTTCATGCCACCAGCCCCGACCAGGCGATGGAATATATCCGGGATCTGGTGCGGGAAAAGGGCGTTAAGAGCATCGTCAAGTCCAAGTCGATGGCCTCCGAGGAAATCCATTTTAACAGTGTCCTCTCCGGGGACGGCGTGCTGGTACAGGAAACCGACCTCGGCGAGTTCATCATCGCGCTGGAGGGCAACACGCCGGTTCACATGGTAATGCCCGCGCTCCATCTGAATAAAGAGGAGGTCGCCGACCTGTTCACCGACTACACCAAGGAAAAGAATGAGCCGGTGATTGCGGAGGAGGTCAAAACCGCCCGCAAAGTGATGCGTGAGCGCTTTATCCATGCCGACATGGGCGTTTCGGGCGCGAATGTCGCGGTTGCCGAGACCGGCACCGTGTTCACCATGTCGAACGAGGGCAATGGCCGTATGGTGGGCACGCTGCCCCCGATCCACCTTTACATTTTCGGCATTGAGAAGCTGGTCAAATCCTTCTCCGATGCCCGCCATATCTTCAAGGCGCTGCCCCGCAACGGCACGGGCCAGCGGATTACCTCCTATATTTCCATGTACACCGGTGCGAGTGAAGTAACGGTCAACAAGGAAACCGACGAGAAGCAGAAAAAGGACTTTTATGCGGTCATTTTGGACGACCCCGGACGCCGTGAAATCCTTGCCGAGCCGGAGTTCCGGCAGATTTTCGACTGCATCCGCTGCGGTGCCTGCCTGGATGTCTGCCCCGCGTTCGCGCTGGTCGGCGGGCATGTGTACGGCTCCAAGGTGTACACCGGCGGCATCGGCACGCTGCTGACACACTTCCTGGTTTCCGAGGAGCGCGCCGAGCAGATTCAAAGCATCTGCCTGCAATGCGGGCGCTGCAAGGAGGTCTGCGGCGGCGGGCTGCAAATCCCCGAAATGATTATGAAGCTGCGTGAAAAGAGCGTGGAGGAGCACCCGAATGCCATCAAGAAATTTGCGCTCGACGCGGTGAGCGACCGCAAGCTGTTCCATTCCATGCTGCGCATTGCGTCGGTCGCGCAGGGGCCGTTTACCAAGGGCCAGCCGATGATCCGCCACCTGCCGCTGTTCCTGTCCGGGCTGACCGAGGGGCGCAGCTTCCCGAATATCGCGCAGGTGCCGTTCCGCGATATTTTCCCGACCATCAAACAGGATGTGCCGAACCCCAAGGGGACGATTGCCATGTTTGCGGGCTGCCTGCTCGATTTCGTTTATACCGATTTGGCGCGGGACGTGATTGCCGACCTCAATTCGATTGGCTGGCTGGTCGATTTCCCGATGGGACAGGCGTGCTGCGGCTGTCCGGCGTCCAACATGGGCGACCGCGAGAACGGCGCACGTGAGGCCGAAATCAATATTGAGGCGATGGAAGCCGAAAAGTACGATTATATTGTGTCGGCTTGCCCGTCCTGCACGCACCAGCTCAGGGAGTACCCCACCTTCTTTGAGGAAGGCACGGAGATGCACCAGCGCGCGACCGAGCTGGCGAACAAAACCTTTGATTTCTGTAAGCTGTTCTATGACCTGGGCGGCGTTGCCGAGGAGGGCGACAGCAAGGCCATGAAGGTGACATATCACGATTCCTGCCACCTGTGCCGGAGCCTGGGCGTGACCTGCGAGCAGCGTGAGCTGCTGACCCGTACCCCCGGCGTCGAGCTGGTCGAAATGGAAGAGCACGACAATTGCTGCGGCTTCGGCGGCACCTACAGCGTGCTGTATCCCGAAATCGCAAAGCCCATCCTGGAAAAGAAAATCCAGCATATTCAGGATACGGGGGCCGACGTGGTAGCCGTGGACTGCCCAGGCTGCATGATGCAGATCCGGGGCGGCCTGGACGCGCACGGCGTGGAAGGCATTACGGTCAAGCACACCGCGGAAATCATCGCGGAAAAGCGCGGGCTGGTGTAAAGGTAATCCCATTTACAGCACAAACAGGAGAGGAGAGAGAGCATGACGGCGAAAGAGATCCGCGTTGCGGCGGAAGAGACGGCGGTCGATCAGGTGCGGTATTTTATCCGGAAAATTGCCGCCAGCCCGGTTCCGCACACGCGGACGGGGGGCGTGCTGGAAGATGCGCTCGGTTCCTCGGGCAAGCTGCTGCGGGGGCGCCTGCTGCTGCGGTGCGCGGCGCTCGGGCCGGATGCTTATGAGCAGCAGGAGCGGCTTTGCGTCCTGGCGGCAATGGTCGAGCTGACCCATCTGGCGTCCCTGATTCATGATGACATTATTGACGATGCGCCCATTCGGCGCGGCAGGCCGTCGGTGCAGGGGCGCTACGGCAAGGACGCGGCAGTCTACGCCGGGGATTTCCTGATTTCCCGCGTGTTGTGCTGGGGGGCAAGAGAAGGCATGAACGACGCGGTTGAGCGCCTTGCGCAGGCGATGGAGGAAATGTGCATCGGCGAAATCGGTCAGGCACAGTGCCGCTTCTGCGAGGATGTGACGGCGGAGGACTACTATACGAACATCCGCGGCAAGACCGCTGCCCTGTTCCGGACGGCGTGCGGTATCGGCGCGGCGGAAGCGGGGTGTACCGGGGCGGTGGTTGACCGGCTGGAACGCTTCGGGGAGTCGCTCGGCATCGTGTTCCAGCTGCGGGACGATTTGCTCGACTTCGGCGCTTCCCGGCGGGAGGCCGGAAAGGAAACCCATCAGGATTTCCGGGAAGGGATTTACACCCTGCCAGTGCTGCTGGCGCTCCAATCGGCTGAAGGGCGGGCGTCGCTCCTGCCGTTGATGCGCGAGAACCGGGAACGCGCCCTGACCGACCTGGAAATTCGTCAGATGGAGCGGGAAGTCATCCGGCTCGGCGGCGTAGAGGCTGCCTGGGCGGAAATCCACAGCTGTCTTGCAGTCGGTGAAGTGATGCTGGATACCCTGGAGGACTGTGAGCCGGCGCGGGAGCTGAGAAGGATGTGGTACGCACTTGGGAAACGCTGACAAAGGATTCATGACCGCGCGGCAGGCGCTCTGGCTGGCGAACCCCCGGACGTGGGCTGCTTCGGCCTGTCCGGCGCTGTTCGGCGTCTGCTATTGCTGGGTGCGGGGCTACCCGCTCAGCGTTATAAAGGCATTTGCCTTAACAACAGCGTGTATCTTGCTGCAAAGCGCGGTCAATACGCTGAACGATTATTATGACTATATGAAAGGGACGGACAGCGCGGAGGACCCGCTGGAGGCCTCCGATGCTGTACTGATTTATGAGAATCTAAACCCGAAAAGCGCGTTTTGGCTGGGGCTGGCGTTCCTTGCGGCGGGCGGTGCGCTCGGCTTGGCGTGCTGCACAGGCGCAGTGCCGCTGCTGGTTGGTTTGGCCGGTGCGGCGGTGGTGGTGCTTTACTCCGCCGGGCCGCTGCCGATTTCCTACCTGCCGCTTGGGGAGCTGATTTCCGGCGTTGTCATGGGCGGGTTGATTCCCCTGGGAATTGCGGGCTGTGCGGACGGCAAATGGCACCCGGCGGTGCTGGTTTGGAGCCTGCCCCTGATCCTTGGCATTTCGCTGATTATGATGACCAACAACGGCTGCGATGTGGAAAAGGACCGCCGCGCGGCCCGCCGCACGCTGCCCGCCCTGCTTGGCAGGGAAAGCACGGTGGTGCTGTACCGGGCACAGTCGGTGCTGTGGCTGCTGCTGCTGGCGGTGCTGCCGGTGCTGCTGCTCGGCATGCCTGGGCTGATAGGGACGCTGCTGCTGGCGCTTTGCTGGCGATGCTTCCGGGCGCTGCTGGGCTTCCGGCTGGAACCGGAAAACCGCATCCGTCAGATGAAGGGTATCACGGCGGCAAACCTGCTCGGGAACGGGGCGTATGTTGCCGCGTTGGCGGTGTCACTGTTGGCGGGGGTGCGGTAATGGATACGACAGAAAAACGGGTTTACAGCATTTTTGAACAGATTTCAGGAGGGTATGACCGCGCCAACGCGCGCATCAGCCTGGGGCTGCACCGGCGCTGGAAACGGATGCTGACCCACCGTCTGGCAGGCCTGACCCCACCCGGCGCGCAGGTGCTGGACGTATGCTGCGGCACCGGTGACATTGCGCTGGAAACCGCGCGGCTGCGAAGCGATTTGACCGTAACCGGCCTTGACTTCTCCCCCGCCATGCTGCAAGTGGCGGAAAGCAGGGGCAGGGACCTGGGGAATGTCCGCTTCCTGCGCGGCAGCGCGCTGGCGCTTCCCGGGGAGGATGGTCAATTTGCGGCGGCGTGCATTTCCTTCGGTCTGCGGAATACTGCGGACTATGGCAGGGTGCTGCGGGAAATGCGCCGCGTGGTGCAGCCGGGCGGCATGGTGTACTGCCTGGATTCCTTTGTGCCGGATAACTGGCTGATACGCCCCTTTTACCGCCTTTATTTCCGATATTTGATGCCGCTGATCGGCGGCGGGCGGCGCGACGCGGCCTGCTACCGCTGGCTGTATGAATCTACGGAGCGGTTCCTGCGGCGGGACGCGCTGGAAGCGCTGTTCCGTGAGGTCGGGATGACCGGCGTGCAGGCGGAAAGCCGGATGTTTGGCGCGTGCGTCCTGGTTTTGGGGTGTGCCTGACCATTATGGATATCGGTTGAAACAGCGGGTTTCAATCCCCCCGTCCCGCCCGCAGGCGGACGGTACGAATTAGTAAGATGAAGGAGGAACCTTATGAGCGAGGAAAAATTTGACGCCATTATCGTAGGCGGCGGGCTTGCCGGATGTTCGGCGGCAATTGTCCTGGCCCGGGCCGGCTTGGAGGTACTCGTGATAGAGCGCGGCGACTACTGCGGCGCAAAGAATATGACGGGCGGCCGCCTGTATGGCCACAGCCTGGAAAAGATTATCCCGAACTTCGCGGAAGAAGCGCCCATCGAGCGCCGCGTGACGAAAGAGCGGGTTTCGCTGATGAGCGCAGACGGCTCGCTGGATATCGGCTTCGGCTCAGCCAAGCTGAGCGCCGCGCCGGAGTGCGCGTCCTATACCGTGCTGCACGCGAAATTCGACCAGTGGCTGGCGGAAAAGGCCGAGGAAGCGGGCGCCGAAATCGCGACCGGGTTCGTGGTTGACGAGCTGATTGTGCAGGACGGCAAGGTCGTCGGCATCAACGCGGACGGTGAGGAAATGTACGCGGATGTCGTCATCCTGGCGGACGGCGTAAACTCGCTGCTGGCGCAGCAGATCGGCATGAAAAAGGAGTTGGAACCCCATCAGGTGGCAGTTGGCGCAAAGGAAACCATCCGTCTGAGCGAGGATGTGATTAACCAGCGGTTCGGGCTGACACAGGGAGAGGGCATGGCGTGGCTGTCCGCAGGCGACCCGACGGCGGGCGGCTTCGGCGGCGGCTTCCTGTATACCAACAAGGACACCATTTCGATTGGCGTGGTTGCGACGCTGAGCGACATCGGGCACTCGGAGCTTTCAGTTCCGCAGATGCTCGAACGCTTCAAGGCGCATCCGTCCATTGCGCCCTATCTGGAGGACGGCGAACTGATTGAGTATTCCGGCCATCTGGTACCCGAGGAGGGCATCCACATGGTGCCCGAGCTGTACCGGGACGGCGTGCTGGTGACCGGCGACGCGGCGGGCTTCTGCGTGAACCTGGGCTTTACCGTGCGCGGCATGGACTTTGCGATCGAGTCGGGCCGTCTGGCGGCGGAAACCGTCCTCAAGGCGCACGAGCTGGGTGATTTTAGCGCGGCGGTGCTGGCGGACTACAAAAAGGCGCTCGATTACAGCTTTATTATGCGGGATTTGAACTCCTTCAAGGGCTTCCCGACCATGCTCAGCCGCAGGGAAATCTTCGAGGGGCTGCCCGCCTTGTGCGATGATATCGCGGGCAAGGTGTTCACGGTGGACGGCAAGCCCGGCATGAACATTATTATGTATATGGTGGATGCCATCGCGCGGCGCACCAGTGCGACCGAGCTGATGAACCTGGTGACAACGGTATTGGAGGCGTTCTGAATATGAGGAAAATGACAGTTGATGACAAGCTGGGCCTCGACCTGTTCCATACAGATGAGGAATATTCCCATATCAAGGTGGACCTTACCTGTACCGACATGGACGAAATCAACAAGCTGCTGCTGGCCTGTCCGGCGGAATGCTATAAGTATATTGACGGGAAATTGAGCTTTTCCCATTTGGGCTGCCTGGAGTGCGGCACATGCCGCGTGCTTTCACATGGCAGGATTGTCCAGGAGTGGCATCACCCCCAGAGCGGGACAGGCGTTTCCTTCCGTCAGGGTTGATCCTTCCCCCCATTTCTTTCCACTTGGGCCACTTCAAAGGGGATTCCCCTTTGGCGTGGCTCATTCTTATATAGATGTAGGAGGTGCGCCGGTGGCGCGGATGATGATTTTTACAGGAAAGGGCGGCGTGGGAAAAACCAGCGTTGCTGCCGCCCACGCTGTCCGGTCGGCGCGGGAGGGCTGCCGTACGCTGCTGGTCAGCGCGGATATGGCGCATAATCTGGGAGACGTGTTCCAAACCACGGTCGGCGGTACTGCGAAAGAGGTTCAGGAAAACTTATGGCTGCTTGAGCTGGACCCGTACCGGCTGATGCGGCAGGAATTCCCGAACGTCAGCCAAGCGCTGGGGGACTTGCTTGCGGGGGTAGGCTTTGCCGCCGGGGCGGCGGATGGAAGCTTTCCGATTCCGGGGTTTGACACGCTGTTTTCCCTGCTCAAGATTGGCAAGTTGTTTGAAAGCGGGGAATATGAGCGGATCCTGGTAGACTGCGCGCCCACCGGGGAAACGCTCTCGCTGCTGAAATTCCCTGAGCTGCTTGCCTGGTATATGGAGAAATTCTACCCGGTCGGGAAATTTGCCGTCCGGGTGATGGCTCCGGCGGCGCGTGCGAAATACCGGGTGAAGCTGCCCGGCCGCAAGGCGATGAACGAGGTTGAACGCCTGCACCAGTCGTTGCTGGCGCTTCAGGAGCTGCTCAAGGACGGCAGCAGCTGCTCGGTGCGGCTGGTGTGTATGCCGGAAAAAATGGTCGTCGAGGAAACCAAGCGCAGCTTTATGCACCTGAGCCTGTACGGGTATCAGGTGGACGGCGTTTATATCAACCGTGTTTTGGGAGAGATGCCGGACAATCCGTTTCTGATGCGCTGGCGGGAGATTCAGCAGCAATACCTGGACGAGTTGGGAAGGGTTTTTGTTGGATATCCGGTTATGCGGCTGCCCTGGTACCCGGAGGAGGTGCGGGGGATGGCGGCGGTGGAGCGGCTCAGCGCGGCGCTTCCCGAATCGCCGGAGCTGTTTGCGGTGCGTGTCCATTCGGAGAACGAAACCTACGAAGTGGTTGACGGCGGCTACCGTCTGCGTCTGCGCCTGCCCGGCGCGGCGGACGAAGTCACAGCGGAATGCCGGGGTACGGATTTGTACATCCGGGTACAGAATACCGTCCGCTGTATCCCGCTGCCCGATGTGCTGCGTGGTGCGGCGGCTGTGGAATACGGGCTGGCGGACGGGGTGCTGTGCGTGGCCTTCCGCATGAGGGATGCCGAAGGAGAGGGGGAACCGCAGTGAGAATCCTGATTTATACCGGCAAAGGCGGTGTCGGCAAAACCAGTATCGCCGCCGCAACCGCCGTCCGGCTTGCGCAGCTGGGACGAAAAACCCTGGTCATGAGCACCGACCAGGCACACAGCCTGGGCGATTCGCTGGAACTGCCCCTGAACGGCAAGGCGCGCGCGGTGATGGACAATCTGGACGCGATGGAAATCGACCCTATGGAGGAAGGCCGCAGGGCGTGGGGCAATATGCGCGACTATTTGAAGGAAATCATTTCCGGCAGGGCGAATGGCGGGATAGAAGCCGACGAGGTGCTGTTGTTCCCCGGTTTGGAGGAATTGTTTTCCATGCTGCGTATTTTGGATTTCTGCGAAGAGGGGCGGTATGACGTAATGGTTGTGGACTGCGCGCCGACCGGGGAAACACTCTCGCTGCTGCGCTACCCGGAGCGGCTGAGCGTGCTGTCGGACGCGCTGCTGCCCGCAGTGCGCGGGATGAATAACGCGCTGGGTTCGCTGATTTCGCGGGCGACGACCGTGCCTAAGCCGCGCGATGTTGTGTTCGAGGAATTTGATTTGCTGGTCAAGCAGCTCGACCGGCTGCAAGGTATTCTCCGTGACCGCTCAGTGACCAGCATGCGCCTTGTGATGACGCCCGAGCGGATTGTGGTGGACGAGGCGAGGCGGAGCTATACCTGGCTGCAAGTGTATGATTTCGGCATGGACGCGGTATATCTTAACAAGATTTACCCCGAGGAAGCGCTGGCTGGCAGCTTTGCGGGCTGGGCCGCAGTGCAGGAGGCCAACCTTCGGCTTGCGCGGGAAAGCTTCCCGGGGCAGAAACGGTTTCAGTTGGAGCTGCTGCCCGAGGAGCTGCGCGGCATCCCGCTGCTGGAACAGGTCGCGGGGCAGCTGTACGCGGAGGATGAGCCGGACGCGGTGTTTTGCCAAGAGCAGGCGTTCCGGATGGAGGAGGAAAATGGTACGCGCGTGTTTGTGGTACGCCTTCCGTATGCTGTGGAATCGGAATTGCAGGTGTGCAGGGAGGGCAGTGATTTGGTGCTGTCGTTCCGCAATGAGACACGGCGTTTCCATCTGCCCGACCGGCTGAGCCGCAGGAAGCTTTCCGGCTGGGGCTATGAAAACGGCGAGCTGCGGGTGCGGATGGATTATTAGGCTTGAAGCCGTTAAAGGCTGACGCATTTAGGAACTGTTCAAAAATAACTTGTGGAAATCGCTTGCATCTTCCCATACTGCGCCCGGTTTCCTGAACAGGCGTCAGCCTGCCTGCGGGAACGCGCCTTGTCTGGCGAAAGAATCTGCGGCGCGCTTGTCACAATTGATTGATTCACAGTTCCTTATTGGGTTTGCCCGGAAACCGGACGGTGCGTCAATGATTTCAGAGTCGATTGGTTGCAGGGGAGGGGCTTGCCCCTCCCGTTTTGTTTTGGAAGCTTTTGGAAATCTGTGTTTTTGTGAGTTTTGACGAAAGGGGGGGCAAAAAAGCTGTTTTCACGGGAATACGAAAATGGTTAAGGATAAGGAAACACGTTCTCAACAGCGGATTGACAGGGGAAAGGACGGAAAAAGGCCTGGATTTCCCGAAAAATGCACAAAGCACGAACAGGAAAATACATTTTTTAGGAGGTTTGAGAACGTTTTCGTTAAATTTTTGTGATATCTTACAAAAATGTTTGTATTTCTTTGGGGAAACGCACATTGAAACGGATACTTGTTAGGTGCTATAATATTTGCGTCAAAATTGCGAAAATATACTAAATCTTCGTCTGGATTACAAGAAAGGGGGCATTATGATTCGTATTTTTCGCGAAAAGGACAAAATTATTCCATCCGGAAAAGAGAGGAGAACAAAAAGAAATGCGTAAGCAATTTAAGCGCTTCTGCTCACTCCTGCTGGCAGTCGTTATGATATTCGCTATGGCCCCGGCTGCGGGCGCGGCGAATGACGCAGGCCCCGTTTTCCAGAACGGCCCGTACCTGCTGGCTCCAAAGACCGACAGCATGGTCGTCGTATGGGAAAGCACCGAAGCGGTTTCGGCAACCATTGCCTATGGCACTGATGAAAATGCACTCTCTGAACCCATCGCGGTAGAGGTCAACGCGGACGCACCCGATTTTCAGGGCAAGCGGATGAACCTTTACCACTACAAGCTGGAAAACCTTCAGCCGGGGACCCGTTATTATTACGAGGTCAAGCTGGACGGCGGCGAAAGCTGTAAGGCAAGCTTCCGCACGCTGAGCGATCACCCGGAGGCCATCCGGATTGTCTCGCTGTCTGATTCGCATATCTTTGCGACCCGCGCTGAGCTGGACGCGGCGGTCAAGGATTATGACCCGGACATTATGCTGCACTGCGGCGATATTGTCGAGGGTACCGGCGCGCAGGCCGAGCAGTTCAGCTTCTGGCTTCAGGCAAAGGTGGATAATGATTTTATCCATTCCTACCCGGTCGTTTACGCCAGCGGCAACCATGACCAGGGCGGCATTTATTTCGACACCTACATTTATTCGGTGCAGGATGAGGAATATGGCGCAAAGGTTGAGGGCGACAGCTCGCTCAATTACGGCAATCTGCATATCATCACCATGAATTCCAACCCGTGGGGCCTGTTCCAGATGAATTCTGAGGCCACCGGGCAGCAGGCGGATTCCGGTACCATCCAGCGCATCAGCGATTCGATGGATTGGCTCAAAACCGACCTGCAAAGCGACGCGGCAAAGAATGCGGAATTCCGTATCATCTTCATGCATCATCCGGTATCGGATGCCTACACCAAGCGTTACATCCCGGACGTGATCGAGCCAGGCAACGTGGATTTGCTCCTGTCGGGCCATACGCACAGCTATGCGCGTGCGGTTTCCTCCAATCCGGAGGTTGGCGCGGGTACGGTTTACCTGACCCATCAGGACGCGCGTACATACAATAAGAAGGGCGACTTCTTCTACATCTCCTGCAAGCCGGGCGAAGGTGTCCTGACCGTCGAGAACTACGGCGCGGAGGGCGAAGGCAAGGAATCCAAGCTTGCCAATACCACCATCCTGGCAACCGACAAGCAGATGCTCAGCTGGTCGGATATTTCCATCCAGCCGTCGTCTGTCCTTTATAACGGAGATGTGACCGTAACCGCGACCGTGACCAACAATGGCAAAGGCCTTGCGGCGGCAGTTATCCCGGTCGAGGACAACGGTACCATGCGGTACCTGTACCAGTTTGAGGACGGTATTGTGACCCTGGAGCCGGGCGCGTCCGAGACGCTGACCAGCACGCTGCGCATGTCCGAGCTGGGCGCGCATACGCTCAAGCTGGCTGACGTGACCACGACGGTCAATGTCGAATACCGCGCTGCGACATATGATTACACCAATATCCGTACCAAGCTGGGCGACGGCGAGGTCAGTGACCTTTCCAGCAATATCCTGCATATCAAGGCAGATGTCGTCAACATCGGCAACGACGCAGGCACAGCGGTCGCAGAGTTTAAGGTGGATGGTCAGACCATTGACAGCAAGGAATACAAGCTTGCTTCCGGTGAGACCAGCACTGCCGAGTTTGCGTACCGCTTTGACAAGGCGGGCGAATATGAGGTTACCATCGGCAACGCCGAGCCGCAGACGGTCTATATCGAAGGCTCCATTCAGGGTATGCCTGTCGTCCGCGACAAGTCGGGCAGCGGCAACAACGCGTATATCCATGGCCAGCCCGAGTTTGGCACCGATGATAACGGCCGGCAGACCCTGATTTTGGACGGCCTGCGCGATTACATCGAGGTTCCCGACAACGGCGGCTATCTGCCGGATGATGCGATGACCGGCATGGTTTGGGCGAATCTCCCGAGCAAGGGCACGACCAAGGGCGGCGTTTCCGAGCTGATCGAACAGTATGTTGACCTCGACGGCAAGGGCGCAATCCCTGACCACAACCCGCTCATGGTCAAGGGAATCGGCCTTGGCTGGGGCACGCCGTACATGTTCCGTATGGCAGTCCGTGAGACCGGCAAGGTCACTTACGGCGTCTGCCTGCTGGACGACAACGGTGAGTTTAGCTGGAATGACGGCAGCGACGACGCCGCAGGCATCAAGAAGGATACGTGGGTGCAGTATGTCAGCGCGTTTGACTTTGCGACCGGCGGCGACTCTTATCAGAACGAGCTGCACAGCGCGCATGTAGACAAGCCCGCGTTTACCGCGCCCATCAAGACCTGGGACGGCGAGCCGCTCTATATCGGTCTTGGCTTTAAGAATACCCTGCAAACCAAGCGCAACCGTGGCATGTACCACACCATGCTGCCGGGGGCGATTTCTCAGGTTCGTTTCTATACGGCCAAAATTTCCGAGGAGGAAAACACCGCCGTCCGCGCCAATCCGACAGAAGCAGGAGCTTCGGCCTCCAGCCTGAAAATCTGGCTTGATTTCGAGAATGAGAATATTGACACCACCGGCACCCATACCACCGAATGGACGGAAATCACCGCCGCACCGGCGACTTTGGCTTATGACGCCGTGTTTGCTGGACAGGCGTCCATCAAGGCGGTTGTACAGACCTCGGACGACGGCAGTACCGTGAAGGAAGAAAAGGAGATTTCCCTTTCCAGCGGCAGGAATACCGCTGACCTATCCGGTATGGGCGCGGCGAAATACGCCCGTGTCAAGACGACCTTTGTTTCTGACCTGAACAGCACGGAATCCAGCGTCCCGGTACTGAACGAGTACGTTCTGACCGCCGGTACGGTCAAAACCTGGAACACCCTGTCTGATTGGGATAAGGGCAGCTTTGAAGGCGCGGCGGCGCATCAGCCGGGCCACGTTTACCGCAACTATGCCAAGGACTTTGACGATTTCGGGGAAGTAACGGTATCCGCACCGGCAGCGCCAGTGGTTCGGGCTGCACCGGAGCCGGAACCAGAACCGGAGCCGGAACCAGAACCTGAGCCGGAACCAGAACCTGAGCCGGAACCAGAACCTGAGCCGGAGCCGGAACCTGAGCCGGAGCCGGAACCTGAACCGGAGCCGGAACCAGAACCGGAACCAGAACCGGAGCCGGAGCCAGAACCGGAGCCGGAACCGGAACCGGAGCCAGAACCGGAGCCGGAACCGGAACCGGAGCCAGAACCGGAGCCGGAACCAGCCCCTGTTGCTCGGCGTGAACCCTCCAAGGCGCAGCCCGCGCCCGAAAAAGGCTGGATTCCCGCAATCCGTCCCGAGCCTGTGGTTTCCCACTGGGCAGACGCAAATATTGACTGGGCGCAGTCCCTTGGCCTGTTCGGCAGCGACATGCAGGGTCAGGACGCGGCAATCACCCGCGGTGACTTTGTCGGTGCGCTGGGCCGGCTGGTAGATGCTGGTCTCAATGCCCCGGAAGCCCATTTCCGCGACGTATATCCGGACGACTGGTTTGCGCCTTACATCAACTGGGCGACGGACAGCGGCATTATTTCCGGTATCAAGCGTCAATGGTTTGTGCCGGACAGCGCAATTACCCGCGAGCAGGCGGCGGTTGTCCTGTACCGCTATTTGCAGCTGCGCGGCTTCGCATTTGACGCTGCGCCTAAGACGTTCGTTGACAGCGGCGATATCGGCGGTTTCGCGAAAGAAGCCGTGCATATGCTCTGCGGCAACGGCGTCATCAGCGGCAGGCAGGATGGCAGGTTCTTTCCCAAGAACGCAATGTCTTACGGTGAGTTTGCATCCCTGCTCCGTCAGCTGGATGGGATTATCAGCGAGTAATGAATGGAAAACAATGCTTCAAACACAAAGGCCAGCCTTCGGGCTGGCTTTTGTGCGGAAAAGGCGTTCCGCTGTACAACAAGCATCTTGTCTTATTCCTCCAATTATGGTATAATACCACTTAACAAATCATTCCCTTATACAGAAGGAGCGTCAACGTGAACGAACAAACCAAAATTCGGAATTTTTCGATTATCGCGCATATTGACCACGGCAAATCAACCTTAGCCGACCGCATTCTAGAGCAATGCGAGGCGGTCGCACAGCGCGAAATGGAGGAGCAGCTGCTCGACAATATGGATTTGGAACGCGAACGCGGTATTACCATTAAAGCGCGTGCGGTTTCCATGGACTACCACGCCGACGACGGCGAAACCTATCATCTGAACCTGATTGACACCCCCGGCCACGTAGACTTTAATTACGAGGTTTCGCGGTCGCTCGCCGCCTGTGAGGGTGCATTGCTGGTGGTCGATGCCGCGCAGGGCATTGAGGCGCAGACACTGGGCAACACCTATCTTGCACTGGAACACGATTTGGAGGTTGTGCCGATTATCAACAAAATCGACCTTCCTGCCGCCGAGCCGCAGCGCGCGAAGCAGGAAATTGAGGATATCATCGGTATCCCGGCGATGGATTCCCCGGAGATTTCCGCCAAGCTCGGCACCAATATTCATGATGTTATGGAACGCATTGTCAGCGACATTCCCGCGCCGGGGGGCGACCCGGAAGCGCCGCTCCGCGCGCTGATTTTTGACAGCCAGTACGACCCCTACAAGGGCGTTATCGTTTATATGCGCCTGATAGACGGGCGCGTCGAGCCGGGCAGCCGCGTGAGGATGATGGCGACCGGCGCGGAATTCCAGGTGATTGAGTGCGGCGCCATGCAGCCGCTCGGACTGCTGCCGAAAAAGGGGCTTTCCGCGGGTGAGGTTGGCTACTTCACCGCGTCCATTAAAAACGTGGCGGACACCCGTGTCGGCGATACCGTCACCGAAGCCGCGCGCGCCGCCGCCGAGCCGCTCCCCGGATACCGCAAGGCACAGGCGATGGTGTACTGCGGTATCTATACCGAGGACGGCTCCAAGTATCCCGACCTTCGCGACGCGCTCGAAAAATTGCAGCTCAATGACGCGGCGCTGTCCTTTGAGCCGGAATCCTCCATTGCGCTGGGGTTCGGCTTTCGCTGCGGCTTTCTGGGAATGCTGCACATGGAAATCATTCAGGAGCGTTTGGAGCGGGAATTTGACCTGGATTTGGTGACGACCCTGCCTTCTGTCGTCTACAAAATTATCAAAACGGACGGCGCCGAGGTTTCGGTGGACAACCCGCACGATTATCCCGACCCCGGCCAGATTGCCGAAGCACGGGAGCCTTTTGTAAAGGCGGCAATCATTACCCCACAGGAATACGTCGGCAATATCATGCCCATGTGCCAGGACCGCCGCAGCGTTTTCAAGGATATGAAATATCTGGACAGCACGCTGGTCGAGCTGCACTATGAAATGCCGATCAATGAAATTATCTACGACTTTTTTGACGCGTTGAAGGCGCGTACCAAGGGTTACGCTTCGCTGGATTATGAATTCTGCGATTATCGGCCGAGCGATCTGGTAAAGGTCGATTTACTGCTCAACGGCGACCAGGTAGATGCGCTGTCCTTCATCGTGCACCGGGAAAAGGCGTATGGGCGCGCGCGCCGCATTTGCGAAAAGCTCAAGGAAAACATCCCGCGCCAGCTGTTTGAAGTGCCGGTGCAGGCGGCAATCGGCGGCAAAATCATCGCCCGCGAGACGGTCAAGGCCATGCGCAAGGACGTGCTCGCCAAGTGCTACGGCGGCGACATCACCCGCAAAAAGAAGCTGCTCGAAAAGCAGAAGGAGGGCAAAAAGAAAATGCGCACCCTTGGCACCGTCCAGCTGCCGACCGAGGCGTTTATGGCAGTCCTCAAGCTGGATGAAGAGTGAGCATGCTTGGAATTTATCTGCACATCCCGTTCTGCGCCTCCAAGTGCAGCTACTGCGATTTTTACTCGTTTCCGGGCACGGCGGCGCAGATGGATGCCTATACGGCGGCTTTATGCAAAAAAATAGCGGCGTTCCCTTCCGAACCGGCGGATACCGTTTATTTCGGTGGGGGAACGCCATCGCTGCTGGGGGGCGCGCGGCTGGCGGCGGTGCTGGACGCGGTGCGGGCACGGTTCCCGCTTGTGCCGGATGCTGAAATTACGGTGGAATGCAACCCGGACAGCATGGACGCGGCGCTTTTGGAGGGGCTGCGCGCGGCGGGCGTCAACCGTCTTTCCATCGGCATCCAGTCCGCGCACGAGGACGAGCTTCGGCTGCTCGGCAGGCGGCACACCTTCCCGCAGGCGCGGGAAGCGGTCGGGCAGGCGCGGGCCTGCGGCTTTGATAATTTGGCGCTCGACCTGATGTACGGTTTGCCCGGACAGACTGCGGAAAAATTCCTGCAATCGGTGGAAGCCGTATTAGCGCTGCACCCGGAGCACCTTTCCTGTTACGGCTTGAAGCTGGAGGAGGGGACGCCGCTGCACCGTGCGCAGCCCGTCCTGCCAGACGACGACGCGCAGGCGGAAACCTATCTCGCCCTTTGCGGCAGGCTGGCAAGCGAGGGCTTTGAGCACTACGAAATTTCAAACTTTTGCCGTCCCGGACGGCGCGCGCGCCACAATGCGAAATACTGGGATTTATCCGAGTATCTTGGCTTTGGCGCGGCGGCGCATTCTTTTTACCGGGGGCGGCGGTTTGCGTATCCCCGCGATGCGGCGGCGTTTCTCCGGGGAGAGCCGCCTGTCCCGGAAGAGACGGTGGATGGCTTTGACGCGCGCGCCGAATACCTGATGCTGCGGCTGCGCACCGCCGACGGGGTTAGCCGCGCGGATTATGAGCGGCGCTTCGGGGATTTTTCAGCGGTCGAGCGGGTACTCCGTCCCTTGCAGCCGCATGGGCTGGCCTGCTGCGGCGCGGAGGGCTGCCGCCTGACCGAGCGCGGTTTTTTGGTTTCCAATGCGGTCATTGGGCTTTTTCTTTAGAATCAGGAGAATCAAATTTTCAGGGAAAGCCCGTTGAAAAAATCATCAAAAGTGGCATTATAAACTTCTTTCAGCGCAAGCAGCACGCTGACCCGGATATTATAATGTCCAAGCTCCATCTGCGAAATCATTTCCCGGCTGACTGGAAGCCCCATCAGCTGAAGCTTTGCGGCGACTTTCTCCTGTGACAGGCCCGCATTGCGGCGAAGGCCGCGGAGGTTTTCGCCGATGGAGAGGTCCTGCTTGATATGTTCTGACATAACTTGTTCCTTTCCCTTTCCGGAATGTATGTATTCCATCTTGATTGTAGTTGATGAAGCGCGGGAATGTCGGAATCTATGTATTCCAAAAGATGCGGATTTTATATGAAGAAAGGAGAAAACCGTGAAAATCATGATTACCGGCGATACCCACGGCGATTTTTCCCGGTTTGAACGCGGGGGTACCCGGAACTTGACAGCCTGACAAAAGAGGACTATGTGGTCATTTGCGGGGACTTCGGCGGGGTTTGGAGCGGCGATATCGCTGACCGATTTCCTGGAGGAGGTACGGCAGAAGTGCCGGTTTGAAAACTGGTTCTTCGGGCATTATCATGATAACTGTGTGGTTGAAAAAAAGTATGTTTTGCTGTATGAGCAGATGGTTGCGCTGCGATAAAAAATGGGCTGTTTTGCAAAGGGGGGGGGAGCCTGTGAAAAAGGAATGGCCGGTTACAGCGCGGCTCCGGCTGCGGCAGCTGGAAATGGCGGATGCGCCGAAGCTACAGCCAATTTTGCAGGATATTGAAGTCATGTACGCTTGGGAGCACGCCTTTTCTGAGCGGGAGGTAACAGAATGGCTGCTGGAAAATTTACGCCGTTATGAGACGGATGGCTATAGCTATCTGGCGGCGGAGACGGAGGGCGGTGCGCTTGCGGGGGTGACTGGGCTGCTGACCGAGCATGTCAACGGCAAGCCGATGCTTGGGATTGGATGGATTTTTGACAAACGGTTCTGGGGGCAGGGCTACGCGCGGGAGGGTGCGGAAGCGCTGCTGCAATACGCGTTTCAGGTTCTGGGGGCAGGGCGGGTGATTGCGGAAATCCGCCCGGAAAATCTCCCGTCCAGAAGGCTTGCGGAGCGTCTTGGCATGCGGCAAACCGGCAGCTTTTGTAAAATATATTGTGGTAAGCCGATGGAGCATTTGATTTATGAGCTGACGCGCCCGGGACACGTTTTTTGTGGCTGAAAAAGCCTGGACAGCGAGGTTTACGAGCCGATTGGTCAGATAAGCAGGCGGCGGGAAGCATTATCCTGCCGCCTGTTCGGTTGCCTACAGAATCTGACCAAGCGCGGTAAAGAACCGGTTCATTTCCGCGTCCGTGCCGACGGTAATGCGAAGATAATTGTCGATTTTGGGTTGTCGGAAATAGCGCACAAAGATATTTTGTGCCTTCAGCGCGGTGAAAATCTCCTCAGCGGGGCGTCTTTGGTGCGTCGCGAACAGGAAATTGGTCTGTGACGGCAGCACCGTGAAGCCCAGCGCCCGCAGCTGCCCGGCGGAACGGTCACGGGTTGCGATAATTTTCGCGCAGGTTTCGCGGAAATAGGCGTCGTCCTCGACCGAGGCCGTCCCGCAGGCAAGCGCGATGGAATCCATCGTATACGAATTATACGAATTTTTGACCGCTTCCAGAACGGAAGCCAGCTCGGCGGAGCAGAGCGCGTAGCCAATCCGCAGCCCCGCCAGGGAGCGGGATTTGCTCATCGTCTGTACAATCACCAGATTATCGTATTTGCCGAGCAGCGAAACGCAGGAGCAGGTGCTGAAATCGACATAGGCTTCATCGATAATGACAATACAGTCCTGATTGTGCCGCAAGATATCCTCAATTACATCCAATCCCACGCCGAGGGAGGTTGGCGCGTTCGGGTTCGGGAAAATTACACCGCCGTTCGGGCGGTCGAAGGCGCGCGGGTCGATGGTGAAATCATCCCGCAGCGGGACGCGTTCAAAGGGCACGCGCAGCAGGCTGCACCAGACCGGATAGAATGAATAGGTGATATCCGGGAACAAAATCGGCTGGTCGGAAGCGAAAAACGCCTGAAACGCCAGCGCCAGCACATCATCCGAACCATTCCCCAGGAAAACCTGATCGGTGGAAAGCCTGAAGTGGCGGGCGAGTGCGCCGCGCAGGTTCCGTCCGTTTGCGTCCGGGTACAGCCGCAGGCCGGAAGTATCCGTCTGCTGCAACAGCGCCTGTACGCGCGGGGAGGGGGGATAGGGGTTTTCATTTGCGTTGAGTTTGACGAGATCGGGCGCGTCCGATTGCTCGCCGGGGACGTAGGGGTCTATTTTGCGCAGTTTTTCCTGCCAAAGCTTCATTTTAAAATCACCTCATGGAAATGGATTATGGAACATTGATATTTTAGCATGCTAAATCGATAAAGTCAAGATGGGATTGTAAATCGATAAAGTCAAGATGGGATTGTAAAATGATATCCCAGATGCTATAATACCATAAGACGCGACAAAATGCACGAAAAAAATATCGCGGGAAAGAGGTCTGTATGTATCAGCCGTTAGCAGATAAAATCAGGCCGCAGAGCTTGGACGATGTCGTCGGGCAGCGCGGCCTATTGAAAAAAGGGGGCATTCTCCGGCGTATCATCGACAGCGGGCAAATCCCCAATATGATTTTTTACGGGCCTTCCGGGATCGGCAAAACGACCGTGGCTTCCATTATCGCCCGCCAGACGCGGCGCACGCTTTATCGGCTGAACGCAACCACGGCATCCATTCAGGATATCCGCGCGGTGGTGGACGAGCTGGATACCTTCCTTGCCCCGAACGGCGCGCTGGTTTATCTGGATGAGATTCAATATTTCAATAAAAAGCAGCAGCAAAGCCTGCTGGAATGCATCGAATCGGGGAAAATCACCTTGATTGCCTCCACGACCGAAAATCCGTATTTCTATGTTTACGGTGCGGTGCTCAGCCGCTGCACGGTCTTTGAGTTTTTACCGGTCGAGCCGGACGAGCTTTGCCGCGCTGTTGAACGTGCGTTCCGTTTGGCGCTGGAAGGCCGGGACGTATCCGTCGAGGACGGTGTTGTCCCTGCCATTTCGGGGCACTGCGGCGGCGATGTGCGCAAGGCGCTCAACGCTGTGGAGCTGCTGACCGGCGGCGCCGCCGATGGTGGTACGGTGACGCTGGAGGACGCAAAGGCGGTTTCCCAGCGCTCGAATATGCGTTTCGACCGCGACGGGGACGGGCATTATGATATCCTGTCCGCCTTTCATAAGTCTATCCGCGGTTCCGACCCGGATGCGGCGGTGCATTACCTTGCCCGCCTGCTGGAGGGTGGGGACATGATGTCCGCCGCCCGCCGCCTGCTGGTGATTGCCGCCGAGGATGTCGGGCTTGCCTATCCGCAGGTCATGCCGATTGTGAAAGCCTGCGTGGACGCGGCGTTTCAGCTTGGCATGCCCGAGGCACGGCTGCCGCTGGCCGAGGCCGCGCTGCTGCTTGCGACCGCGCCGAAGTCTAATTCCGCAGCCGTGGCAATCGAGGGCGCGCTGGCGGACTTGCGCGGCGGCAATGTGGGCGATGTCCCCGCCGGGCTGCGCGACGCGCATTATCAGGGCGCCGCCAAGCTCGGGCGCGGCCGAACCTATCAATTTCCGCACGATTACCCGAACCATTGGGTTGCGCAGCAGTATCTGCCGGACGCACTGCGTGGAAGAGCCTATTACGCATACGGCACGAACAAGAACGAACAGGCGGCAAAAAATTACTGGGAAAAGGTGAAAAACAAGTAGGCTTTTGGCTGGCTTTATGTTATACTGGAAGCAATGGACAATGGATTGTAAAAAGTATTCAGGAGGAATTTTATGCGTCATTTGATAGGCCCGCTTGATTTTACATTGGAGGAGACCGAACAGCTTCTCGACCTCGCCGATGCGATTGCAGCCGACCCTGCCGCTTATCAGGAGGCTGCGCGCCATAAAAAGCTGGCAACCCTTTTCTACGAACCGTCCACCCGCACCCGGCTTTCATTCGAGGCCGCGATGCTCAACCTTGGCGGCTCGGTGCTCGGATTTTCAAGCGCGGACTCTTCATCAGCGGCAAAGGGCGAAAGCGTCGCCGACACCATCCGTGTGATTTCGTGCTATGCCGATATTGCGGCCATGCGCCACCCGAAGGAGGGCGCGCCCTTCCGCGCCGCGCGCTACAGCCGGATCCCGGTCATCAACGCGGGCGACGGCGGGCATCAGCACCCGACACAGACGCTGACCGACTTAATGACTATCCGCAGGCGCAAGGGGCGTCTCGGCGGGCTGACCATCGGCCTGTGCGGCGACCTGAAATTCGGGCGCACCGTGCATTCGCTCATGATGGCGCTTTCGCGCTGGGAGGGCATCCGCTTTGTGCTTATCAGCCCGGAGGAGCTGCGCGTACCGGATTATATCATCACGGAAACCATTGCGCCGCGCGGCATTGCGTATGAGGAAGTGCGCAGCCTGGAAAACGCGATGCCGACGCTTGATATCTTATATATGACCCGTGTCCAGCGGGAGCGTTTTTTCAACGAAGAGGATTACATCCGGTTAAAGGACAGCTATATCCTGACAGCGGAGAAGATGAAGCTTGCCAAGGAGGATATGGCGGTGCTGCATCCGCTGCCGCGCGTCAATGAAATTGCGCTGAGCGTGGACGGCGACCCGCGCGCGGCTTATTTTGAACAGGCGCAAAACGGAGTATATGTGAGAATGGCATTGATTATGACGCTTCTGGGATTGGAGAAATAGAATGTTGAATATTGACAGCATACAAAACGGGCTGGTCATTGACCACATCAAGGCGGGCACGGGCATGCGGATTTACCATCTGGCGCGGCTTGACCGGCTGGATTGCTGCGTGGCGATTATCCGCAACGCGCGTTCCGATAAGTATGGGCACAAGGATATTATCAAGATTGAAAGCGTTATCGATCTCGACCTGGAAGTGCTGGGGTATTTAGATCCGAACGTTACGATTGACGTGATTCAGAACGGTGAGATTGTTGAAAAGAAGAAGCTCGACCGGCCAAAGAAGCTGGTGAACATCATCCGCTGCCGGAACCCGCGCTGCATTACGAGCGTAGAGGAAGAAATCGACCATATTTTCCATCTTTCGGCAAACGGGCGTTACCGCTGCGCCTACTGCGAGCAGGAGGAACGCCGCAGCCCAGAGGGCCGCCGCGACAGAAGGATGGATTAAGAGGAGAGACGATACCCACATCAAACTGTTCAAAAAATGGACAAAACGCTGTATTTCACCGTTCCAACGGAAAGATGAAATACAGCGTTTTTATAATGATGAAAAGGAAGGTCAGATCGATTTCATGATGGACTCAACCAGCGTGGAAATCTTCACCGACCGCACGCTCGTATCCGCGACTGACCGGTAAATATCCTTGCGGGCATGATACAGCTTGCGGATTTCGGCGTTTTTATCCCCCTTTTCCAGCAGCGGCCTGCTGGTGGAATAGGACAGGTTTTTGATAATCCGCCCCAGCGGCGTGTCGAGATGGATGAGATAGCTGCTTGACTTGATGGCTTCGACGTTTTCCGGGCGGAGCACCGCGCCGCCGCCCAGCGCAATCACACAGTTTTTCTTGGCGGCAAGCTCACGGAGGCAGTCGGTTTCCAGCCTGCGGAACGCTTCTTCCCCCTGCTCAGCGAAGATTTCCGAAATCGCCTTGCCCGCGCGTTCTTCCAGGTAAACGTCCGCGTCATAGAATTCCATGCCGCACATCCGCGCAAGCTTGCGCCCGGCGGTGGTCTTGCCCGCGCCCATGAAGCCGCACAGCGCGATATTCCGCTTGCCGTGGACCTCGTGCAGGCGCTTTGCCGCCATCATGCCATACACCCGCCGCAGGATGGTGGTGGTCTGGATATCGGTAAACTGCGCGCCGAACCAGATTTTTTCGGCGTGGACGCCCTGCATCACGAGCATAAAAGTGCCGTCACGGGTGACAGCGTGGCGGGAACGGGAGTGGGTTAGCTTCATGAGTGCTGTCACCGGCGGGTTATAGATTGCGTCGAACAGGTATTCCACCTTGTGCGGCAGGAAATACAGCGGTTTTTTCTCCTCGTGCGGGGTCATGCCAAGCGGCGTGCCGTTGACAATGATTTGGATGTCCTTGGGGATTCTCCGGCGGCTGACGGCCTCGATTTTTGCCGCCGGGAAGCAGGACTGCAAATGCGCCCGCAAAAGCCCGGCCTTTTCCAGGTTGCGCCCGGTGATGTAAAGGTGCGCCCCTTCACGCACGCAGTGGTAGCCCATGCCTGCCGCCGCGCCGCCGTAGCCCAGCAGCAGCGTTTTTTTGCCGCGCAGCTTGATGCCGTCTTTCTTCAGCGATTCGGCAAAGCCTAAAATATCGGTATTATAGCCGATGGCCCTGCCGTCGCGGAACGCGACCGTGTTCACCGCGCCCAGGTCGAGCGCACCCTTATCCACCTCGTCCAGCAGAGGGATTACCGCCTTTTTGTGCGGGATGGTCAGGTTGATGCCGCACAGCTTTTGCGCGGCCAGCTTGAGCGCTTCGGCAAGGCCGTCCTCCGGGACGGCGACTGCGATATAATCGGCGTCCTTTTCCAGCAGGCTGAACAGCATCCCGTGCAGTGTGGGAGACATGGTATGCTCCACCGGCCAGCCGAACAGGGCAAAGGTATCACGCACCGGCTCAAAGGTGCGGAAATCTTCCATTGTCAGTACCATATTGAGCCTCCAATCGCCCGCAGTGCGTCAAAGAAACCCGGGTAGGAAATCGAGACGACTTCGGGGTTCAAAATTTCACTTTCACCCGCCGCTGCCAGCGCGAGTACCGCCATGCTCATCGCAACGCGGTGGTCGTTGTAGCTTTCAAACGCCGCGCCGTGCAGCGGCTTGCCGCCTCGGAGCATCATGCCGTCCTCGGTTTCGGTACAGTCCGCGCCTGCGCGGTTCAGCTCGGCAGCCATCGCCGCAATGCGGTTTGATTCCTTAACCTTCAGCTCCCGCGCATCGCGAATCACCGTTTCCCCCTCAGCGAAGGCGGCGGCAACCGCCAGCACCGGCAGCTCGTCAATCAGGCGGGGAATCATGCCGCCCGAAATCTCGGTGCCGTGCAGCTTGGAGCTGCGGATGGTCAGGTCGGCGACCGGCTCGGCGCTGTCGCGCACGTTGGAAACGGCCAAATCAGCCCCCATGGCGCGCAGTACCTCGACAACGCCGTCACGCGTCGGGTTCATTCCCACATTGCGGATGGTCAGTTCACTGTCTGGGACAATCGCGCCCGCCACCAGGAAAAACGCCGCGGACGAAATGTCGCCGGGGACTTCGATATCACAGGCGCGCAGTGCGTCCGGCGCGTGGATGGTGACCTTGCAGCCGTCGGACTCGACCGCCGCGCCCAGCGCCCGGAGCATCCGCTCGGTGTGGTCGCGGGAGGGGGCGGGTTCTATCACGGCTGTCGGCCCGTCGGCGTACAGTCCGGCGAGCAGGATGGCGCTTTTCAGCTGCGCGGAGGCTACCGGCATTTCATAGGTAATCCCGTGCAGCGCGGCGGGGCGGATGGACAGCGGGCAGAATTTGCCGTCACGGCCGTCAATATCCGCGCCCATTTTGCGCAGAGGGGTGATGATGCGCCCCATCGGGCGCTTTTCAATGGATGCGTCGCCGGTCAGCGTCACCGGGAAGGGCTGGGCGGCAAGGATGCCCGAAATCAACCGGGTTGTCGTCCCGCTGTTGCCGGTGTACAGCTGCCCCTCCGGTTCCCGCAGGCCGTGCAGCCCAACACCGTGCACGACAACCTCCTTCGCGGAGCAGTCGATTGGCACGCCCATTTTTCGGAAACAGTCGATGGTGGACAGGCAGTCTTCCCCCATTAAAAAGCCGGAAATGTGGGTGTCGCCGTCGGCGAGTGCGCCGAGCATTACGGCGCGATGGGAGATGGATTTATCGCCGGGAACGGTAATCGAGCCGTGCAGCCCGGCGGAAGCAGTCAGTTTCATGCGGGTTCCTCCGTTGTATCTACGCGGTAGCTGCCGAGCACCTTGACAAACGGCAGCTCCTCATAGAGCTGATAGAGCAGGGCGCGGACATCGGGCTGGAGCAGGTCGCCGATAAAGTCCACGTAAAAAATGTATGCCCACGGGCTGGTTTTGATGGGGCGGGAATGGATTTCTACCATGTCAATACCGTAATCGGCGAGCATCGCCAGCACGGAGTCGAGCGAACCGGCCTCATTGCGCAGGGAAAAGCAAATCTCAACCCGGTTGTCGCCGGGGAGGGAGGTCAAATGCGGGCTGACCGCGATAAAGCGTGTCTCGTTGCTGCCCATATCGTTCACGCCTTCGGACAGAACCGTCAGGCCGTTGCGCTCGGCGGCTTCGCGGGAGCAGATTGCGGCCAGGGTGGGGTCGTTTGCTGCCGCGACCTTTTCGGCGGCAATGGCGGTGTTCGGCTCCTGCTGCTGCGCGTAGCCGTGCGCCTTGATAAAGGAAGCACACTGCGGCAGGGCGTGCGGGTGGGAGCAGACGCGCTTGACTGTTTCGAGCGTCGCCCCGGCGGGCGCGGCAAGGCAGTGGGTAATCCGCTGGATATAGGAACGGTTAATCGAAAGGTCGTATTTCAGCAACAGGTCGTAAACCTCGTTGACCGCCCCGGCGGTGGTGTTTTCGACCGGGACGACGCCCATGTCGGCCCTGCCGTCGTGCACCAGCTGGAACACCTCGTCCCAGGTGGATACGCTCTGGTGGCAGGCATCCGGGAACAGCGCCCGCGCCGCCTGATGGGCATACGCGCCTTCCACGCCCTGATAGAACATCGTGCGTACCGGGCGCGCGGCGGTTTCCGGCGAAAGCGGGAACCGTTCCGGGAAGCGTTCCAGCATGGCGGCATATTGGCATTCCCGGCTTTTGCGGATCATTGCTTCGAGCAGGGAAACATATTTTAAACGGATGCCGCGCTCTAACCCTTTTGCGCGGGCGGCCAGGATTTCGGCTTCCCGCTCAGGTTTGAAAATCCTGTCACCGGTTTCGGCCTTGGAGTCCGCGACCTCGCAGGCTAACGACATCCTTTTTAGAAACAGCTCGCGCAGCTGCTCGTCTACCGCGTTGATGTCACGGCGGATTTCATTTAGTTCGCGCATAGCCATAGCCCTCCAGGTACAGGTCGGCCAGCGCCACGGCGCACGCGGCTTCTATCACCGGCGCGGCGCGGGTGACAATGCACGGGTCATGCCGGCCCTTAACAGTAAACGGCTCGACCGCGCCGGTCTGTAAATTCAGCGTTTCCTGCCGCCGCGAAATGGATGGGGTCGGCTTGATGGCGGCGCGGAACAGCAGGGGCATCCCGCTGGTGATGCCGCCCAGGATGCCGCCGTTATTGTTGGTTTCGGTGCGCACCGCGCCCGACGTGTCTTGATAATAGGGGTCGTTCGCGTGTGAGCCGCGCAGCCCGGCAAAGGCAAAGCCCGCGCCGAACTCTACGCCCTTGACCGCGGGCACGGAAAACAGCAGCGACGCCAGCCGCCCCTCAACGGTGTCCAGCATGGGCGAGCCAAGCCCGGCGGGCAGGGCGAGCGCCGCGCATTCAATCACGCCGCCGACCGAATCGCCGTCCAGCCGTGCTTCCTCGATGGCAGCAAGCATGGCTTCCTCCGCGCGCGGGTTCTGGATGGGGTAGGGGCGCAGGCGGAGCGCTTCGAGCGTTTCCGTGGTCAGCTCGACATCATCGAAGGGCGTATCCTGAATCTGGGCAATGGACTGGATATGCGCGCCGACCGTAATGCCTTTGTTTTTCAGGAACAGCTTGCACATCGCGCCCGCAAACACCAGCGGGGCAGTCAGCCGCCCGGAGAAGTGCCCGCCGCCGCGCGGGTCGTTCCAGCCGCCGTAGCGGACTGCGCCGGTGTAATCGGCGTGGCCGGGGCGCGGCTGGTCGGTGAAATCCTTATAGTCGCCCGAGCGGGTGTCGGTATTTTCAATGACGGCGCAAATGGGCGTGCCCGCCGAATGACCGTTGTAAACGCCCGACAGGATGCGCGGCAGGTCGGCCTCGCGGCGGGCGGTGGATTGTTTGTTTTTCCCAGGTGCGCGGCGCGCCATTTCGGAGAGCACAAAGCCCTCGTCAAAGGGGATGCCCGCCGGGTAGCCGTCCAGCACCACGCCGATGCCGCCGCCGTGCGACTCGCCAAAGATGGAGATTTTCAGTGCGTTTCCCCATACAGAGCCCATGTAGGGAGCCTCCTTTTATAATATTTTTATGAGATTAGATTTGCAGGAGTAATTCGTGCAGCTGCCCGGCTTCAATCGGGACAATATCGGCTTTGCCGAACTCGCGTACCAGGATGAAATTGACTGTGCTGCCGAATTTCTTTTTGTCGGACAGCAGCGCCTGATAGATTTCCTCGCGGCCGTGCCGCAGCTCGGTCGGCAGGCCGGTTTTTTGCAGGATTTCGGTCAGCCGCCCGGAGAGATCCTTGGTCGTGCCCAGCGCGTTGGACAGCCGCATTGCCGCAGCCATGCCGATGGCAACCGCCTGCCCGTGGGTCAGCCCGGTATAGTTTTCCAGCTTTTCGCAGGCGTGGCCGATGGTGTGGCCGAAGTTCAAAATCATGCGCAGCCCGGTGTCATGCTCGTCCTCCTGCACCACATCGCGTTTGATTTTCACACACTGATAAACAATCTTTTCGATATCATCATGGGAAATCATGTCAAGAATCCTGCGGTTAGCGATACAGCCATACTTGATGACCTCCGCCATGCCATCCGTGTAGGTTTCGGCGGGGAGGGTGGAAAGCAAATCGGGGTCAATCAGCACCAGGCGCGGCTGGTAGAACGCCCCGACCAGGTTTTTTCCCTCGGGAAGGTCCACGCCGGTTTTGCCGCCGACCGAGGAATCGACCTGCGCGAGCAGCGTAGTCGGAATCTGGCAGAGCGGAACGCCGCGCAGGAAAGAGGACGCCGCAAAGCCGGTGATGTCGCCGACAACGCCGCCGCCGAGGGCAATTAGCAAATCCTTGCGGGTCATGCCCGCCGAGAGCATGTCATGGTAAATGCCCTCCACCGTGGAAAGCCGCTTGTGCTCCTCGCCGGCGGGGATTACGGTCGTGAAAACCGGCAGGGAAAACTGCTTAGAAAGCCGGTCCAGGTAAATGGGCGCAACATTGGTATCCGACACAATGTGCACGCGGCTGGGGGCAAAAACCGACAGGCAGCGGTTTGCCGCCTCGTCCAGCAGGCCGCGCCGGATGAAGATATCCGACTGCCCGGCGGAGCCGTTCAGGGTCAGGGTTTTCAAATCCATAGGAAAAACCTCCGGTTTATCTCGTTTCAAAATAACACTGTTTTAGTTTCGGGTTACAGCTCGCGGCCGACCGCCAGGGCGAGCTGGCGCAATTCGGGCATGGTTTCCGCGAAGGATTCATAGGTCAGGGACTGCGCCCCGTCCGAAAGCGCCCGCGCCGGGTCGTTGTGCACCTCGATAATCAGGCCGTCCGCGCCTGCCGCCACCGCCGCGCGTGCCAGCGGGCGCACCATCCAGTAAATGCCCGCCGCGTGGGACGGATCTACCACAACCGGCAGATGGCTGATGCGCTTCAGAACCGGCACCGCCGAAATGTCGAGTGTGTTGCGGGTGTAGGTTTCATAGGTCCGGATACCGCGTTCGCACAGGATCACATTGCTATTGCCGCCCGCCATTACGTATTCGGCGCTCATCAGGAATTCCTCGATTGTGTTCGCAAAGCCGCGCTTGAGCAGCACCGGGATTTTCGTTTTGCCCAGCTCCTTCAAAAGCTCAAAGTTCTGCATGTTGCGCGCGCCCACCTGGAAGCAGTCGCATTTGCCGATAAACTGCTCGATGTGCGCGGGATTGGTGATTTCTGTCACGACCGGCATGCCGGTGTCAAGGCTTGCTTTGTGCAGCAGCTCGAGGCCCTCCGCTTTCAGCCCCTGGAAGGAATAGGGGGAGGAACGCGGCTTCCATGCGCCGCCGCGCAGCACCGCCGCCCCCTGCGCCTTGACATTGCGGGCAACGTCGATAATCTGTTCCTCACTTTCGACCGAGCAGGGGCCTGCCATGACCACAATTTTTTTGCCGCCAATCTCAATGCCCGGGGCAATTTCGACAATCGAGTCCTCTGGATGGGTTCTGCGGTTGGCGAGCTTGAAAGGCTCCTGGATTTTGGTCACGCGCTCTACGTGCGGGTCGCGAAGGATAGCGTCCTGATCGAGCGCGTGTGTGTCGCCGAGCAGGGCAAGGACGGTGGTGCCGGTGCCGTAAATCGGGTTGACCTTCACATCGTACCGGCCGGTCAGCCATTCCGAAAAATGGTCAATATACTCCTGCGTGGCACTGTTTTTCATTACAATAATCATAATTTTCCGCTCCTTTTGGGAAAGATGTGCGTCTGTCCGCGGGAAAAGAAAAAGCCTTCCTTCCCATAAAACAGGGACGGAAGACAAACAATTCCGCGGTACCACCCACATTCGGCGCATAAAAACCGCCGCACCTTTCTACAGCACGGGAAACCGCGTTTCCGATGCCTGATCCCTGTAACGGGAGAAACCCGTGGCAGCCTACTTGGAACCCTGGTTCAGCCGCCCGGCTCGGGAGGGAACTTCGTGCCGCCGGTGCCTGCGCCCGCTTCCAGTCTGGACGGGCACTCCCTGTGAGCCACGCTTAGCCGCACTACTTCCTCTGTCATCGCCATTTGCAATATACAGCTATATTATACGAGCCGGGTCGGAATTTGTCAAGCGAAAATTTTTGATATGCGCGGCCGAAAAAATTGATGATACCATCGGTATGCAAGGTTATCGTTTGCAGGGGAGGGGCTTACCCCTCCCGTTCTACGCGGGGGATTGCCGTTTCGAGCATATTAAGCCAGTCATAAGGAGAAAATTCACGGTTTTGTTGAAATCCCCTTTACAGGACGGCGTTTTACGGATATACTTAATAGGTAACACATAGAATGGAGCGGAAAGAAATGCTTGAATTTGAAGAGTATAAAGTAAAGCTGAATAACCTGAAGCCCGACCTTGACGAGCTGGGGCAGTCGCTCGATCTGGACCAGGCGGCGCGCGAGGTTGAGGAACTGGAAATGAAAGCCTCCCAGCCGGGGTTCTGGGACGACCCGGACGCTTCCCAGAAGGTGGTGTCCCGCATGGGCGCGCTCAAGGGCAAAATCGAGTCGTTCCGCACGCTGGAAACCCAGTGGGACGACCTGATGACGCTGTGCGAAATGGCAATCGAAGAAAACGACGAATCCATGCTGGAGGAGCTGGAAAGCGGCTTCAAGGAGCTGGAGGAGGGGGTTTCGTCGCAAAAGCTGCAAACCCTGCTGACCGGCGAATATGACCATAATAATGTTCTGATGAGCTTCCACGCGGGCGCGGGCGGCACCGAGGCGCAGGATTGGTGCGCAATGCTCTACCGCATGTACACCCGCTGGGCGGAGCGCCACGGCTTCACGTATAAAATCATGGACTATCAGGACGGCGACGAGGCCGGGCTGAAGTCAGCGGATATCATCATTGAGGGCGAAAACGCCTATGGCTACCTGAAGGGCGAATCCGGCGTGCACCGTCTGGTGCGGATTTCCCCGTTTGACGCGTCGGGACGCCGCCATACCTCTTTTTCGGCGGTTGAGGTCATTCCGGATATCCCGGACGACGCCGACGTAGAAATCAAGCCGGATGATTACGAAATGCAGGTTTTCCGCTCCTCGGGCGCGGGCGGCCAGCACATCAACAAAACCTCGTCGGCGGTGCGCCTGATCCATAAGGCAACCGGCATTGTGGTTTCCTGCCAGACCGAGCGCAGCCAGTTCCAGAATAAGGATAACTGTTTGCGCATGCTGCGTTCCAAGCTGGTCGAAATCAAGGAGCGTGAGCACCTCGACAAGATTTCTGACATCAAGGGCGACCAGAAAAAGATCGAATGGGGCAGCCAGATCCGTTCGTATGTCTTTATGCCCTACACGCTTGCGAAGGACACCCGCACCGCTTATGAAAACACCAACATCAACGCGGTGATGGACGGCGACCTGGACGGCTTTATCAATGCCTATCTAACCGCCGCCGCCACTGGCAACTGGGCAAGCAAAACGTAAATTTTTGGCTAAAGGAAAACGCTGCGGAGCATCGGCTTACGCGGCGTTTTTTTGGCTGTTATCGCGTTTTTGACACAAAAAAGCGCCGCCGTGCGTTGGCATGGCGGCGCTTGATAAACTAAGGGATCAGAGGGAATTCGCCTCGTCAACAACCTTGCGGATTGCGGCGGCAGCGTCCTCGGGCAGCTTGTTGAAGCCGCCTTCCTCGGTGTCGAGGTTCTGAACATAATTCAGGCGGTCCTGCATACGGGCCTTGAGCTGGTCAACATACGCATGGTCCTTGAGGTCCGGGACAAAGCCGTCCCACTCGAAGATTTCGATATCCTCGAACGGACCCCACGGCTTGAACTGCGCCTTGCCCTCGACAACGGCTTCGAGCACACCAAGGGTATCCTCCTTCTGGACCTTTTTGCCCATGAAATCGCCGGTGTTGATGATGTAGCAGGCTACATCCTTTTCGGCTACCAGCTTCTTGAACTTCTCGTAGTCGTTGACGAGCGGATAGGTACGGAAGGGGTTTGCGTAAGGCTCGACGACAAGGGCGTTCGGGTCAACGCCTTCCTTCAGGCGCTCGGCGGAGGAACGCTTGGTTGCCAGGGTCGCGCCCATGACGGAAGCGAGTGCCGCGCCCTTCAGGCGGACAATCGGCGGGATGGTGGGGTCCTTCATAATCCAGAAAATCGCGTTGACCGGGGAATCGATCTTGTCCACGCGGTTGGGGGACCACAGCTTGCTCTTGATAGCGCGGCCGTTGCCGTTGCGCACGTCCTCGGTGACCAGGACAATCTTGCCTTCCTCGTCGAGCGTTGCGGAGCAGTTCTGGGCAGTCAGGAGGTACTTGTTGTCCTCCGCGTTGACCGGGTAGTCGGCAGTCTTGTCGAAGTAGGTCGGCTCGAGCGCGACAGAAGCGCAGGTGTCGGAATTGATGATGAACGCGTCGTCATGCAGTACCTTGATTGCCGGGTACTTGCCGCTGTGCTTTGCGTGGGTCAGGGTAGACTTGCCGGAGCCGGACAGGCCGAACACCGCCGCGACATATTTGCTGCCGTCGTCCAGGGTGTATTCCTTCTGGCCGCCGTGGCAGGAAGCGTAGCCGTTGCGGTTCGCAATCGCCCAGGCAAGGGTCAGGGTACCCTTCTTGTGCTCGCCAAAGTAGCGCATGCCGAGGATTGCCGCGCAGTTGGTGTCGGTATTGAAGTAGCACAGGCACTTGGGGTCGCAGATATCTTCCTTGCCGGGAGCGCCGACCCACTGCGGGTCGGAGAAGATATAGATATCCGGCTCATTGCCGTTGCCGACCGGCTGGGATTTCTTGTACATCTTGATGTATTCGTCAGACTGGTACTGGAAGTTCAGCATCCAGTTATACAGCAGGTTTTCCTCGCCTTCCGGGATGAGCAGGTGTGCCTTGACCATGAATTCGGGGTCGAGTCCGATGAACACTTCTGCGTGGTACATGGTCTTCCAGCGGGTATCATAAACGGCGTCCATTACAATCTTGTCGAGCGCGGTGGTATCAACGCCCGGCTTGCCGGTGATGCGGCGCGCGGCGGCGTAGCGGCCGGTGATGGAACCGTCGTTGAAAAGCAGGACCTTGGCGTCAGGCTCCAGGCCGAACTCTTCGCCGCGGTACACGGGCATATCGGTGACGACCGTGCCGGGGGAGTTCTTAGCCAGCTCGTAGGCCTGCCGCAGGGAGTTAATCTTTACGACGTTATTTCCGTAAAACGGAGCCTCAATGATAGAGCGGGTTTTGGAAAAACCGACCTTGCCCGGGCCGATTTCATTTCTGGGGTAATAGGCTTTTGTAGACATTTAAGGAAACCCTCCTGTCAATTTATCGTTTCATGATACAGTTTACATCATACCGGCGAAAAATTCAAGTGGCAAAACGTGCAAACCGGAGGGCTTTTCTGTGCAAAAAATAGCGAAAACTTCCGACTGCCAAAATGTACGCGGCACGCGGCCCGTGAAAACGGCGGGCTGCACCCACGCGGAAAAATCTTTTCAAAATGCAAAAAAAAGCTCTTTCTTTTCCGGGAAAAATCTGATATGATTATGATGGAAGGCTAGGTGTATACATGCCTTCACATGTAAAAGCTCCTCCGGCGGGGCTGCCCCTTTGGGAAGGCTGTCGCAGGGGTAAAAGTAATATAAGGAGATGACATTGTGAAACAAATGCACATCACCGAGACCGTCCTGCGGGATGCCCAGCAGTCGCTGATCGCTACCCGTATGCCGATCGAGGATTTTCTTGGCGTGCTGGATGACATGGATAAGTGCGGCTACCATTCTGTGGAATGCTGGGGCGGCGCAACGTTCGATTCCTGCCTGCGCTATCTGGAGGAGGATCCGTGGGAGCGCCTGCGCACCATCAAGTCCCACCTGAAAAACACCAAGCTCCAGATGCTGCTCCGTGGGCAGAATATCCTGGGCTACCGGCATTATTCGGATGACACCGTCCGGCGTTTCGTCACCGCGTCCATCGAAAACGGTATGGACATCATCCGTATCTTTGACGCGCTCAACGATATGCGCAATATCAGGACGGCGGTCGATGCCTGCCTGAAGGCGGGCGGCCACGCGCAGGGCACCATTTGCTATACCCTCAGCCCGATTCATAACCTGGAAATGTACGTCAACCTGGGCAAGGAAATCGAGTCGATGGGCTGCCAGTCGATCTGTATCAAGGATATGGCAGGCATCATGAGTCCGCAGGAGTGCTTTGACCTGGTTTCCGCGCTCAGGAAGGCAATCAAGCTGCCGATTTACGTACACACCCACGCGACCACCGGCCTGGGCTATATGACTTACCTGAAAGCGGCGGAAGCAGGCGCGGCGGGTATCGATTGCGCGACCTCGTGCATGTCCGGCGGCACCAGCCAGCCCGCGACCGAGTCCCTGACCTATACGCTCGACCAGATGGGCTACGACTGCGGCGTGGACCGTGCCCGGCTCAAAAAGGTCAACGATTTCTTTGTACCGGTACAGAAGCGGTTCGCCGAAAACGGCACCTTCGACCCCTACGTCCTGTCCACCAAGGCGGACGCGCTGACCTACCAGATTCCGGGCGGCATGCTGTCCAACCTGGTTGCGCAGCTCAAGGCGCAGGGCGCGATCGATAAGCTCGACGCCGTGCTGGCGGAGACCCCGCGCGTGCGCGCTGACCTGGGCTATCCGCCGCTGGTCACCCCGATGAGCCAGATGGTCGGCGTACAGGCGACCGTCAACGTGCTGCTCGGCGAGCGCTACAAGAACATCGGCAAGGAAGTCAAGTCCTATATCCGCGGCGAATACGGCAAGGCCCCCGGCGAAATCAACCCCGAACTGGTACAGAAGGTACTGGGCGACGAGAAAATGATTACCGGCCGCTATGCGGAAAGCATCGAGCCGGAATTCCCGCAGGCCAAGAAGGAACTGGGCAGCCGCGCGCAGAGCGACCTCGATGTGCTGAGCTATATCGCGTTCCCGCAGCAGGCCGAGCATTACTTTGAGGTGCGCGACCTGAAGGAGGCCCTTGTTTCGCGGTATACGATCAAGGAGGTCATCTAAATGGGCATTACAGAGCTTAGCACGGTGGAATCCCTTCTGGTTGCCCTGTCGGGGCTTGTCACCGTGTTTATCATGCTGGCGGTGTTGTGCCTGATGATCCCGGTTATTTCCAAGGTGGTTTCCTCGGTGGAGGGGAACAAGGCAGCGCCCGCCCCGACGGCGGCAGCGGCCCCGACGGCGGCAGCGGCCCCGGCGGCTTCCGAAGCGCCGGCAAAGCGTTCCGGCGAAACCTATACCGGTGAAATCGCGCTGATCGGCTGCGATGAAAAAACCGCTGCCATGGTCATGGCGATTGTCAGCTATGAAACGGGCACTCCGCTCGACCAGCTGATCTTCCATAAAATCAAGGCGCTGTAAGCCAGGGGGAAATAAGATCGGAAGAGCACACGTCTGAACTCCAGTCACCTCCAATCATCTC
>CAJUJQ010000008.1 GCA_910586575.1 uncultured Clostridia bacterium | reverse complement strand
TATTTTGACGCATTTTATAAGCCGAATGGTTTGTCGTATGGCGTGATGGTTTTATGGGCTGAAACAAGGGTTTCCGGGGTTTTAAACGGTTTCCGGTGTGTCACCTACCGCGTCACCTGCGGAGCAGTAAAAAGCATCGAGCCGCGCGGCTGCAATCAGCGTCATTTCCTGGTCAACATGGGTGTAAATCCTTGCAGTCAGATTTACGCTGCTGTGTCCCATCAGCTTGCTTGCGGTGACCAGCGGGACGCCGGATTTGGCAAGGTCGGTGCAGTATGTATGCCGCAGGTCATATGGCGTAAGCGGAGAAAGGTTTTCCGATGCGCGGCTGATTTCTCTGTTCGCAATCATCTCCTTTTCTACATCCTGCATCGCAAGCGCGAAGCTGTTCCAAAGGCCCTTCAGGCTTTGCTTGGTGTGGCGGCGATCAGTCGGCTGATGTTCTTTGGTTCGGTCAAACTGTGTGAACAGCGGGCGCTCGGGCGGCAGGGAGCCTTCCTCCGGAAGCAGCCGCTTGAGCGGCTGGGGAATCGGCACGCTGCGGATGCCTGCCTGGCTTTTCGGGGTCTTGATGTCGTTTGTCCTTCCGTCGATCGCCTTGCTGACATCAATCAGGCCGTCGTGTACATCCCCGATATCGAGCGCCATGGATTCCCCAGGGCGAAGCCCGGTGTAAAGCAGAAACAACACCCACGGGCCTGCTCGGTGGGTTGTGGCGGTACGCAATAGAATTTTACGTTCGCGTGCGGTCAGCGCCCTATGGCTCTGCGGAGCAGCGCACTGAGGAAGCGTCAGGGCTTTGGCGGGGTTGTCGGCAATCAGTTGGTTTTCCTGGGCCGAAGCGAACAGCCGGTTCAGCGTTTGGAGCACGTGCTTGATGGTGTCCAGCGATTTCCCCTCCTCGGCCAGCCGGTTCAGCAGCTGCTGGAGGTGGATGGGGCGAATGGACGTGAGTGTCATGTGTCCGAGTTGGGAGCAGAGATGGTTTGCGAGGATACCGCGGTTACGCTCGAAACTGCTCACTCGCAAGTTGCTGTTATACGTTTTCAGCCATTCCTGCGACCAGTCCGCAACCGTCATTTCTGGGTGAAACAAGGGAGTGGCGTTCTCCAGTTCCCGGATCTTATCCTGCATCTTGCGGGAAAGTTCGTTTGGCTTTTTTGACCGAACAGAATAGCGTTTGCCGTTGTACGAGAAATTCAGACGGTAAAAACCGTCTGAGCCTTTTTTAGGTCGTGCCATTTTAAAATTACCTGTCCTTTCTTTTAGAAAAATGGTTGCACTGAACCAAGGACAGGTGGTATAATAATCTTGTGTTGCGGATTACGTTAGGGCCTGTCCCTGATGTAGTCGAGATCGCCCTTCCTGTTGGCGCAGGAGGGGCGTTTTTTTATCTACGCTCCGCGTAGGGGGCGATATAGGCGTATTTAGTTCCAGTTTATTTCATTATCCAAAATATAGTCTCCTGCTGCCAATTCCTTGACAGCTTGATCCATAGCTGCATCTTCTTCTGGGGTTGCCTTTGTGTAATCCGGGTCCCACGCAAGCACCAGCTTCTGTACCATTGCAAACGCAAGGGCTTGATCTTCTTCCGGTAACATCTCAACCATATGCGCAACCTGCTGAGCGATTGGAGCCATATTACCGACCTCCTTTCTTGTAGATATCCCCACGGCTGCCGATCTCCATAACGTGCAGGATTTCCAGCTGTCCTTCTGTGCCATATCGATAGACTACACGGTATTTTCCCACGCGCAAACGCAATCTGCCGTCTGTTTCAATCCACATCCCCGCAGAGGGGATGACATGCATTGCCGCCCGGTGGGGCGGCTTTTTTATTTTTCGATAAGCCATTCCGGTTCCGGCACGCTGATCGGCGGCTCACCCCCGCGCGCGGGGCTTACTGACAGTGCATGCGGATTTTAATGCTATTTTTTTGCAACTGTTGGAAAGTTATGCTATAATGTGTATGCGCAAATACATAGCCGCGGCGCCGGGGCGGAAAGGATGCAACATATGTCGGGTTTTGAAAGTCAACTCTTAGAAATGATTCGCAACGCTAAAGATCCTGAAGCTGCTATCGAGATTACGGTTAAAGTAATCCTTGACTTTTTAACGCTGCCTCGATCATCTGAATAACCATGTTTTGGCTATCTGCTGAAACACGACGAAACAAGTTCAGCATATATTTCTCTGAATCGGTAAGCCCGTCATTCTTTTGGGTGGCGGGCACTTTTTCTTCTATACAGGTATTTGACAAAACATTGATGTCTATATTGAATAGATTAGCAATTTCGTGAGCTTTTTTTAGCGGAGGTTCAGACACTCCTGATTCCCATTTCTGAATAGTTGTATATGATTTATAGCCTAATTTCTCAGCTAATATGTCCTGTGACCATCCACGTTGCCTTCTAAGGTAACGTATATTTTTGCCCAAGGGCATACCTTCACCGCCTCTCATCTAAAACCCATTCTACATCATTGACGGATAAAATTCAAGTGCGATTTGGTAAAAATCAAAAAAATACGAAAAAATTTCAAGTTCTCTATTGACACATGAATAAATTTCATGTAATATAGGAAACAGAACGGAGGTGGTAATAGTGGAGAGACCAACGACATTTTCCCTAAAGGAGTTGCGGGCAAGACAAAATTTGACACAAAAACAGGTTGCAATTGGCCTCGGTGTGTCCGTTCAGACCTATAATGCATGGGAAAAGGATATATCAAATGTTGCTGTCAGCAAAGTCCAAGCCGTTGCAAATTACTACGGCGTCTCTCTTGGAGAAATTTCATTACGCCCCTAACATGAAAATAATTCATGTGCATCTATCTGAATATACACCAGAGCGGGGCAGAAAGGGGGTGAGAAGGATGAATTCGGCATCGGATAGGCGATTTTGGACTTACAGGGAGAATGACCAACGTGTCAATCACAAAAAAACGGTCTATGCGCTGTTACAACAGTGCATAGACCAAGAACTGACGGTTCAGGAATCCATTTTTGTATTCAATGCGGCTATTGGTTGCATTAATAGCGCGGCTCAGAGTTCCTCGCTGGCGAGTCTTTTGACTTCTTCATCGGTTTTTTCGGACAAGAAAGCAAAGTTATGAACATATGAACGGAACATTCTGTCCAAATATTTCGTGATATCTTCCTCGTCCCTTAGGTCACCGCTTTTACGGAGATCTTCAATTTCAATCTTGGCGCATTCCAAACTGATTTCGTGCATCATGCGGTTTACGTCCAAATCACGGCCATTAATCGTCATGTTCAGTATCACCTCCATTAAATTCATTATAGGAGGTTTTTCGATGAAAGTCAACAACCAATTTCCAGCTCGTCAAAAGGGTCGGAAATATCCCGCTGATATAGAAACCACCCTAGTAGCCGATTATGTTCAGGAGATCGGCATTAAGTATACCTGCATGGCACGTGAAATCGGAATCCCCGAAGGTATCCTTCGGCGAAGCCTGATTACGAGAGAACGAAGCTTGCGGGCTGGTGAATTCCTTGCAGTTTGCCGTTTCTTGAAGAAAGAACCGTTTGATTTTGCAAGTGACACTGGCCGGAGCGTGTAAAAGCCCCGCCAGGCGGCGGGGCAGGAGGACGGAAGGGAGGTGAATGGGCATGGCGAGACCGAATCGAATGGTCAGTGTACACCGTTGCTTTTTCGAGAACCATGCGATGAAGGTAAAGAACGTAATTGGGCTGATAACAAAAAGAGACAGCCTGAGTGATGATGATCTTCAGGCTGTCAAAGTGTTGATGGATCTCTACAAAGAGCTGATTATTCAAGGCAAAGGAATTGGTGCACTGAATCAGGCAGATTGTAGAAATGGTCGTCCCTTAGAATCTCAATGAAGATGATGCTTTCCTCATCAGTGAATTTCTCGAAGTGGTCATAAAAGAGATGTTCGTCCTTTGGCAAAGGATTCCCGTCAAATCCACTCGGGTATCTAAAGAACCATAAGCTATTGTTGGCCTGCACATATGACTTCGCAAACTTGGACAGTTCATCGTTGATGTCCTGCGCGGTACAGTACATTGTGGACAGGTCGCAGTACAATAGAAATTTAAGCATTAACCGCACTCCTTTCTTTCAAACTCGGCTCTGGCAGGAGCTTGTACTTGGATTGTAGCACAGAATGGAGTGGAGCGCAAGCAGCCCCACCCCGCGGAGCGGCGGGAGGGGGCGTAGTGATTAGTGGAACCTACGAAAGGAGAACTACATTTGGAGGAAATGGATGAGATCACTCTGAGGGTATCGAAGTATTTCGGGGACAAAGGGATCATGGTAACCACGATTGCTGAGAAAACAGGTATCTCAAGGAGTGCACTCTATAAGAGTATCAATGAAAACCCTACGCGCAAGCTTCGCGCAGATGAATTTATGAAGATATGCGCTTTTCTGGAGATAGACCCGCACCGTTTTTGGTGTGCGTCACCCGGCCCGGGTGCATGACAAAGCCCCGCTCTGGTGGCGGGGCGCGGAGACAGAAAGGAATGACAAATGATTATTATTTTGGCTATTTCAACATGCATATGCGCAATAATGTGGCTAAAATGCAGTATCGCGTTCTCTGCTCTGGCCCTTTATATGCTAGAAAAAGGATGCAGGGAACCTACCGCAGAAGAAGCGGACAGATATACCAAAAGAGTAGTTGAAAAAATGTTTTTACGGAAGTCCTAAATGCTGTTTGAGTCCGAGTATAAAGATTTCCTTTCCGATTTCAAACACGTTATTCAGTCCAAAGAAGCCAACTTTTCCACCGATATTCTTGATTTTAACCCAATTCGAATCATTCCGTATATTAGCGAGAAGCTCATGCCCCTTTACCGTGAGATCTGCAATATACCGGACATGTGGATTTGAATCATCGAATTCAGAGATTAAGCCAGCTTCAATGCAATATCTGACATGGTACATGAGCTTATCGTGATCGTAAAGTGTCAGCAACTCCTTTTGGTAGTCCTGCATCTCTACACTTCTTAATCCTTTAGCTTTGAGACGCGTATCATACACATCATCGACAAAGACGCATCTTGTACGTAGACTTGTGTTATCTTCTACGCATACAAGAATATCACGGACGCAATCCATATCTAGTCTCATATAATCCCTCGTTTCTCTAATATATCATTATAGAGAATATTTTTCCAAAAGTCAATAATAATTTATCTATTTTGGCGAATTATGAGGTTGTAAGAGTTGTTTGTAGATTCTGCGCAAGCTTGTTGAGGCAGGACTGGCGAGCATCAGCAAGACCGATGGAAGCACGTAAAAAGCCCCGCAGACATAAAAGAATGCGGTGAACCGAGGAGCATCATTTTTAAGATTCAATCGTTAGCCAACTTGGCGAAGCTGGGCTAGCAAGTATCAGCAAGTCTGGAGAGCGTCAACATGTCTGGCACAACGCAACCTGGCGAAAGGAGGTGAACACGATGTTGGAGCGTTTCCTTTGGTTCTACGTGTTTACCGTTGGAACTTACGCAATGATTCAGATTGTGATCTTGTTTTCGCTTTTAGCTAAATTTGCAGGAGCACGAAAAACAGCCGTAATCATTATCATGATAGCGGCTGTTTGGTGGGCACTCAAAAGTTGTATAATCTGAGACATGCTCAAGTTACTTTTTCCTCATCTTGAGAATTTCGTTGTTTAATTCCAACATCAATTTTTCATAAGAATTATCGACACGTATTTTTTCTGAATGGCAAGGGAGATTGTTCTTAACTGCATAGAAATACTCTGCTCACGCAGGTGAATATTCTGTGATGGCTACATAGGAATTGGGTAAAGCAAATAACTTTGCACGTGACAGTGCGCTTAGGAGTTTATGCAAATCATCTTGGCTTCGGATATCAACTATTGATAGGACATTAAGTAGATCGCTATAAGCAGAGATTTTCGATTCAAGGAAAAGTTCGTTTGACTTCATGCGAGAGTTCCCGATTTGGGAAACAATTTCGGTAATAAGTGGAGAAATTACAGCTGCGATTACCGTAACAAGTGACGCTATTACGGTGATGTCTGTTGCTGTGAGTGTATTTTGAGGCATGGTAACTCACCTCCTTCCCCTACCATTTTATCATTCCATAGGAGGAGAGACAAGCCACAAATTTAGAAAGGAGCGGTCGAGCACATAAAAGCCCGCAGCAGGACGAAAGGAGGTGAAGATTTGAAAATTTCAGCGCAAATCCTAACCGGCATCAGGGCAATCCTGGAAGCCCGTGGTTGCACGCAGGCATGGGTCATCAATCGAATGAATACTATTGACCCGTCTCTTGAGATGAACCGCAACAAGCTCAGTGCCATTATGGCAAAAAGAATCGTCACACAGGAAATTAAGGACTACATTCAGGACGAAATCGACCGGCGCGGCAGTGTTACGGTTGATGAGGTTGCTCAGATGTTCCACAAACTGGCGCTTTATGATCCTGCCGCTGAGGAGGCCAGGTGGTGCCGGGATAAAGCCCGCCGGTTCATGGCGCAGCGCCGGGGCGCTGACGGGTCGCGCATTCTGTTTGCGCCCAGCAATGAACCCGCACGGTATGTTAGCCTCGAAAATAGCCAGGACTTGCAGGACGTTTCAGCCGTATTGCAGCAGCTTACGACAAAGCGAGAAGGCCTAAACGCAGCGATTGCAAGGGCGAAACGTCGCCAGCAGGAGCTGGCTGGTCAGCTCAGCATGTTTGAGACAAGGAAAGGAGGCGAGTAAACAATGTTACGAGAATCGCAGTCCAACCGGATTCGCGACACGCGGAAGGAGGTCGATCGCTGGCTGGTCGAGCGTATCAAAGCCGAGCGTGGCAGAAACACTAAGGGCGTTACCCCGCCGATCGTACTGTCTGAAATCGAGGTGGCGGAGCTGCTCGGGTGCGACCGGGACACGGTACGGGACAATATGCGCTACCATGTGCCGGGCACGAAGATTGGCAAATGCTGGCGATACCAGGTGCGGGATGTCGTATCCTGGATGGTACAGAAAGAAATGGAGGTAGAATCTCGTGGAACGTAAAGACGAACTGAAAAAGCTGCTGGGTCGGCTCGCGGAGATTTCCAATGAAACCTTTGCAGAGGGCTGCTCCGCCGAGCGTCGGCGCGAGCTGCATCGGGAGACGCAGGAAATCCTCCAGCGCATTGACGCGCTGGAGAATCAGCGGCTACGCGAAGCGACCGCCGAGCGGTATCCGGAGGATTCCGGGGAAAAGAAATAGGCTCCCCGACACCTTCCAAAGCACGGGGAGCCTAAACACAAAACGACGGCCAGACCATCACATCTGGCCGTCTCCATTATAGCATACTGGGCGGAAGAACACAAGGGGAAATGGAGGACGGCATGACAATCGAACAGCTTTGCAAGATAAAGCATTATCTTTGGATTTTAGATTCTTACCTGTTTGGACAGCCGGAACGGGAAAACCAGCGGAAGGAGCTGGAAGAGCTGCAAAAGGCTATTTCCGCCGCAATACAGAATCCCACCTGAAGAGAGCCGGGCGGCGCCCGGCCGAAACGTCCCCGCAGCCAGCGGGGGCAGCGTCGTGGGAAGCCTACATAAACCAATCCCACAGAAAGGATGCAATTACATGAAAGAAGGTAAAACCCTGCAAGAGCTTGCCGCCGAGCTGGAACGCCAGCAGGGAGCAAAGCGTGACCTGATTGTGCACACGGGTGCACTGTCTATGGATGCCAGCGGAAATCATCTTGCCCTCCGGGTGCAAGGCGCTGCTAAATGCAGCATCAATGATATTGCCCACCGGCAGATCGGGCAGTATTTGAAGATCCCGGCGACGTACTATGACCGGATTCGGGCGGAGTATCCGGAGCTGCTGGCCCAGAACGTCAACGGCTGGTTTGCGCGGATGCCGGACAGCAAACGGATGCTCCGCACGATGGACGGCACGGCACGCGCGCTGCTCTCCGACCGGTACCGCCGTATTGACAACTATGAGGTTGCAAGCGCAGTGCTGCCGATCATCAGCCGCATGGACGGCGCGGGTGTCGAAAGCTGCGAACTGACGGAGAGCCGAATGTACCTGAAGGTGGTCAATCCCCGCGTAACCGCCGAAATCAAGAAGGGGGACATCGTACAGGCGGGCGTACTCATCAGCAATTCCGAGGTTGGTATGGGAAGCGTTAATGTCAAGCCCTTGGTTTACCGGCTCGTCTGCTCCAACGGCATGATCGCGGAGGACGGCAAGCTCCGCAAGTACCATGTGGGCCGGGCCAACGAGAGCCGCGAAGATTTCAGCATTTACCGGGATGAAACCATCCAGGCGGACGACAAAGCGTTCCTGATGAAGCTGGAGGATTCGGTCAAGGCTGCTGTAGATCAGGCGCGGTTCTCCGCCATCGTGGACAAAATGAGGGAAGCGACCGAAGCGAAAATCGAGCCGAAGCAGGTTCAGCAGGTCGTAGAATTGACCTCCAAAGAGTTTGGCATCAACGAATCCGAAAGCAGCGGCATCCTCGGCCACCTTGCCGCAGGCGGCGACCTCTCCCTGTACGGGCTGGCGAACGCCGTCACCCGGCAGGCCCAGGACGTGGCGAGTTATGACCGCTCCACTGACCTGGAAGCCACCGGGTACCGGATTCTCACCATGTCGCCCGCCCTGTGGCGCAGCCTGACGCGGGAAAGGGGCAGCAGATGAAAAACGACAAAGTGCGCGAAATGCTTTGCGGTCAGATGGAAGTCCTGCTCGAACGCTCGAGGCGGAAGGAAATCCCGCTGATCGCTCTGGATGGATTGAGCAACCAGATGGCGAAAATCGGCAAGGTACTGCTGGATGACGGCGGTGGGGAACTTGTCGAATTGGTTTTGCTGCGGGGGATGGTCGGCGCCGCACAGGAAAAGGTTATCGAACTGATGAATCTGGTCTGGAACTCGAATGACGATGATTTTTTTCACGAGGTATACGACCGATTGGACGAGCTTCGCGCGATGCTGACCATTGACGACGATACGGACGAGGAGGAACAGGCATGAGGCGTTTGCTTCGGAAGCGGACACGTGTCCGCATTCTGAGGACAGGATTTCTGGCAGCGGTGGCGGCGGCTATGACAGGCGGTGTTTACGCGCTGTTCCGTTTTCCCAGGCTGCGGGAATTTGCGGTAATCCTGCTGATCTCGACGATCTTGGCAATCTGGCCGCAAATCGTGGAAGAGCGCTCCGGCAGCGGGGAGGAGGAAAACCAAGATGATCTGTAAGGTTTGTCCATACTGCGATGCACACCTTGACTTCGGCGAACGCTGCGACTGTGAGGGCGCGAAAAAAGAGACCGCTCTGCTGCAACAGAAACGGTCCCAACACGATGTTCCTGCTATCAGTCTAGCAGAACATTCCCCGGATGTCAAGACCCAGGAAAAGGGGTGGAATCATGTTCCCTGACCATCCTGTAGTCCGCAACATGGAGTGCACCAGGCACCCGGATGGGAAAGAACCGCGATACCCGCGCTGCCCCTATTGTAACGCCGAAACAGACACCGTATATAGCGACGAGGTAAATGTACAGGTCTGCCCCGAATGCATCCTTACCGTAAACGCATGGGAAGAACCCGCATGCCTCCCGGAAGATGATTGAAAGTGAGAGGTGGATAAGAGATGATGAACAGATACTTTTTCACCTACGGCACGGAGGGACAACCGTTCAGCGGCGGCTGGACGGAGGTGCTTGCGCCGAGTTCGCGGTTGGCGTGCGAAGCGTTCCGGCACCATCACCCGGACAAGACAAAAGGACTGCTGAATTGCGGCAGCGTCTACACAGAAGAAAATTTCAAGCAAACGGAAATGTACGAGGGCGGCAACTTCGGCGCGCGATGCCATGAGCTGATCGTCCTGCACATTGACAGCGTAACGACAGCAAAGGAGGAGCAGGCACAGTGAAAATCAACACTCTGCAGCTTGAAAACTTTCAGGGCATAAAATCAGCCGCGTTCGATTTTGATGGGCAAAGCGCCAGCATCTACGGCGACAATGCGACCGGCAAGACCACGGTTTTTAACGCGGTGACATGGCTGCTGTTTGGCGGTCCCAGCACGGGGGCCAAGGGCTACACACCGAAAACGCGCAATCAGTACGGCGGGGATGTTCACTATCTCGCGCACAGCGCGGCAGCGTCCTTCTCACTGGAGGACGGAAGGATGATTACGCTTCAAAAGGTATTCCACGAGAACTATAAGAAAAAGCGCGGCGCGGCAGCGGAGGAGTTCAGCGGCCATAGCGTGGATTTCTACATTAACGGCGTACCGGTCAAGGAAAAGGAATACACTGCTTCCCTGCTTGAATTCTGCGGCGGGCCGGAGCAGATGAAGATCCTCACGATGCCGCATTACTTCGCGGAAGATATGACATGGGAAGCACGGCGTAAAATCCTGCTGGATGTGTGCGGTGATGTCAGCGACGCCGACGTAATTGCCGGTGCCGCCGGATTGGAAGAACTGGACAAGTTCCTTCTGATGCCGGGAACCGCGAACCGGCGCTACACCGTGGAGGAATACAAGAAAATCGCGGCGACAAAGAAGACCGAGATCAATAAACGCTTGCAGGATATTCCGGGGCGCATCGATGAGGCACAGCGGGCGATCCCCGAAAAGACATTTAGCCTTACGGAGTTAGACGCCAAACTGAAAGCGCTGGACATCAAGCGGGAGCAGCTTACAAACCAAAAGGCTTCCGCGCTGGCTGGGGACACCGCCGCTTCGGACGCGCGAAAGCGGACAGCTGAAGCGGAAGCGGCACTCGCGGAAGCCCGGACGGCGTATCTTTCCAAAATCGGTACAATAAACCAGAGCACACAGGAAACCATCGGGGAAGTGCAAAAGAAATTGCTCGCCGTGCAGGCTGAGTACGATGAAACGGAAATTGTAATCGATCGCCTTGTTAGGGAGGCAGCACGCATAGAGCTTTGCCGGGAAGAGCTTCTAAAGCAATATGCAAAAGTGCAGGCTGAGGTCTGGGACGAGGGGCAGGCAATATGCCCAACCTGTCACCGCGAATTGCCGTCGGAGGAAGTACAGCGGATGCGCGAAGCGTTCAACATCAAGCGGAGCGAACGTCTTCAGGAAATCAACGCACGCGGACAGAAGGAGGCCAATAAAACCACAATCGAAAGGCTTGGTGCGCAAGCAGCAGCCGAGCGCGCCAAGGCGATAGAATTGGATGCCGCCTGCAAACAGTACCGGCAGGAGCTGAATGCACTGAAAGAGCAGCTCCAAGTTCCCGCGCCGTTCGAGACGACCGATGAATATACCAGGCTTTTTGACGCGGTAGTTGAGGCGAAGGGCAATGAAAAGCAGGCCGGGAAAGACGTCAGGCTTGCGCTCGAAGGTATCGGGAAACAGCTCGGAATCGTATCCGAGGCAATCCGCGATTACCAGATGTTGAAGGGACAGACTGAGCAGGCTGAAGCGCAAAAGCGCCGCATTCAAGAATTGGAAGCGCAGGAAAAAGACTTGTCCGCACAGTATGAGGAATTGGAACAGGGGATTTACCTCTGTGACCAGTTCATCAAAGCTAAAGTCAGAATGCTTACAGACCTCATCAACGGAAAGTTCAGGAGCGTTCAGTTTCGGCTTTTCGTCGAACAGGTGAACGGCGGCGTCAAGGACGACTGCGAGGTGCTGGTACCGAACGATGCCGGGACGCTGGTTCCCTTCCGGGACGCGAACAACGCGGCGCGGATCAACGCCGGCCTGGAAATCATCGAAGCGCTTTCCGAACATTGGGGCATTTCCATGCCGGTGTTCGTGGACAACGCCGAAAGCGTGACGCATTTGCTTGACACAACGATGCAGACTATTCGCCTGGTCGTCTCCGAGCCGGACAGCAAACTTCGTCTGGTCCTTGGGGCAACGCAGGCCCAGGTGGACACGGTGTAAAAAATACAAAAATCATGGGAGGAAACTGAAATGACAGCTACAGAAAAAGCTCCGGCGATCGCCGGAAGCGCGGCGCCGCAGGCGCCGGCTGATGTAAAGCCGAACAACGCTGAAAAGTTCACGGCAAAGGTGATGCGGGAATTCGGCAGCTCGGTCGGGGGCATTCAGGTGACGGATTACCAGCGCCGGCTGATCCAGGGCTACTTCATCGCCATCGACCGGGCGCTGAAAAACGCAGAGGATGAGCGGGTGCGGAAGAACGAAAAAAACAAGGATCATGAAAAATACGATAACAATCTCCCGGTCACATGGGGAAACGTTAACGCAAACGACCTTGCCCTGGACGTTGTGCACTACGCCCGTATGGGGCTTGACATGATGCAGGACAACCACCTGTTCCCGATCCCTTACAAGAACAACAAAACGAACAAATACGATATCACCCTGATGCCCGGATATAACGGCGTTCAGTATATCGCGGAAAAGTACGCGGTGGAACCGCCGCTGGCGGTCACAATTGAGCTGGTATATTCCACGGATACCTTCCGGCCTATCAAAAAGAGTGCGGAAAACCGGGTGGAGAATTACGTGTTTGAAATCAACAACGCCTTTGATCGCGGCGATATCATCGGCGGGTTTGGGTATATCGAGTTTGCGGACCCGCTGAAGAACAAGCTGGTGATCATGACCAAAAAGGACATCGAGAAGCGGAAACCGCGTTATGCATCCGCAAACTTCTGGGGAAGCGGCCAGAAAGCATCGGAGAACGGCAAGCAGGCCGAACAGGAAACCGGTTGGTACGAGGAAATGTGCCTGAAGACCATCAAGCGTGAGGTTTACAGCGCCAAGCACATCCCGCGCGACCCGAAGAAAATCGACGATAACTACCAATACATGAAGATACGGGAAGCCAGACTGGCGGAGCTGGAAGCACAGGACACGATCGACACCTACGCCAACGGCGATATCATAGACACTACACCGTTCGCTATCCCCGCAGCCCTCCCTTCCGCAGGCTATGAAGCAGACCCGAGCACGGGAGAGGTAATTGGAGAACCTGCGGCGATTACCAGCAGGAGAAAACCGGTTCAGGCCCCCGCTGCTCCGGTTTCTACCTCTTCCGCTCCGGTTTCCGCGCAGAACGCTCCGGCAGTCGCCATGGAAGCAGCACAGACAACCCTTGGCGGGCCGGACTTCTGATGGATATAAAAATTCTTGCATCCGGCAGCACGGGAAACGCCTACATCGTCAGCGACGGAAGCACCTCCCTGCTGTTGGACGCCGGGATTCCGCTGAGAGCGATTCAGGTGGGCAGCGGCTTTCGGGTCGGTCAGCTTTCCGGGTGCCTGATTACCCACGCGCATGGTGACCACTCCAAAGCCGCCAAGGCCCTTGCGCGCTTCGGGATAGATGTATATACCGGCGCTGGCACAATCGAAGCCTGCGGGCTGACAGGGCACCGCATCAAGCCAGTGCGGGCGCTGGAGGAGTTCCGCGTCTGTACGTTCCAAGTCTTGCCGTTTGATGTGGATCACGACGCGCCCGAGCCGCTGGGCTTCTTGTTGACGAGTGCCGCGACCGGGGAAAAGCTGCTGTACTTCACAGATACCTATTTCGTGCGGTATCGGTTCACAGGGCTTACCCATATCATGGCGGAATGCAACTATTCCAAAGAAGGGCTGGAACACAGTGTCCGGGAGGGATACATTCCCATAGAGCGTGTGCCGCGTCTAATGAAAAGCCACATGAGCCTGGAGCATCTGCTGGAAATGCTGCAATCGAACGATTTGCGGGATGTACGTCAGATTTACCTGCTGCACCTCAGCGCGGACAACAGCGAAGAAGACCGCTTCCGGCGCGAGGTACAGTGCTTGACCGGCGCGGAGGTGTACGTTTGCTGATCCAATCGATGAGAAATAAAGGCAGGGGATGATCGCGAAAAAATGGCTGGGAAACCAAAGCAGGGAATTGATTTCGCCGGATGGTCGGTCAATATATTTGACGGTGACACCAAGATTGACAAATTGCTGGAAGCGCAGGGTTGGCAGGGGTTCAGCATCTATTTTTACCTCTGCCAGATGGCGTATAAATTCGACGGGTACTTTTACAAGTGGAGCTATGACGATTCGACCACAACCGCAAGGCGGATGGGCGGCGGCATTAGATCAGAGACGGTTAAGGCAACCGTAAATACATGCTTTCGGGCTGGACTCTTTCATAAGGGGCTATTCGAGGAGCATGGTATTTTGACGAGTAAGGGAATCCAAAGAAGATACTACGCCGTCATCCGGTCAAGGCGTGTCAAAACCGTCGATCCCACTTTTTGGCTGCTCGACGCGGAGGAATGTCCCGGTTTGTGTTTGCAGGGAACAAATGAGGATTTGCAAGGGACAAATGCCGATTTGCAGCTTGCATTTGCCGATTTGCAAGCTGCAAATGCTATAGAAAGTAAAGGAAAGGAAAGCAAAGAAGAATTTCATACCTCGTCTAAAGCCCTTAGTGCCGCGCGCGAAAAGGCTGCTGGCGGCACGATTGGGCCATGTCCGGTGGAGGTAAAGCGGCTGAGCGCCTATTTCGAGACGAAATTCAGCTGGAACTGCTCTCGCGAACTGCTGGACCAGTTTGTGCTCAGCTTTCTGGACGGGGCATCGGAGGAGTTTTTGCATGCAGTGGTCGATAACGTCGTGCTGCGCGCACCCAAGAACCCGCTGAGGTACCTCATCCGCGTTTTGAAAATCCTCCAGAACGAGGGCGTGAAAGACTTGGCAGCGTATCAGGCGAGAAATCATGCTTACAGGCAAAGAAACGAGGGCAAAAAGCAGGGCGAGCACTACTGCTACGACTCAGAGGAGGGGACTTTGTGAACGGGACAGGGATAATAAACAGCATTCCGGCGTTGGGCATTTTGCCGGAACCGGAGGATTACATGCAGGACGGGCTGCTCTGGTGCGGGAAATGCAAAACGGCCCGGCAGGTTGTGATCGAGGTGATGGGGAACCGCATGGTGAAAGCCTGCATGTGCAAATGCCGGTCGGAAGCGTATGACAAAGGCTGGGCGGAATTTCGCGCGAAGCAGGAGGTAGAAGAGTTCCGTCGGATGCGGGCAGTTGCTGTGAGCGATCCAACCTACCGCGGCTGGACGTTCGAGCAGGACGACGGTCGCGAACCGCGAATGGAGAAAATTCGGCGATACGTTGAGAACTGGGACACGGCGTTTGAGCGGGATATCGGGTTGCTGCTGTGGGGCGATGTTGGGACGGGGAAATCATTTGCGGCCGCCTGCATTGTCAACGAGCTGACGAAGCGGGGTGTGCTTAGTATGATGACCAGTTTCCGGCGTATTGAACGCGAGTTATTCGGCTGCACCAGAAAAAACGCGCTAATTTCTGACATCAATCGCTGCAAGCTGCTGGTGATTGACGACCTTGGTGTGGAACGTGACAGCGAGTACATGAACGAAGTGATATTTGAAATCGTTGACGCGAGATACCGTGCAAATCGTCCATTGATTGTGACAACCAATTACGACTTGGACAGACTCAAAAATCCCAAAAATGTTACGGAGAGCCGTATTTTCGACCGTGTACTGGAAATGACAAGCCCGGTAAAATTTACAGTGCGCCGCAGGGCGGAAGCCCATGACAGGAAACTGCGGGATGCGGCGGCTGTCCTTGCGTAGGGAGCAGCCGCGGAGACAGGAGGCGGCAGACCCATGAAAACGAATAAGGAAAAAGACCCGCGCCGCCAGCGCCAGGGCGCGGCCAGCAAGGCGCAGGGCAAGCTGTTTGAGGATAGGCTTGACGCCGCGTTTGCCCGGTACCGGGAAAGCGGCTTCGCGATCATCGAGAAAACGCCGGAGCCGATGCGCCCCACCGAGAGCCTTGGGAACGGGCGGTTTGTCGCGTATTTTGAGAAAAAGGCGCAGCCCGATTACAAAGGCACCATCAAGGGCGGCCGGACGGTGATGTTTGAAGCGAAATTCACCTCATCCGTCAAAATGGAGCAGAACCGGGTAACGCCAGGGCAAGCGGAATATCTCGACCAGCATCAGGCGCTGGGGGCGCGCTGCTACATTGTCGCAGGGTTCAGCACGGGCAATGTCTACCGGCTTCCGTGGAATGTTTGGCGGGACATGAAGGCGCTCTTTGGCCGCAAGTACATTTCCGAAAGCGACCCAATTACCGAGTATCTGGTACCGGCGGCGCGGGACGGCGTCCTGCTGCTGCTGGACTGAAAGGAGCAAAAGAATGAGCGAAATTTCTTCGTATGAAGCCCAGGTGAAAAAGATGCAGGGACTTTGTGAGGAACATAATCTGGTTTATCGTTTCCGCAAGGAACGGTACCCGATGACGTTCACCATCAAGCCGTCCCACGCCATGGACGCACAGATGTCCATGCTGGAAAACGTGGAGGACGAGGGCTACATCAGCCCGGACGCGTCCATGACTTGGATTTTCGATGACGGTGTGCTGGAAACCAAGGTGCGCGGCGGAACCTTTACCATCAGCAAAACGACCCGCACGAAAATCGAGAATATCCTGATTAAGATGATTACCTTCTGGCAGCAGTATTTTTTCCGGTGCGTCATTGAAAACGGTTCGCTTTCCAAGGAAAAGATGCCGACGATCAGCGACGAGGAACTCTGGCCGGAGGAAGCAGAAACGTTCCCGGACGATGACGGAAGCGAGGACGCCACCAGCGAGGATGAAACGGGCGGGGATGCCGATTGCGCGGCCGGGAGCGGCGCTCCTGACGACGGCAGCGAGTACACCGAGGGTAATACTGCCGAAAGCCCCGGCGACGCCCTTGTAAGCCTGGAGGACGCGGAAATCAAAGAGGCCGCGCGGATTGTGCGGGCAGCCAACGGGGCATCCTGTTCCCTGCTCCAGCGGGAAATGGGTATTGACGGCGCGAAGGCCGTGCGTTTGCTGGAAGCGCTGGAAACGCTTGGCGTAGTCGGCCCGTTCAACGGCTCCCGTCCAAGGGAAGTCCTGCCCTATGATGAACCGGATGACGAGGGGGGAACGACTGATGAAGCGTGAAGATTATAAGGCAATCAAGCACATGAACAAGCATGAGCTTGAGGAATATCTGCTGGATGTCTATTTCAAGGGCTATAAAAAGGCTGTTGAGGTCATGCAGGGTGAAATGTCAAAGCAAAACAAAGAAGGGAGCGTTCCGGAATCCGGCGTGAGTTCGGCATGAGTGTGCATGAGATTATTTCAACGGAAGCCGCGCGGGATGGGTTCTATCCCACCCCGCCCGAACTGGCCGACAGGCTGCTGACAGGTATCGACTGGAGATATGTCGAAAACGTTCTGGAGCCCCAGGCCGGGAAAGGGAATATCGTGCGCGCCGTCATGGAGAAATATGCCGCCCTGCGTAGCTATGGCGACCAGCGGCTGAATGTTGATTGCGTGGAGATTGACCCCTATCTGCGTTCCATCCTTCGGTATGAGTTTTGCGGCCAGAAGTTGGATGAGATACGCGACCGGATTTATCAGCTTGACCAAAAGAAGGAGTACGACAGCGAAAGGCACTGTCACTGCTGGAGCTCCGCTGAGGAAACCGCAGAGTATAAGGCATTGAAGCGGGAACAGGAACTGCTGCACCGACTGGATATGCATATTGTACATGATGATTTCCTGACGTTCCAAAGCCGGAAGCGATACAAACTAATTGTGATGAATCCTCCGTTTGCCGACGGCGACGCCCATCTGCTGAAAGCAATATCCTTACAGAAGCGTGATGGCGGGTTAATCCGGTGCATATTGAATGCCGAAACCATCCGAAACCCGTATACGAACCGGCGGCGCTTTCTGGAAAAGCTGCTGCATGAATTGGACGCTGAAATCGAATATATAGATAACGCGTTTTTGTCCGGCGAACGGAAAACGGATGTGTCGGTTGCGCTGATAAAAATTGATATTCCACGACCTGCGCGTGAGAGCACGATATTTGAACGCCTGCGAAAAGCGGCCGAATTGGAAGAACCGATACAAAAGGACATCACCGACCTTGCGGTAGCAGATTTTATGGAGCGGATTGTCCGCCAGTATCATGTGGAAACGGACGCTGGAATCGCGCTGATACAGGAATACGCGGCGATGACACCCAATATTCTGGAAAGCTTCACAAGCGATTTCAAGAGCGATCCGATTTTGACGCTCTGTGTCGGTGATCCGTCAAGAGCATATCGAGGCGCTCCAAGCGTGAATGCGTATATCCGTATGGTACGCCAAAAATATTGGGCCGCACTGTTCTCGAATAAGGAATTTATCGGGAAGCTGACTTCCAACCTTCGTGAAAAATACCGGAATATGGTCAGCGGCATGGCGGACTATGATTTTACGCTGTTCAACATCCAGCAGATTGCAGAGCAGATGGACAGCGAAATGGGTCAGGGCATTCAGGATACCATCGTAGCGCTGTTTGATAAGCTTACGAAGGAGCATTCTTGGTATCCGGAATGCTCGAAAAATATCCATTACTATAACGGCTGGAAAACCAATCAGGTTCACAAAATCAACTCAAAGGTGATCATTCCGGTGAATGGTATGTTTTCCGATTGGTCATGGTCAAAAACCTTTGATGTGCGAAATGCCGAAAGTATGATTTCCGATATCGAAAAGGTGTTTGATTATCTGGACGGGGACGAAACGGCTGCGGTTGATTTGCATGGCGTTTTGTTAAGCGCCTGCGAAGCCGGGCAGGCCAGAAATATCCCGTGCAAGTATTTTGACGTGACCTTGTATAAAAAGGGCACCATGCATATCAAATTCCGAAATCAGGCGCTGGTCGATAAATTTAACATCTACTGCTGCCGCCATAAAAACTGGCTTCCGCCGAGCTACGGAAAAACCGCATACGCCGACCTGAGCGCGGAAGAACGCGCGGTCGTTGACAGTTTCCATGGGGACGGCAGCAAGGGCGCTGGTGAGAAAGTTTATACAGCAGTTGTGGAGCGTGCATCGTATTATCTTGCCGAACCAGCACAGAGAGTACCGCTGCTCACGGCTGCACAGGAAAGGATCACTACATGATGCAAATCAATGAACGCTGCCCGATGCAATTTGAATGCGGGCAGAAAAAGTGTGAATTCCATAACCGCGAACGGGATTGCAGATATTACCGGGCAAACACCCGTCTGGGAATGGAGATTGAGGATCAGGAGAAAGCGATTCAGGCCGAATGGGATGAATGGGAAGCAAAGATGAATCCGCAAAGCGTCCTGGCTGATCACCCGGCGGCAGCGCCGCAGGAATCCGCCACCCCTCCCATCCATGGGCTTACGACAAGTTTACCCGTCGCCAGCCTGCATCCGCACCCGGACAATCCCCGGAAGGACCTGGGCGACCTGACCGAGCTGGCGGGCAGCATCCGGGCAAACGGCATTTTCCAAAATCTGACCGTCATTCCGGCTGATGAATCGTATGAAAGCTTTACGGTTGTGATTGGCCACCGCCGCCTTGCCGCCGCAAAGATGGCGGGGCTGACCGAGGTCCCCTGCGTCATTACGCAAATGACCGTCAAAGAGCAGATGCAGACCATGCTGCTGGAGAATATGCAGCGCACCGAACTGACCGTTTACGAGCAGGCGCAGGGCTTCCAGATGATGCTCGATCTTGGAAGTTCCGTTGAGGAAATTTCTAAAAAATCCGGGTTTTCCACCACGACAATCCGCCGCCGCGTGAAGATGATGGAGCTTGACCAGGACGTTTTGAAGGAAGTGTCCAGCCGTCAGCTTTCGCTTACGGACTTTGACAAGCTGGCACAGATTGAGGATATCACCGCCCGGAATGAGTGCTTATCGAAAATCGGCACGCGTGATTTTGATGTCACAGTGGGGAGTAAACTCCGCAAACAGGTGGTACAAAAGAAAATGCCGCTTGTCATGGAGCTGCTGAAAGGCGCAGGCGCGAAACTGATTCCGGATAATGAAAAGTACAGCGACAAATACAATACAATCGGCAGTGTTTATATTGCCGATTGGAAGGAAGGTACTCCGCTGATCCCTAAGAATGTATCCGGCAAACTGTTTTATTACATCGAAAACTATAGCGACTGCATCTGTTTTAAGGAAAAGGCCAAACGGGCTGAGCCGGTAAAGCGTTCCGACGCTGAAATTGCGAGGGAAAAGCAGATTGCCGAAGTGTGGAGCCAGCTGGATGAAAAGGCTGCGGTTGCCTATGATCTGCGCTCTGCTTTTGTAAAGAATCTGTCCTATGGGAAGCGGAACGCTGATTTCATCTTACGTGGTGCGCTGATTTATGGGGTTATCACTGCAAACACTTATTTAGGCACAGGCGGTAAAGCGATTCAGGAGCTTCTGAATGTAAAATCGGAAATTTGCTGGTCGCATGAAAAGGCGCTCATGGCGGTGGATGCTCTGCGCAATGTGGACGAGAAGAAAATCCCTGCGCTGATTTACGCCCTTTTTGACGACAGTGCAAAGGAAAACTGGTCCGATATCTACCGAAAGGAATACCCAAAGCACAGCGTATCCGCCAAGCTGAAGGGGCTGTACGATTGGATCACGGCGTTAGGCTACGAGATGTCGGAGGAAGAAAAGACCCTGCTGGACGGCACGCATGAACTGTTCCGGAAAAAGGAGTGTCAGGAATGAAAGCGATTACGATTCGCCAGCCCTGGGCGTCCCTGCTGGCAACCGGCAAAAAGCAGTACGAAACCCGCGGATGGGCAACCTCCTATACCGGATCTATTGCCATCCACGCCGCGAAATGGCCGGTGCGTCGAACCATCGACGCGCTGGCTTCGGCCGGCCGCTGGGACACGCTGGAACAGTTTGAGCGCCTTTTCCAGAGGCCCGGCGAGGTGGCAGAGTTACCGATAGGGGTCATCGTTGGCAAAGCAATCCTGACCCGCTGCCGCCCGATAGATGAGGCGTTTATTGCCGCCCTCACGCCGCAGGAACGCGCCCTTGGGGATTTCACCCCAGGGCGGTACGCGTGGGAATTTGCCGAAATGACAGCGTGCGCGCAGCTGGTTCCCGCGAAAGGCGCGCTGAGCCTTTGGGATTGGAATGATGGGCCGTGAATGCCGTTATCAAATATCCCGGCGCAAAGTGGTCCTTAGCGCGATGGATTATCAATCATTTTCCGCAGCATCACAGTTATTTGGAACCGTTCTTTGGCAGCGGTGCAGTCCTATTTAGCAAAAGCAGAAGTAATATTGAAACCGTTAACGATTTGGATGGAGACGTAGTGAATCTGTTTGAGTGGATTCAAAATGACCCAGAGCGGTTGGCGAAGGCAATTTATTGGACGCCTTATGCAAGGCAAGTTTATGAGCAGGCATTTGCCGCGCGACTTACAGAAACGGATAGCTTCCAACGCGCTGCAAATTTCTACATACAGATGATGATGGGGCACGGTTTCCGCACTACAGGTGAAAAGGTCGGCTGGAAAAACGATGTGCAGGGCCGGGAAAAGGCGTATGCAGCTACCTATTGGTGCAAAACCCCATCGGTCATTTTTGAAGCGGCAGAACGCCTGCGCGGTGTCCAGATAGAAAACTTGCCTGCCCTGGATTTGATTGAAAGATTCAATTTTCCGAACGTTTTAATTTATGCCGACCCTCCGTACTTGCTGAATACCAGATACGGAAAGCAATACCGCTGCGAAATGACAGACGCTGATCACCGCGACCTGCTGGATGTATTGAAAGCCCATCGTGGTCCGGTACTGTTGTCCGGTTATGAAAGCGAATTGTATGATGATGCACTGCGTGATTGGTATCGGGATACCGCAGAAACATTGGCACAGACCTCAACAAAACGCCGTGAGGTGCTTTGGATGAATTTTGAACCTGTGATTCAGGAGCAATTATTTTTGTAAAATGACGAATTATGAATCAGATTTTCAGTAAAACAGCTTTCCTCCAGTCGCAGAGCGGACAAGGATGCCGACATCTAAGGAGTGAATGATAAATGGAGCCTGATAAGGATTTTGCGGGCCAGATGGACAAACGCGCATTGCGTAAGGAAGTACGCGCCCGCCGAATGGCATTGATTCTGGTCACGCTGCTGACCGTTCTGTGCGCGGTAGCAGCGGTTTGTATGCTCGCAAAGGCGGTTTGCATCGTCAACGACGGGGATCACTTGCTGATTCCTCTGCTGATGACCGTAATGGGCACAGACGGCCTGCTTGCCCTGCTGGCAGGATGGCTGCTTTCAAAGGAGTAGGCCATGAGAAGGAAACACGGAGAAATGAATCTGGCAGCTGCTAACGCCCCTGACACATTGAAAAACCGCGTCACGATAGGAGATATCGTAACGCGCACGCCGATCACCTTTTCCGGGTTTGGGAACAAGGATTCCCTGCCGATGAAAGGAACTGTAATTTACGTTCATCCGAAGGGCCGGTTTCACGTTGTAGAGTTTCCCGGCAAGCTTGCCGCAGTCCGGGAAGCGTTTTTCGGAGTATAGCAGCAAGAGCAAACAGGGGCAAACAAAAGCAAAAGAACAGGAGAAAGCTTATGAGACTTACACTGAAAACCCCGACAACGGAAATGCAGTTTGAAATGACGGAGCAGAACGCGGAAGCGCTGATTCATCAAGCGTTTACATACGCGAACAACACGGATAAGAATCCGCCAGCGGAAAATACAGAACCGGCAGCGGTTCCGAAACCGGATCATAAACCGAGCAGCAAACTGGAGCGAATGTTTGGCGACTGGAAGTCCCGCATCCCGAAAGCGCCGGAACCCCATCAGGACGAACCGGAGATTTATACCGGTTTCTTCCTCATCCAATGCGGGCACTGCGGAACGCGGAGAGGGTTTTATGCCAAAAACGGCATTGGCTCATATCTCTGTGCGTGCGGCGAACGGACGGAGCTGCATAATCTGAAACTGCTGCATCTTCACTGCAAGTGCGGAAAGTATTTCCGGTATAAGACCAATGCCACCGAGGAGTCGTTTGACTATCCGTGCCTGGAATGCGGCAGTCCGGTAACTCTCAAGCTGAATTGGCGGGGAGATACGTACATCACAGAGGAAAAGGAGGGCGATTAAAATGGCAAATGGAAGATGCCGAGGCTGTGGCGCAGAAATCGTATGGGTGAAAACGGAAAAGGGCAAAAGTATGCCGTGTGATCCCCAGCTCGTCCCGTTCTGGGAGCGGCCCGGCGCGCCGGGTAAAGTGCTGCTTCAGTGCAGCGGCCGCGTCATCAGCTGCGACTTTGACGGGGAACGGGATGAGGTAACCGGTTTTGGCTATGTCTCGCATTTCAGCACGTGTCCGCAGGCGAGAAAATTCAAACGCAAGTAATCAAAAAAGAGGAAAATTGAATGCCATGACGGTGAAAAGACTATCTCAGTTGTACTATCTGAACCGGGAAATTGAAATGAACAAGCGGCAACTCTGCGGGCTGGAAATGCGCTCGCGGGGCAAGCTGGATGCACAGGCCGCCGCAGAGGCTGCTGACATACGGGGCATTATCGAGGCTAAGCACCGGCAGTGCCTGCACGAGCGCAACCGCTTAGAGCGTTATATTTCCGGCATCGATGACAGCCTGATCCGGCAGATTTTCACATATCGGTTTGTTAATGGCCTGTCCTGGGCGCAGGTAGCGGCGCACATCGGCGGCGGCAATACCGAGGGCGGCGTGAAAATGCTTTGCTATCGGTATTTGAGGCAGACCAGGAAAAAGGCATGAAAAGGACTGGAGATTATCCTCCAGTCTCAGTATCGTCTATATATTCCATGATGTCGCCGGGTTGGCAGTTTAGGTATTTGCATAGATTTTCGATTGACCGTGTATCTATGTGCCCCTCGTTTTTTCGCATTTTTTCCAATGTTGCTGTACCGATTACTTTATCACGCCTCAATGAATACATTGTTAATTCCCGTTTATCTAACAAACGGAACAGTTTTTCATAGCTCATGGGCATAATTACTCACCTCTTCCTACTTTATTATAACACAAGATGCGCACTAGACCTAGTACAAATATGCACAATTCCCAGGGCATATCTTTGGCGATTTTGGCCATTGATTATGTACTAGATATAGTGTAAAATATACTTGTAAGGCAGAGGGGAGCAACCCCCGATATGAAAGGAGGGGAGGACATGGACGAAATGAGCAGCGCACAGCTTAATCAGTATCTCGAAAATATCGCAAAGCTGATTGAAGCAACCGCCAAAGACCCGGAAGCAGCCGCGAAGATTGTTCGTGACAGCAAGGTCAAGGCATAGAAAGTGAGCGGCCCCGTCAGAAGGAACGCCGCTCACAGCACCCAAAGGCAGGTCGGGAGCCTTACCCCGACCGCCTTTATTATATCAAAACAGCACAAAGTATGCAAGAGGGCGCGCCAACCGGCTCGCTTTTTTGTTTGCCAAAAAACGCACATCAAAAAAATCGCGCTCAAACGCGAAGTTGTTACTTTTGTTGCGAATTACCTGTTAGACTGGAAGTAGGGGGCGCCCGTTTTGCCTTAGGTACTACCAGCCGTGCTCCGGCATGCGGGGCAGGCGAGGCGCGGGGATTTTTTCCGTAAAAATAATTTGTTTTTGGGTGTTTCGTTACGAAAACCCCTATTTTATGATTCTAGGAGGCAAAATCATGCTCTCATTAAACGAAAAAGGCGAGATTACGGGCGGCTCATTGTACCATAAAAAAGTGATCGCCAAGCTGTTCGGGCTTTCCTCCCGGCGGATCGAGCAGCTGACCTATGACGGGATTCTGTTTACCACGGATACCCCGGACGGCGTTCGCTATGACCTGGTTCCAACGATTCAGAATTACGTCAATTATCTTTCAAAGAAGGCATACAGCAAAGCCCGTTCAGAGGCGGAGCTGGAACTTCGGGAACAGAAAATGAAAGCGGACATTGCCCTGAAGGAAAGCCAGGGCGAGCTGCACCGCTTGAAAACGGACATTGCCGCCGGGCGGTACATCACGATTGAGGAAGTCACGCTCGATTATGAACGGTTTTTTCTGTCGTTCAAGAAATTTGCGCTGTCGCTTCCGAGCAGGCTGTCCCGCACGCTGTCCGGATATCTGGAGCCGCTGGAAATTCGCCGCATTGAGAAGGAATTGCACGCGGATATCATAAAGCTGCTGACCGCCTTTGTCGTGGCGGGCGTGACGGAGGTGCCGGGAAGGAAATGAAACCACGCAGCAGAGCCGTCCGTATTCGGAAATACGCGGTAACAGCGTATCAGCGAACCGCGCTGCGCAGTCTGATGCCGCCCGACGATATCACGGTTTCGGAATGGGCGGAGCGGTACCGGATACTGGATACCAAAGCCGCCGCGCTCCCCGGCCCGTGGAATAACGACAAAACGCCGTACCTGGTCGGCATTATGGATGAATTCTGCAACTATGAAACCGAGGAAATCGTATTTTGCAAGCCGACGCAGGTCGGCGGCACGGAAGCGGAGCTGAACATGCTGGGCTGGGTCATCCAGCAGGATCCCGCGCCGACGATGTGTGTTTACCCTTCGGACACGCTGGCAAAGAGCCTGACCGCCAACCGCCTACAGCCGATGCTTTACGCGTCCGAATCCCTCCGGGCGCGGTACCGGGAAAACGAATCCACCAAAGAGGAATTGCAGTTTGACGGCATGTATCTGAGCATGGTCGGCTCGAACAGCCCTTCCCAGCTCGCAAGCAAGCCCATCAAATACCTGTTCCTGGATGAGGTGGACAAATACCCGGGGGCCAGTCGCAAGGAGGCCGACCCGATTTCCCTGGCGCGGGAGCGTACCAAGACCTTTCACAACCGGAAAATATACATGACCAGCACGCCGACCCTGCGTACCGGGCACATCTGGAAAGCGCTTGAGGGCTGCGACGTAATCAAGCATTATTTTGTCCCCTGCCCGCACTGCGGGGAAATGATTGAACTGCTGTGGAAAAACATCGACTTCCCGGACGAAGAAGGCATGACAATCGCCGACCGTGCCGCCCGCGCGGTGTACCGCTGCCCGGAATGCAGTGGTATCACCATCGACCGGCACAAGCCGGGGATGCTGCGCGGGGGTGAATGGCGCATCGTAACGCAAAACTCCCCGTTCGTGAAAAAGGTCGGTTTCTGGATGAATACGCTGTATTCCCCGTTCGTTTCCTTTTCGGAAATCGTGCTGGAATTCCTGAAATCCAAGGATGATCCGGAAGCCTTTCAGAATTTTGTCAACAGCTGGTTTGCGGAGCCATGGGAGGACAGCAGCCTGAAAACAAGCGCCGATCTGGTCATGGAACGCCAAACCAGTGTGCCGGAATTCACTGTCCCGGCCTGGGCAAAGCTGCTGACCGGCGGCGTGGACGTGCAGCAGAACTGTTTTTACTGGACGATCCGGGCGTGGGGCGATCACGTTACATCCCAGAATATCGCGCATGGGCAGGCGTTCAGCTTCGCGGAGGTTGAGCAGGTGATGAACCTGCAATACACCCGCGAGGATGACGGACCGTCGATGATGGTCGCGCTGGCGCTGATTGACAGCGGCTATGACGCTGATTCCACGTATGATTTCTGCGCGGATAATTCGGAATGGGCGCTGCCCTGCAAAGGATCCAGCAATCCGATGCGTTCCCGGTTCACGGTCAGCAGGGTTGATAAGGCAAGCAGCCGCGCTTATGGCATGGATTTGGTAATCGTGGACGGCGGCGCGTACAAGGACACAATCGCCGGGCGGCTTCGCCGCGACAAAGCGCCGGGGCAATGGCTGGTACATGAGAACTGCGACCGGGAATATGCGGAGCAAATCACCTCAGAACACAAAGTCAACGTCCGGAGTGGGCGGAAGGTGAGACAGGAGTGGGTACCAAAGGCTTCCCACGCAGCTAACCACTATCTGGACTGCGAGGTCTACGCCTTTGCGGCGGCGGAAATGCGCGGCGTGCGCCGGATGCACTTGGAATACGTGCCGGAGCACCAGCCGCAGCAGTCCCCGCCCGCGCCGGAGGAATCCTGGATTCAGAAAAATGAAGGCTGGCTGGACGGCGGCAGTTGGCTGGGTGCCACCAAAGGAGGATGGTAATACATGAACGAAAAGGAGCTGTCCGGCCTCACGGCGAAAGAACTGCTTTCGGAGGTGGACACGGCAATCTGTAAAGTGCTGGTGGGCGGGCAGTCATACCGGCTCGGCTCACGCAGCCTGACTCGCGCGGACCTGGGGATGCTGCGCAGGTTGAAAAGCGACCTGACCGCGCAGCTTGCCGCCGAAGGCGACGCCAGCGCCCTGTCAGGGTTTTACGCGGCAGTATTTGACGGGAGGTGAAGGGATACGAACTGGTTAGATCATCTGATTGGTTGGATCAGTCCCAAATGGGGCACACAGCGCGAGGCCTGGCGGCAGGTGATGGAGGAGCAGCGTCATTATGACGCGGGTGACCCTTCCCGCCTGAACGCGAACTGGCGGGTATCCAATCAGAGCGCGGAATACACAGACCGTTACAGCCGGGATACCGTGCGCGCCAGGGCGCGGGACTTGGAACGCAACAGCGATATGATGAATGCCGTGATTGGCGCGTTTGTACGCAACACGGTCGGCGGCGGGATTACACTGCAAGCGGAAACCGGAAGCCAAAGCCTGAATGATGAAATTGAAACGCTTTGGAAGCACTGGTGCAAAAAACAGAACTGCGACGTGACCGGCACGCAAAGCCTTGGCCAGATGCTGCGCATGGCGGTGCGCCGGAAGAAGGTAGACGGCGGCATCCTGTTTGTCAAACGGTACACGCGTGACGGGATCGTCCCTTTTCAGCTTCAGCTGTTTGAGGTGGACGAGCTGGACGGCACGCAGTTTGTGCCGAAGCATCAGGGCAACCGCGTAGTCGGCGGCATTGAGTATACGCCCTACAACCGGCCTGTCGGCTATTGGCTCCGGCAATATCCGGTTGACGGCTTTATGGAAACCAATCCGGTTTACATTGAAGCCAAGGACGCTATTTTCTATTTCAGCAAGCGCCGCCCCTCCCAGCTGCGGGAGATGAGCGACATGAGCCAGACCATCACCCGCATCCGGGATATCAATGAATTCATGATTGCCGTGGCAGTCAAGCAGCGCATCGAGGCGTGCCTTGCCATTTTTATCAAGCGCGTGGTGCCGTTCGCGAAGGGTATCGGCGAAGGGATCGGCCGCGCGCTCGGCGGCGGGCCGCTGCGCATGGGCAAGAGCTATGAGGGCAAGACCATTTCCCCTGGCATGATTGGCGAGCTGAATGACGGGGACGAAATCGAGGTTGTCAACCCGCAAGGGCAGGCAACCGACGCGGCCAGCTATATCAGCTTGCAGCAGCACCTGATTTCCTCCGGGCAGGGGCTGAGCTATGAATCCGTTGCGCGTGATATGAAGGAAAGCACGTATTCTTCCGCGCGGCAGGGCATGATTGAGGACGGCATGACCTACGCGGAGGAAACCGAGCTGCTGCATGAGGTGCTGGACGAAATCTACGAGACATTCTTGATTTCTGCGGTGCTGGCGGGAAAAATCCGGGCGGCTGATTTCTGGGAAAACAAGCAGCAATACCTTGCCCATCGCTGGGTGAAGCCGCCGAAGCCGTGGATTGACCCCTTGAAGGAGGCGTCCGCCGTGAAGGTCGCCCTGCAAACCGGGCAAAAGACCTGGAAGCAGCTTGCCGCGGAGAACGGCAGCGACTGGCAGACACAGATTGACGATATTGCGGACGTTCTGGAATACGCCCGCGAACAGCATGGGATTGATTTGGGAGGTGTGATTTTTGGGCAAACCGAGGGATTGTACGGGGAGGCAAAGGACGATGGCGGCGGGAATCCTGACGCCGGAACGGTCGGCGGGTGAGCAGGACAGCCGCAGGCGTACCATCAGCTTTTCAAGCGAAACCCCGTACCGGCGTTATTTTGGCATGGAGGTGCTGGATCACGCGGAGGGTGCGCTGGACTTGTCCCGGCTGAATGAAACCGGCGTCCTGCTGTTCAACCACGATGTAGACCAGGTGCTCGGCAGGGTGGTCAGGGCTTGGGTGGAGAATAGCCGCGGCATGGCTGAGGTGGAGTTTGACACCGATGATGAAGCCGAAAAAATCTTTGGCAAGGTAAAATCCGGCACACTCAAGACCACCTCCGTGCGCTACAGCGTGGATTCGTGGGAGGAGGTCAAAGCCGGGGCGGTTTCGGCGGACGGGCGCTTCACCGGCCCGTGCAGCATTGCCCGGAAGTGGACGCCGCTGGAAGTATCCATCGTTTCGGTACCGGCGGACGCGACTGTCGGCGTGGGGCGGTCGGATGCCGGGGATATTTCCTTGTACGAGCGCCAAATTCAGGTTAACAAAAATAAGCATTGGAGGAACGACGATGAACAAGAAAAAGAAGTGGATTAAGCGCCAGCAGGAAATTCTGGATGCGGCGCGTGCCGCCGGGCGCGGCCTGACGGCGGAGGAGCAGTCCGAGTTCGATGAGCTTCAGCGCAAGCTCGACGCCGAGCCGGACGAACCGGAAAGAAGCCAGAACAAACCGGACGAAAGGCAGCGCGAACCGGACGAAAGGCAGCGCGGGGCGGCTCCCGCCGTACCCGGCGGAACGGGTACACTTCCGCCCAGCGAGGGCGACGCCCAGCGCGCGGTTGCCGAGGAGCGGCAGCGGATCAGCGATATTATGGCGCTGTGCGGGCAGACCGGCCTGGCTCCCGAGGAGTATATCCGCAGCGGAGCGTCTTTGGATACTGTGCGCGCTGCCGCGATTGAGCATCTGGTGCAGCATGGCGCGCCGATTGTGGCGCGTGCGCGCGATGACGGCGAGGATGATTTTCGCGGCGCGGCGTGTGACGCGATGCTGATGCAGGCCGGCGTTGAGCTGGAGAAGCCCGCCGAGGGCGCGGAGGAGCTGCGCGGCATGTCCGTCCGGGACATCCTGATCGAAAGCATGGCGCGCAGCGGCGAGGGTACGGTCACGGAGCTTTTGCGCCAGTCCCGCGCGTCGCTGTGGGATCAGGCGGTGCGGCAGTTCATGAGCCCGACGGCATCCTTCCCCGCAATCCTGGACGACGCGATTAAAAAGTCCATTGTCCAGCAGTACAGCCTGGTACCCTGCACCTTTGAGGAGTGGACCAGCCGCGGGACGCTGCCCGATTTCAAGAACACCAAGGACCATAATTACGTCCTGGGCGGCGGGGACTTTTACAAGGTTTCCGAAGGCGGCGAGCTGAAGCACAGCACGCTCCAGACGGACATGCTGCCGAACCGCAAGCTGGACAGCTACGGCACACAGTTCACCATGACCCGTGAAGCGTTCATCAACGATGATATCGGCTTTCTGGCCGCGATGCCCGCGCAGTATGCCAGCAGGGCGAAACGCAAGATCAACCGGCAGGTGTATGAGCTGCTGTTTGAAAACCCTGCCATTTTTGACGGCGCGGCACTGTTTGACGCCGTACATAAGAACCTGACCGCCACAGGCAGCGCGCCCAGCATCAAGACGCTGGAAGAAATGATCCTGATGATGGGGATGCAGACCGACCAGTTCGGGGAAAGCATTATGGTCGAGCCTGCGACCATCATCGTGCCGGTCGGCTACGGGATGAAGCTTCACCAGCTGCTCGGCACGGCAGAAATTGACGTGGACGGCATTGGCAGCCATACGGTTAATGTCCTGAACACGCAGTACCGGAACAAGCTTAAAATCGTGCAGGAGGGTACGCTGAATGTCCTGGCAAAGGACGGGGTATGCCCGTGGTTCATGGCTGCGGATTCGCGTCTGGTGAAGTCGGTACAGATCGATTACCTGAACGGCGTGACAGCCCCCAGCTTCCGGCGCTCGGAAAAGGCCGGATATCTGGGGTATATTTGGGATATCTGGCTCGATTGGGGCGTCAGCGTGCTGGATTTCCGGGGCATTTTGAGAAATAACGGCGTGAAGCTGGGGCAGTAAGGAGGATTACCGATGAAAGCAACCTATTGGCAGAAGGGGGAAGCCCTTGATTATTTCCCCGAGGAAAACGTAGAAGCGGGTACCGTCCTGAATATTGGCGGAAGGATCGGGGTAGCGGCGGCGAATATTGCCGCCGGTCAGTTGGGGCACGTGCATATGGTGGGCGTGTTCCGGATGGATAAGGCCAGCAGTGAAGCAATCGGCATGGGTACGGCGGTTTACTTCGATGAGGAAGCGGGGACGGTTACCGCTTCCGCTTCCCGTGAAGTGACCGAGGGCGAAACCAAGAAAACCGTTTCCAATCCCCTTGCGGGCTACGCCGCCGCCAGTGCCGCCGCCGAGGATACCACCGTATTGGTCAAGCTGGCAGGCTGAGAGGGGGCTGAAACATGAAAAAACTGATTGCGCAGCGCCCGATTTTATTTATGGGGCAATGGTACCAGCGCGGGGATATCATCCCCGGGGGCGATACGAAAATGGTGGAAGCCTGGCTGAGGTCTGGAAGCATCCGCGAGGAGACGGAACCCGCGCCGGAAATCAAAATCCCCAAAAAGAGGGAATCTGGCAAGAAGGCAGGCAATGACGTTTAAGGACAGTATCGCCGCTGATATGCACAGCGTTTTTCTGAACCCGGATGAGTTTTCCGAGCGGCGCACCGTCCTTTATGACGGCGCGGCCTGCGCGGATATCCCGGTTTCTTTGCAGGCCTTTTCGGAAAGTGACCGTGAGCGCGTAACCGCCAGCGGCAGCGGGCGCAGCGGCTCGGACAGCGCTTCCGGGCTGCATCAGAACACGGTGATGTTGTACTGCGCGCGGAAGGATCTTGGCGGGAGGACGCCCGCACCGAATAAGACAATCAAAATCAGCACTGCGGAGGGCAGCGGACGTTTCCGTGAGTATTATGTGGTTTCTTCCGGGTGCGAAATGGGTATGCTGCAAGTCGAGTTGAGGGCGGTGCGCAGCAAATGAGCGATATCCGAATCAGCCTGGCAGGGCAGGAAACGCTTGTGCGTGCGCAGCGGCTCCTGGGCGACCCCAACAAATACCGTGCCGCGCTGAAAAGCGCAAACAAACGTGTCGGCGCCTATATCCGCACCAACAGCGCAAAGGCGGTCCGAGAGCGGTATGCCATCCCGGCCGCAGTCGCGAGAGCCGCCGCCGATGTCGCTGTCCACTATTCAGAGCACGGCGGCGGCTGTCAGGTAAACATCAATTTTACCGGCAGGCGAATCCCGCTTTATCGCTATACCGGAGCATCCCCGGCCATGCCGGCGCAGGACACCGGGCGCACGGTACGGGCAATCGTCGGCGGACACTGGAAGCTGGTGCACCCATCGGTTGAGGCTTACGGTCACCAGCTGAAGGGGACGGCGGCAAAGGTGTTCCATCACGCGTTCGTCGCCAGGATGAAATCCGGGCATACCGGTATCTTCCAGCGCACCGGAGGGGCAACCGCCGCAGGCGGCGACGCGATTGAGGAAATCATGGGTTCGTCTGTCCCGCAGATGCTGGGAGCGAAGGAGGTCTATGAAAAGCTGGCGCGTGAAGCCTCCGAACGGTTTGACGGCTGGCTGGAGCATGAAATCAACGCGTTCCTGAACGGATACAGGTGAGAACATGACATCAATTATTTTACTGGACCGCCTGCGGGATTTTACCGAGGAGGCGGTGAAGGATCTCATTTTGCCGGTTGCGCTGCCTGATGAGGATATGGAGCCACCGCCGCCCCGCGCTCCGCTCGTGTTCCGCGCCCGGCTGCCGGAGTTCAGTGACGCCGTAGAGAAAGCACCCTATGTCCTGCATCAGCTGGTCACCCGGAAGGATGTACAGCCCGCTGGGCAGCTGATTTCGGCGCAGGTGGTTGTGCGCACGGTATTCTGTGTGTACAGCGAGGACGCGCAGGAGGGCGGCATGCAGCTGCTGAACCTGATGGAGCGGCTGCGGATAAAGCTGCTGGAACGGCGCGTGATTGGCAAGCAGTTCCGGCTTGATATGGGTGCGGGGCTGGATTCCCTAGTATACCCGGATGACGGTGAGCACCCGACAGCCCCTTATTTCTTGGGGGAGATGTATTCTATATGGAAAATTCCGAGTATTGAAAGGATGGTTACAGATGGCAAAGAAGGAGGCGCAGGTACCTGAAACGATGGAAGCGCCCGCAATGGCGGTACCCGGTACGGAGCCTGCACCGAACGGGGAAAAGAACCCGTCCGGGATCTACTGTTACATCGGTCCGAACCTTGCGGGGCTGATGCAGTCGGGCAAGGTTTTTCGCGGCACGCGCGCCGAGGTGCTGAAGGAAGCCGCCGAAGCGATTGCAAAATACCCCCTGGTGAAAACCATGATTGTATCGGGGGAGGATTTGGCGATGTCCCGGCTGAAGGTCAAGACGCCCGGCAACGCGCTTTATAAAAACTATCAGCGCATTGCCGCGGGCAGGAAGGAAGGTAAGTAATGGCTGTGAATTTAGGTGTTCATGTATATGAACAGGCGACTTCGGTCAGCACGCCGGTAACGGCGGATGTTGGCGTGCCGTATGTGGTCGGGCTGGCACCGGTGCACGCGGCGGCAAATCCCGCGAAGGTGAACACGCCGGTAATTGTCACCAGCTGGTCGGAAGCGGTGGACAAGCTTGGCTTTTCCTACGATTGGGAAAGGTACACGCTGTGCGAATTCATCTATTCCCATTTCCAGCTGTTCGGCTGTCAGCCGGTCATTTTCTGCAACGTCCTGGACCCGGACAAAATGCGTACCGCAGTGGAAGAAAAAGAGTACACGGTGGAGGAACACGCCGTAAAGCTGCCTTTTGATTTGATTGCGGATACCCTGACGGTGAAAAACGGGACGGATGCGCTCACGCTGGATGAGGATTATTCCATCCTGTACGACGAAAACAAGAATGCGTGTATTGTCGAGCTGCTCAGTTCGGGCAGCCATTACAGCGCGGCCGCGCTGACAATCGGCGGATATCAGGTCAAAACGGATGAAATTGTTGTCGCCGATATCGTGGAAGGGCTGGGCGAAATTGATTCCTGCATGAATACGGTTGGCGTAATCCCTGACCTGATTTGTGCGCCGGGCTACTCCCATAACAGCGTTGTAGCGGCGGTTATGGCGGCCAAGGCGGCGGGGATTAACGGCCTGTTCCACGCAAAGGCGATTATCGATTGTGACAGCGGCCCTGACGGTGTGCGGCAGTATTCCGACCTGATTGGCTACAAAAACAGGAATAATTTTATAGACGAAAACCAAATCCTCTGCTGGCCGATGGTTCAGCTCGGGGATTACAGGTTCCATATGAGCACCCAGCTTGCGGGGCTGATGGCGCAGGTGGATACCGCGAACATGGGCTGCCCCTACGAAAGCCCTTCCAACAAGCGCTATCAGATGGACTGCTGCTGCCTGGCGGACGGGACCGAGGTCGGCCTGACCTTTGAACAGTCCTGCATCATTGCCGGCTATGGCATTGTCACGGCGTTGAATTTCATGTCCATGGGCTGGACGTGCCGCAACAACTATACAGCCTGCTATCCTGCCAATACCGACGTCAAGGATTATTTTATCCCTGTCTCGCGGATGTTCGATTGGGTTGGCAATACAGTAATCCGTACCTTTTGGAGCAAGCTGGACAAGCCGATGACCCGCCGCTTTGCGGACTCCATCCTGGATACCTGCAACATCTGGCTCAATGGCCTGACCAACATGGAACGCCTGCTCGGCGGGCGCGCGGAGCTGTTGGAAAGTGAAAACAACGTGCTTGACCTGATGGCAGGCATTATCAAGATTCATATCTTCATGACGCCGCCCAGCCCCGCGCAGGAAATTGATTTTATTCTGGAGTACGACCCGGCCTATGTGACCGCGGCGTTCTCTTAACAGAGGGGAGGAATCATTATGAGCCAGCAGGCTGCGGCTTATATCAATCTGGAAATCTATGAAGACGGAAGAAACCTTTTAGGCATCGCAAAGGTGACGCTGCCGTCCATTACTTACCCTTGCGTCACGATTTCCGGCGCGGGGATGATGGGGAATATGGAGGTTCCGCTGTATGGCATGGTAGATGCAATGACGGTGGATATCGACTTCCTGACAACCACCGAGGAAGCGGTTACGCTGATGGCACCGAAAAAGCATCAGCTTGATATGCGGATTGCGGAAGAATTTTGGGATGTTGAGAATGCAGAGGTCGGACTTTGGGCGGACAAATATGTTGTGATTTGCCGTCCTAAGAATATCAATCCCGGTACTGTTGCGCCGATGAGCGCTGCCGATACCAAAGGCTCGTTTGCTGTTTACTATTATGCAGCATATAAGGACGGCAAACAGCTTTGGGAAATTGATAAACGCAATATGAAGTGCGTGATCAACGGCGTAGATTACATGGCGGAAGTGCGTAAGGCACTCGGAAAGGAAAACTGATTATGGAAAAGAAAGCACGTGTGGATGTACCGGATTATTCAAATACCGTTATTCGGCTGTCAATGCCGGTACTGCATGACGGCATTGAAATTCAGGAACTGGCATTTCATTGGGGAGGCCTGACCGGCAAAGATGCGCTGAATATCGAGTCGGAAGTCAACACCCGGCGTAAGGTTGTCAACAACCCCGCGTTTTCTGTGGAATATCTGATTGGCATGGCAGTGCGGGCGAGCGAACCGGCGGTTGACCGGGATTTCTTCCTGCGGATGCCGCTGAGCGATTTTAACAGGGTGAGAGGTGCGGCGCGCGATTTTTTGCTGTACTCGGACTTCCTTTGGGAAACCCCGGAGGATGGATCAGAGAACAATGCCTGACTATGGCGCAGAATGGCGGAGGCTCCGCGTTAGGATGGTGCGCCCTGCCGCTTTTGGAACTTGTCGAATGGATCAGTTCCAATAATGTAATCATTGAGGAACGCAGAAAACGGGAGGAGCAGAACAGAAACCGCGGGAAAGTGAAGCCACAGCTCATCCACCGGAGACTGACATAAAAGAGGGGGTATTTCATGGCAGCAAAGCAACACGAAATCCGCTTCTTTTTGAACGCCCAGACCGGCGGCGGGTTCAGCAAAGCCTTTCAAAAGGCACAGCAGGAAATGGCTGCTGTTTCAAAGGAGATACAGCAGCTTTCGAGGGTGCAGCGTGATATTTCCGGATATCAAAAGCAGCAGGCGGCGGCGGAAAAGACAGAAGCCAAGCTTGCAAACCTTCAAAAGCAGCAAGCCCTCCTCCGCACCGAGATTGAGGAAGCGCGGAACGCGGGGCAGTCTACCGCCGCTTTAGAGCGCGAGGAAGCCAAGCTGGAGCAGCGGATCGCGGATACCAACAATGCCCTGGAGCGTCAGCAGCAGCGCCTGAACCAGACCGGGGAGGCGCTGCGGTCTGCCGGGGTCAGCACGGACAATCTGGAACGCGAGAGCCGCGCGCTTGCGCAGCAGCTGGAAACCCTGCGCTCCCGACAGGAGGAAGCCGCAAACGGCGCGCAGGGCTTTGGCGAACAGACGGTTTCCGCATTTGAGGCGGTCAGCCAGGCGGCTGCGGCGGTTGGGCTGACCGCCGCGCTGAATGAAATCAGGCAGGGCTTTGAGGAAGCGGTCGCGGTTGCCGCAAACTTTGAATCCTCCATGTCGAACGTGGAAGCGCTGTCCGGCGCAAGCGGGCAGGAGATTGCCGCGCTGACCGACCAGGCAAAGCTGCTGGGCGCGACGACGCAATTCACCGCGAAGCAGTCCGCCGACGCTATGGGTTACATGGCAATGGCGGGCTGGGACGCGGAAGAAATGATGGCAGGCATGGACGGCGTTCTCTCGGCGGCAGCGGCTTCCGGCGAGGATTTGGCGATGGTGTCCGACATCATCACCGACAGCCTGAGCGCGTTCCAGCTGACCGCCGCTGACACCGCGCATTTCTCGGATGTGCTGGCAGCGACGGCGGCAAACGCCAACACCAGCATCGGCATTATGGGCGAGACGTTCAAAGGCTCCGCGTCCGTGGCGGGTGCGCTGGGCTACAGCATTGAGGACGTATCGGTCGCCGTCGGCCTGATGGCGAACGTCGGCGTAAAAGGCAGCATGGCGAATACTGCACTCCGGAACACCTTCAACGGTCTGCTGGGCGGCGTGACGCTGACCAGCGATGCCTTTGGCGAATACGAATACAGCGCGGTTAAAGCTGACGGCTCCATGAAGGACCTGGGCGAAACCATCAACGAGCTGCGCGGCTACTTTGAGCAGATGAGCGAATCCGAGCGCGTCCTGAACGCGCAGGAAATCGCGGGCGAACGCGGCTACAACGGCTTGCTCGGTATCCTGATGGCAACCGAGGACAGTTATCAAAGCCTGTACGAAAAGATTAACAACTGCGAAGGCGCAGCGTCTAAAATGGCCGCAATCAAAATGGACAACCTGAACGGCGATATCGCGCTTGCGGAATCGGCTTGGGAAGGCTTTCAGATTGCGGTCGGCGATAAGGCAACCCCGGCAATGCGTCTGTTTTATCAGGTTCAGGCGGACGTGCTCAGCGGCATGGGGCAATTCGTGGACGAAAACCCGGCGCTTGTGCAGGGCGTCATGATGACTGTAGGCGTGCTGGGTGTGGCGACCACTGCCGTGACCGGATTGTCAGCGGCGGTCAAGATTTTCAAGGCGCTTGATATGGCGTCCCTGTTTATGGGGCCCGCCGGAATGGCGCTGAAAATCGCTGCGGGCGTTGCCGTGGCTGCCGGCGGCGTGGTCGCGCTGACCTCTGCCTATCAGGAACAGGTACCGCCGGTGCGTGAGCTGACCGAAGCCGCCCGCGAAATGCAGGACGCTATCGATGCGGGCACAGCGGCCTATGAGGATACGATTGCCGAAACCCAGGCGGCGGCAAACGCCGCTGATTTGTACATCAGCAAACTGGAAGCCATGGGCGATGTTGAAGCCCTTGACGCTGCCGGGATGCAGGAATATCACAGCCTGCTTGCGCTGCTCTCCGAGACGGTGCCGGAGCTTGCGGACAGCATCGACCTTGAAAATAATGCCATTGACGGCGGTACCGCCGCGCTGCGCGCCAACACGGCAGCATGGCAGGAGAACGCCAAGGCGCAGGCGTACCAGGACTATCTCACCGAGATGTACAAGCAGGAAGCCGCCCTGCAAATGGAGGCCGAGAAAAACAAGGTCAACCTGACCAAGGCGGAAATCCAGCTGGAGCAGGCACAGCAGAAGCACAATAATGCTACCCAGCGCATGGGTGAGCTGTATGCCGAAGCCGAGCAAAAAGCCGCCGAATACCGGCAGCAAACCGGTGATGTGGCCGATGTAACCTCATTCTTGACGCAGGAATATTACGATTTGCAGAATTCCCTTGCATCCATCAGTGATGAAATGGGGATTGCAAAGGACAATATCAAAAACCATCAGGAAGCGATAGCGGAGGATGAGGAAGCGCTTGCTGCCTACAAGGAAGAAGTTGCGGATACCGAGGAAGCCATCAAGAGCATGTCCGGCGGTCTCGAGGACGGCAGCGGATTGTCCGAGCAAGCTGCCGCGCAGGCCAGCGAATTAAAATCGGTTATGGACGACGCAGGGGCGTCCTTGCTCAACCTTGCCGAACGTTATGGGGAAGCTTACGACGCCGCTTATGAGTCTATCTCCGGGCAGTACAGCCTGTGGGACAAGGCGGCAGAGGTCGAAGCAACCAGCGTCGGCAGCATCAACAGCGCGCTGGAAAGCCAGATCAGCTATTGGCAGCAGTACGATTCCAACATTGACGCGCTCACCGCCCGAACCGGCGATATCGCAGGATTGAGCGATATGATCGCCAGCTTTGCGGACGGCAGCGCGGAGAGTGTGAATGCAATCGCAGGTATGGCGCAGGCCAACGACGGCGACCTGAAAAAAATGGTTGAGAATTGGAAAAAGCTTCAAGAGGAACAGAAAATCGCGTCGGACAGCCTTGCGCAGCTTAAAACGGATTTTCAAGGCGAGCTGGATGAAATGCTTGCAAGCACGAAAAGCACGGTCGAAGGGATGAACCTCAGCGCGGAAGCGTCCAAGGCTGCGGAATCTACGGTGCTTGCGTTTGCGCGGGCGGCGCGTGACCAGCTGCCCGCAGTACAAAGCGCATTTGACACGGTTGCGTCAACCGTGCGCAGCAGCCTGCATATCTCGGCAAACGGCTACACGTCAACCGCCGCCCTGCGCGGCTACGCGTCCGGCACGGAGAACGCCCCGCCTGGCTGGGCGTGGGTCGGCGAGGGAGGCCCCGAGCTGATAAACCTGCACGGCGGCGAAACCATACTCCCGGCAGACATTTCAGCGAGGGCTGCAAGCACTCCCGTCAGCGCGGAACCGCTGTATGCCCTCAGTGACAACCGGGGCGGCGGCGTCAATGTCACCATCAACTTTTCCCCCACGAACCAGATTACCGCGGCATCCGACCGCCCGGAATTACAGGAGCTGCTGCAAAACCTGACCGTCGAGGAAAGCGAACGCTTCGCCGAACGCGTCCGGGATGTTATTACGGAGTATGAGCATAACAAAGCAATGGAGAGGTTCTGATGAAAACCTACACGACAGTTCAGGGCGATATGTGGGACAGCATCGCGTTCCGGCAGATGGGCAGCACTGACTATACCGACCGCCTGATGAATCTGAACCCCGCATACCGCAATTATTACACCTTTCCGGCAGGCGTCGTGCTGACCCTGCCGGAACCGGTGTATAAAATCAGCGAAAAGCTGCCGCCCTGGAAGCAGGTGAAAAAATGAGCAATGAAAACCTGGCGCGCCGCACACGGCCTATCATCGAATTTGACGGCGTAGACATTACCAGCGCCATCCTGCCGTACCTGCTGTCAGTCACCTATACCGATAATGAGGAATACGAAGCCGACGACCTGACCATCAAGCTGCAAGACCGTGAAAGCCTGTGGCTGGAGGATTGGCTGGAACAGGCAATCAAGGGCGCGGCGGCTTCCAAGCTGAAAATCCGCTGCACCTTCATTCGCGAAAACTGGACAGGCGGCGGCGCGGATGAGCCTTTGCCCTGCGGGGAGTTTGAGCTTTGCAGCGTGAAGGCCTCCGGCCCGCCCGCCACGGTCACCATTAAAGCGACTTCTTTGCCGTTCAGCGGCCAGATGCGGCGGGACAAAAAGAACAAGGCGTGGGAATCCTACACGCTTTCCGGCATTGCAGACGAGCTTGCCGGGAGCAACGGGCTTTCCTGTATGTACGAAGCGTCTACAGACCCGTTTTACAAACGGCGGGAGCAGTCAAAAACCACGGATATTGATTTCCTGATTGACCTGTGCAAAGACGCGGGGATTTCCCTGAAAGCGACCGACGGAATGCTCGTGCTGTTTGACCAGAAGGAATATGAAGCGCGTCCGCACGTGCTGACCATCCGGCGCGGGAACGGCGTTTACACGCAGTACGCGCTGAATACAGGCGCGGCGGATTCCCAATATTCCTCCTGCCGGGTGCGCTATGCCGAACCCAAAACCGGCAAGTGTATTCAGGGTATCGCAAAAACAGAGGATTACAACGAGGACGAAGCGACCAACCAGCAGTTGGAAATCCACGCAAAAGTGGAGAGCGGAGCCGAAGCAAAAGCGCTCGCGGAAAAGAACCTCCGGCTGCACAATAAATTCAACCGCACCGCCTCCTTTACGCTTCCGGGCAACCCGTATCTGGTTTCGGGCGTGACTGTCCTGCTTGAGAACTGGGGCGGCTGGAACGGCAAATATATTACCAGAAAGGCAGTACATACGGTCAGTTCCTCCGGCGGATATACGACCAAAATCGAGCTGCGCCGCGTGCTGGCGGGGTACTGATGGATGGATGTTGAAAAAACGTTATCGAACCTTGTGCGCATTGGCGTTGTGACCGCAGTCAACAACGATGAATATCTTGCGCGGGTGCAGTTTGAGGATCAGGACTTGCCGTCTGATTGGCTGATTGTGCTGGACAACCGTCCGTTTATCCCGGATTATGACGTGCCGCAGCGCACAGAATATGAAGCGGGTGGAGCCGGTGCGGCTGCATTTGAAAGCCACAAGCATCCGCTGAAAATCAAGCAGTGGATGCCGGTTGTCAACCAGCCTGTCCTGGTGCTGTTCCTGCCGGTCAAAAACGCGGACGGGTTCATTTTGGGAGGGGTGCAGTAAATGGCTGTTGTGGGCTGCCTGGGAGAGATTGTGTTTCAGGTCTCCGACGAGACTGTGAAAACCATCAACAATATGCAGTGGTCCGGCTCGGTTCGGTTCGCAACCCATCAGCGGCACTTACAAAACGCGCTCACCGAGTTTTGCGGCGTTGACCCGGACAAAATGTCCTTTGAAATTACCCTGATGGAGGAGCTTGGCGTTGACCCGATGGTCGAGCTGGTGCAGCTGTGGACGTATGAACGCGCCGGGGAAGCCCTTCCGCTGGTGATCGGCGAGAAGCCCTACGGCAAATACCGCTGGACCATCCTCAATCACAAAATGACGGCAAAATACCATGACTACAAGGGGAACGTCAGCTGTGTTGCCGTGGCTGTCAATTTGCAGGAATATTTGGAGCGGTGATGATATGACCTATACCGTAAACGCAGTGAACCTGAGCGCCGTCCGGCTGCTGGAAAATGAAACGGTGACTTCCGTACTGCAAAATATTGCGCTGGTTTTAAGGACGCCAAAGGGCAGCGTCCCGATGTACCGCGAGTTCGGGCTGTCGCAAACCTTTTTGGATAAGCCGATGCCAGTCGCAAAGGTGATGATGATTTCTGCGCTGAAGGAGGCAATCGAGCGCTGGGAGCCGCGCGCGGAATTTGTCGGCGTAACCTTTGCCGCGAACGCGTCTAATCCCGGCGAGCTGGACCCTACAGTGGAGGTGAGAATCATCAGTGAGTAGGAATACCGAACATCAATTTGTAGATACCAGGCCGGAGCCTCTGGAAGCGCTGCTGATTGCCGGGTTTGAGAAAATCACCGGCAGGGCAATCCATCCGGCAGACCCGGAAAAGCTGTATATTCAGTGGGTGCTGTCCATCATCCTGCAAGAGCGGGTACTGAACAACTACACGGGGAACCAGAACGTGCCCAGCCGCGCGGAGGGGGAAAACCTGGACGCTCTCGCGGAGCTTGCTTATATTGTGGAGCGCCCAGACGCGGAGCCTGCTTATTGTACAGAACGGTTTTACATATCGGAGCCGCAGGAATCGGCGGTGCTAATCCCAGCCGGGACGCGGGTGACGGATACCGGGAACACGCTGGTTTGGGAGACCATAGAGGACGCAGTTGTTGAGATTGGGCAATTATTTGCGGATGTGCGTATCCGCTGCCAGACGCCCGGCACGGTCGGGAACGGCTATGCCGTCGGGCAGATCAGCAAGCTGACCGATGTATTCCCCTACTATAACGACCACTGCGAAAATATTACCGTCAGCGGCGGCGGCTCTGACCGTCTGGACGATGACGCTTTTTACAACCTTATGCGCGCCAGTATGGACGGCTACAGCACGGCGGGCGGCGTTGGGAACTATATCTATCACGCCATGCGCACATCCTCGGAAATCGCCGATGTCGTCCCGAATTCGCCGACCCCCGGCGTCGTTTATATTTACGTGTTAATGAAGGGCGGCGAGCCTGCCGGGGAGGAAATGAAAACCTCGGTGTTTAACGCCTGTAATCCGGATCATGTGCGTCCGATGACCGACTGGGTGCACATGGGCGACCCGGAGATTGTGCCGTATCAGATTGATTTCACTTATTATCTTTACGAATCGAACACCATGGGAGCGGCTTCCATTCAAGCTAAGGTGAATGCCGCGGTACAGGAATATATTGCGTGGCAAAGTGCGAAGCTTGGACGTGATATCAACCCTTCCGTGCTGACCGAGCTGCTGATGAAAACCGGCATTAAACGTGTAGATTTGCGTCAGCCGATCTTTACCTCGCTGCGGGACGGCAAGCTCGATTTTCACAAGGAATATGAATATTCCGATACCGTCCCCCAGCTTGCGAAGTCCGTTTCCGTCACTGTGGTGAACGGAGGGTATGAGGATGAGTAGCTTGCATGGGATTACGGCAGAGAACCTGTTACAGTCGCTGCCGATTGCATTACAGCAGGACGAAACAGTCCGGGCGCTGGCGGCGTCTGCGGCGAAGGTGCTTGCAAGCCGCCCGAAAGAGATTGACAGGCTGCTGATTTATCCCAATATTGACGCGTTGGATGAGGAACTGCTCGACATCCTTGCCTATGATTTCAAGGTGGATTGGTGGGATGGCGATTATTCCATATCGGAAAAACGGCGCACGCTGCAAGACAGTTGGCGTGTACACCGGATGCTCGGCACAAAAGCAGCCGTCGAAACTGCGATTTCAGCAATCTATCCTGATGCAAAGGTCGAGGAATGGTTTGAGTATGACGGCGGCAGGCCGTACCATTTCCGGCTGCGGA
>CAJUJQ010000007.1 GCA_910586575.1 uncultured Clostridia bacterium | reverse complement strand
CTGTCCTGTAGATGGTAGACCTGATGCCCGCCCAACCGCTCAGGTAGAAATTTTTAACTATCACCTTTCACATAAAATCAAGTTTTTTTGAAAACGGGAAAAGCAACGTTCAAGGGCTGCCGCTGTTAAACCGGCTGAGGAACGAGCGGATACGCTCCCCGGCGTGTTCACTGAACACCTCATCGGGCGTACCTTCCTCGGCGATCACGCCCTCATCCATGAAGATCACGCGGTCTGCCACATCGTGCGCGAACGCCATCTCGTGGGTAACAATCACCATGGTCATATGCTGGGCGGCCAGCTCGCGGATGACGGCGAGCACCTCGCCGGTCAGCTCGGGGTCGAGCGCCGAGGTTGGCTCGTCGAAGCACAGGATATCGGGCTGGAGCGCCAGCGCCCGCGCAATCGCGACGCGCTGCTGCTGCCCGCCGGAAAGCTGGTGCGGGTAGTTATCGGCGCGGTTGGAAAGGCTCATTTTCTCAAGCAGCGCCCGCGCTTCGGTTTCGATTTCGTCATGGATGCGTTTTTTATTCGCCTTATAATCGGGCTGTTTTTTGGCGAGCAGCTCGCGCGCAAGCATGACATTTTGCAGCGCGGTATATTGGGGGAACAGGTTAAAGGATTGGAACACCATGCCAAAGTGCAGGCGGCTGCGGCGGATTTCGGTGTCGCTGAGGGCGGCATGGCTGGCCGCGTCGAACAGGGTTTCGCCATTGACCCTGATTGCGCCGGTATCGGGCGTTTCCAGGAAGTTCAGGCAGCGCAGCAGCGTCGTTTTGCCCGAGCCTGACGAGCCGATGATGGCAAGCGCCTGCCCGCGTTCCAGCGAAAAGCTGATGCCTTTCAGCACCTCGGTGCGTCCGAAGCTTTTGGTAATATCATTGACTTCTAAGATCGGCATAACAGGCTCCTTACTTGAAATAATCCAGGCGGCGCTCTATGTATCCAAACAGGATGGTCAGAATGCCGTTAAAAACGAGGTAGAACACGGCGGTATAAAACAGCGGCCAGATAATGCCCGCGCTTTTGATGTACGCCTGGCCGTTCCAGATGATTTCGTAAACCGAAATGACGCGCGCCAGCGCGGTGTCTTTAATCAGGGTAATCGTCTCGTTGCCGAGCGGCGGAATCACCCGTTTAATGACTTGAAGCAGCGTTACCCGGAAGAAAATCTGGGGCTTTGTCATGCCGAGCACCTGCCCGGCCTCATATTGGCCGCGCGGAATGGATTGGATGCCGCCCCTGAAAATCTCGGAGAAATAGCACGCGTAGTTGATAACGAAGCCAATCAGCGCCGCGGTGAAGCGGGGCAGCAGGGCGCCGCCCCAGAGCAGGCCGGGGCCGTAGAAGATCACCAGCAGCTGGAGCATGAGCGGGGTGCCGCGGATGACCCAGACCACAAGGCTGGTGGCCTGCCGCAGCGGGGTAAAGCGCGACATGGAGCCGAAGCTGATAATCAGCCCCAGCGGCAGCGCAAACAGCAGGGTCAGCGCAAACAGCTGGAATGACTTGCCGAAGCCCTGTAAAAGGGAGAGTGTGACAGACCAGAACATGATACCTTGAACCTTTCCAAATCTTTACCAAAGGCAGAGGACGTTTTGCCGCCCTCTGCCTGTCAGGGATTTTGCGTTTTTCAGCTTATTTTTCGATAATTGCTTCCTGTACACCGTAAGTGGTTGCGGTGTCAAGCACGGTGCCGTCGTCATAAGCGGCCTTCCAGAAGGCGTTGAACGCGTCAACCAGGTCGGAGCCTTTGCGGAAGCCGACGCCGTACTGTTCGCCTTCCTCGGCGTTCAGGGTGATGCCGCAGGCAAGGTCGGGGTAGCTGGTGCCTTCGCCGACCATTGCGCCCGCCATCAGCGAGTCAATGACGCAGGCGTCGGAAGCGCCGGAAGCAACCTCCATCAGGGCAGCCGCCTGGGTTTCCATCTCGATGAATTCAAGGCCGAGCTTTTCCACCTCGGCCTTGCCGGCGGAACCCGCCTCAACCGCGAAGCTCAGGCCTGCAAGGCTGTCGGTGGACTGGTAGTCGGCAACCTTGTCCGCCGACAGGACGACCACCTGCGCGTTCAGGCAGTATGGCTCGGAGGTGCCCATGCTGGCCTTGACCTCGTCGGTCAGGGTCATACCGTTCCAGACGCAGTCAATCGCCTTGGTGTCAAGCTCCATAATCTTGTTGTCCCAGTTGATTTCGATGAACTCGGCCTTTGCGCCCAGCGATTCCGCGAATGCCTTCGCCATGTCGGCGTCGAAGCCAATCCACTCACCGGCGTCGTTTTTGTAGTCCATCGGCTCAAAGTCGGTGATGCCGACCACCAGCGTGCCCTTGCCGGTTACGTAGGCAGCGTCGCTTTCGTCCGAAGCCTGCGCGTCGTCCGCGCCGTCCTTGGCGGGGGTGGCCGCGCCGTCTGCCGCGCCGGTGTTCGGGGCCCCGGCATCCGCGCTGCTGTCGTCGCCGCTGCCGCCGCAGGCTGTCAGGCCCAGCAGCATCAGGGCCGTGAGCAGGAGCGCCAATAATTTCTTCTTCATGTGTAGATCCAATCCTTTCAAATTGTCTTCTTGGTATGGACGCGGTATTTGAATTTATCAAATGACCACTCTGCTATTTTACCACAGTAAACAAAAAAATCAATAAAATTTTTCACAATTCCCAAAAAAATTTTGCGTCTGCCCCGATTGCAGGCGGTGGCGAATGGTGTTATACTAAAAGGACTACAACGGAAGGCCGGAGCGGTCGGCCATGAAAATGGGGTCAGGGGAACAGAGATGAAATTGATATCCATACAAGGACATTTTGGATGTATCGCGGGAGAGAAGATCACCTTTGAGGACGGGTTTTGCCGCCGCACGCTGCCAAACGGTGGGGGAAAGAGCACGCTGTGCGCGTTTATCCGGGTGATGCTGTACGGCCTGGATATCCGGGGCGCCGCTTCCGTGCTGGCGGATCGGAACCGCTACGCGCCGCTGGACGGGCAGGACATGGGCGGGCGGCTGACGCTCGAGTACCAGGGACGCAACATTGTGCTGCTGCGCACGACCGGACAGGGCGGGCCGATGCAGGAATTCGAGGCGTTTTATGAGGATACCGGCGAGGACTGCGATTTCCTGGCCGCGAAAGACTGCGGGGAAAAGCTGCTGGGCATCAGCGAGGAGGTTTTCCGCGCGTCGGCGTTCATCGACGGCGAGGAAATGATGCGCCCGCCGAATGAGCTGGCGGATATGATTGTATCGCTTGCGCAGTCGGGCGGCGCTTCCGCGCGGGCGACATCGGCGGTCAGGCGGCTGGAACGGTGGCGGCTGGATTTTGACACGGGCGACGGGCACGGCGTCCTGCCGGATTTGCAGGCGGAGCTGGAGCGCGTAGAGGGGCTGCTGGAGGACGCTTCCCATATCGAGGGCGACCTGGCGGCGCTGGAAGCCGAAAACGAAAAAATTGCGCAGGAGGTTGCGCGGCTGGAAGCCATCTATGAGGAGGAGTACCGCCAGAACGCGGGCGAAAAAGCCGAGGAGCAGAACCGGCTGACCATCCTGCGGCGGGAGAGCGAACGCCGGATTAAAAAGCTGCGCGCCGCGCTGCCGCCGGATGTGGTGATTCAGCAGGCGAGTGACGCGCTGTTTGGCTACGAGGGCGCGGTCCAGCTGGAGCGTGAAAAGCGGGAGAGCCTGCCCGCCGCGATTATGGAGGTACGGCGGCAGCTGGCGGCGCTGGACCGCAGTGAGCATGAGGCGGAAATCGAAAACAACCGCCGCCAAAGGCCGCGCATCAGCTGGGCGCTGATTGTGGTGGGGCTGCTGCTGGCGTGCGCGGCGGCAGGGTCGGCGGTGTTCCAGACGGATTGGGGCGGCAAGCTGTCCAACCTGATTCCCTATATCCTGTCGGCATGCGCGGTGATTTCCATCTTTTTCGCGTTCCTGGGCAGCGTGCCGCAGCAGGAGGAAGAGGATGATTTCGACGGCGAACGGGAAGCCCTGCGTGCGCATTTGGAGGAGCTGGAACAGGAGCAGCGGATGGCGGCAACGGTACTGCGGGAAGCATATGACGGCCTGATTGCGGAGGTCAGCAAAATTCGCCCGGTGCAGACGATTGAGGAAGCCGCGGACGTAATTCGTGACAAGCGGAGCGATTTACAGGCGCTGCGCCGCGAACAGGACCACTTGCAGGATATCTTATATCAAATTAGAAAGGTCATCCCGGGAGACTCGGTGAACGAGGAAAGCCGGGTCCGTTTGGAGGAAAAGCGTGCGGCACTGCGCGCGGCGCAAAAGGAACAGCAGGTTGGCTTGCAGAACGTGGCGCGCCTGCAAGGGCGGATGCAGTCGCTGGGCAACCGGCAGGCGCTGACGCGGGAGCGTATCCGCCTGCAAAGCGAAATCGAACGGGCGCGGGCGCGCGGCGAGGACGTGCAAATGGCGCTGAAGGTGATACGCGAGGAGCAGGCGGCACTGAGCGCACGCATGTCGCCGACCATCGCGCGCCTTGCCACAGGCTTCCTGAAAGCCATGACCGGTGGTGAGCTGAGCGAGGTGCGACTGGAGGACGGCATGGCGCCGCGTGCGGCAGGGGAGGATGGCAAGCTTTTGGGTGCGATGCAGCTGTCGTCCGGGATGCGCGACCAGATGTATCTGGCGTTCCGGCTGGCGGTCTGCGAGACGCTGCAAACGGATGAACCCATCCCGCTGATTTTGGACGACCCCTTCGCGACCTTTGAAAAAGACCGCGCCCCACGCGGGGAAGAGGTCCTGCGGGATTTGGCGCGCCGCCGTCAGGTGATACTGCTTACCAATTCATAAGGAAAAAACGCTGGCGTTTGTGCACCAGCGTTTTTTTTATTGGCCATTGATTCAGTTCGGGGGGAACGAGCTGTAAACCTCGCCGGGTTCGAGCGTTATGCCGCGGATGGCGGCAAGCTCGGATACCGTTACAAAGGCATAGCCCTGCTCCTGCAATTTGTCAATCGCGTTCAGAACGCCCTTGTAGGTGGATTCGTACAGGTCATGCATCAGGATGATGTCGCCGTCCTGCACATTGTTCACGATTTTGTTTTCAACGCTCTTGGCGTCCTTGCTCTTCCAGTCCAGTGTGTCAAGGCTCCACAGGATCAGCGGCAGGCCGCTTTTTTTCATCTCCGCCTTGACCGTATCGTTATACGCGCCGCCCGTCGGACGCATGACCGTCGGTTTTGCGTCCGCGTAGGATTCAATCAGCTCGCTGTTGCCGTCAACCTGCTCATGGATACCCTCTGTTGACTGCTTGGTCAGGTTCTTGTGATCCATCGTATGGTTGCCCATTTCGTGCCCTTCCGGCAGGTAGCGGTCGAGTACCGCGTGGAAATCCTTCACACGGTAGCCGCACATGAAGAAGGTCGCGTGCGCGCCGCGCTCGTTCAGCGCGTTGAGCAGCCGCGCCGTCAGCCCTTCTGACTGCCCCGTCGGGCCGTCGTCAAAGGTCAGCGCAACGTAGTGCTCGGCCTCGGGGATGCCGCTGAGGCTGGCCGCCGCCGTGCCGCCTGCCAGGGCTTCGCCCAGCGCCGTAATCGCTTCCTCTTGGTCGGGGTAGCCGTCCAGCGCCGCGACCGTGAACGCAATGACGCCTTCGCCCAGCACGGTTTTATTCATGCCGAGCAGTGCCGCCAGCAGGTCCGCCGAAACGTAGACAACACTGTCCTTTTCCTCAAACGCGAAGTATTCCGAAGCCGTCGGCTGACGGTCTACCCGCGCGGTCTTGTCGTTGATGTTCAGCAGCGCCTCGCGCTCGCCGAGCGTGACCGTGACTTCCCCGTTGGCGGTCTGTACCGTGCCGCCCATGGCGGTGACGCATTCCTCAAGCGGGAAATAAATGCTGTCGTTCTCGTCAAACGTGGTCATGCCGGAGAAGGAGATATGCGACCCGCGCGCGATTGCCTTATCCGACCCGCTGCGGAAAATCAGGCCGCCTGCCAGGTACTGCTCGGTCGATGCGCCCAGCAGCTGCGTGACCTCGCCGGCCGCCTGATAGTTTTCGTCTGCTTTGAAAATCATGTAGCTGCCCTTATCCGCGGACAGGAATTCCAGTGTCCAGCCGCCGATGTTTGCCATCGCACGCGCCGGGATATATGTATTCCCGTCCTGGACGACGGGCGCGGAGGGCAGGTCGATGATTTCTTCTTCAACGGTCATTTGCGAAATGCCTGCCGTCAGCGTCGCGGTCTTTTTGCCGTCGCTGAGCGTGGCAATATTGGTTGCCGCGTCCCAGGTGACCTCAAGCCCGATGCCTTCCGCAGTTTCTTGCAGCGGTACCTGTACGCTGCCGGTGCTGTCAATGAATGGCTTGACGTCGCTTTTCAGTGGATAACGCGCATGGTCCTTGACGCCGTAGCGGTTGCCGATTTGGAACGCGATATAATCCGGGTTTGCCGCCGCTAAAGGCTCGGACGGTGTCGTCTGGCCGGCGTCGGACATGTCCGCCGCGTTGACGCTCGGCGTAGCCCCGGCCAGGAATACCGGCACAAGCATCACCGCCGACATCGCGACCGCGCCCAGCAGCCCAATCTTCCATTTTTTCATAGCTGATGCTCCTCTATCACAAATATACAGGCCATGGCAAGCCCCTTGATGAAATGAACTTGGAATCATTATACCATAGTTCGACCGAAAAGCATATGACAAGATGCGAGTTTTTTGAAAAAATTTTCCCATCCCGCAACGATCTAAAAAAGCGTCAGCTGTTCCTCCGCCGTCAACCGGCGGCGGAGCGGGGAAATATGGTCGAGGGAAACCCCGGTTCTGGCCGCTTCGGCGCGCAGCCAGCGGAACAGCGCCGCCCGGTAAGCTTTTTTTGCCTGCCGGTCGTCCATTAGCCTGCGGAGCGGCGCTTCGCACTGCGGGAAGTTGTGCCGCAGGAAATCCCAAAAGACATCGCGCGTTTTCCCGCGCAGGTTGAGCAGCCCGGGCAGCAGGTAATCGGCCTTCGCGTCCCGCGCGCCTGCCAGGATAGCGGACAGGTTCGCGCGGCTGTCGGTCAGGAAGGGGATCACCGGCATCAGGTGCACGCCCGTACAGGCGCGGGTGTCCGAAAAGGCGCGCAGCACCTCGAAGCGCCGCGCCGACGGCACGCCGCCCGGCTCCAGCCGTTCCCGGACGCGCTCGTCCGCGCAGGTGATGGTTGCCGCGATATTGACCGCCGCCACCTCGGAGAGCTGCGCAATCAGGTCAAAATCCCGTAATATCAAGTCGGATTTTGTCGAGATAATGCAAGGGTTCCGGTGCTTTATCATCAGCCGCAGGATGTCCGGCATCAGCTTGTAGTCTGCCTCGGCGGGCTGGTAGCTGTCGGTCACGCCGCCGATGTTGACGAGTTCGCCCGTCCACGAACGGCGCGAAAGCTCCCGTTCCAGCCGTTCGGCGATATTGGTTTTCACATAAAGGTCGCTGTAAAAATCGTCGCCGCCGTCGCCCATGTAGCGGTGCGAATAGAGCGCGAAGCAGTACCGGCAGCCGTGCGAACAGCCCCGATAGGGGTTCAAATCCCACGAATAAGGCAGAAAGCGCGACGAAACGTGGTTCATCGCCGCCGTGCATTCGATTTCCCGGACGGTCATCATGCCATACCGTTAAAACGCATTTTCGGAGAATTCGCGCAGCTCAAGCCCCTCGTTGTGGTCGAGCGCCCAGGTGATGTTCCATGGGCTGGAAAACAGCAGCAGCAGGTTGCCGCTGAAATCCTGCACGATTTTGGTGTCGCTGGTCAGCTTGAGCGCTTTCGGGTCGTAGGTCTCCGGGCTGTTCGCAATCCAGCGCAAATGCTCATAGGGCAGCATTTCCCGGACGATTTCTACCTTATATTCGTTCCGCAGGCGGTATTCGAGCACCTCAAACTGAAGCACGCCGACCACGCCGACGATGACCTCTTCCATGCCGGTGCCCGGCTCCTGGAAAATCTGGATGGCGCCTTCCTGCGCAATCTGGGTGGTGCCCTTGACAAACTGCTTGCGCTTGAGGGTATCTTTCTGCCGCACGCGCGCGAACAGCTCGGGCGCGAACGTCGGGATGCCCGAATAGGTGCACCGCTGCTCCGGGGAACAGACCGTGTCACCGATGGAGAAAATGCCGGGGTCGAAAACGCCGATGATGTCGCCCGCATAAGCCTCGTCCACGATGGAGCGGTCCTGTGCCATCAGCTGCTGGGGCTGCGCGAGCTGGATTTTTTTGCCGCCCTGCACGTGCCAGACATCCCTGCCGCGCTCGAACTTGCCCGAGCAGATGCGCATGAAAGCAATGCGGTCACGGTGTGCCTTGTTCATATTCGCCTGGATTTTGAACACAAACGCCGAGAAATGCGCGTCAAACGGGTCTACCGTGCCGATATCGGACTGGCGGGGCAGGGGGGCGGTGGTCATGGTGAGGAATTTTTTCAGGAACGGCTCGACGCCGAAGTTGGTCAGCGCGGAACCGAAAAAGACCGGCGACAGCTTGCCGTGGCGCACGGCTTCCAGGTCGAATTCATCGCCCGCGCCTGTGAGAAGCTCGATATCGTCGGACAGCGTCTGGTACTGCGCCTCGGAAAGCGCGGCCTTGAGCGCGCCGTCACCGAAGCGCATCCGGGTCGCGGTGACCTCGTGCCGCGCGTCCAGACCTTCAAAGGCGATGACCTCCTCGTCCATGCGGTCGTAAACGCCCTTGAACTCGCGTCCCGAGCCGATCGGCCAGTTGACGGCATAGGTGCCGATGCCCAGCTCGTTCTCGATTTCCTCAAGTAGCTCGTAGGGGTCGCGGGACTCGCGGTCCATCTTATTGATAAAGGTAAAAATCGGGATATCCCGCATGACGCATACCTTAAACAGCTTGCGGGTCTGCGCCTCGACGCCCTTGGAAGCGTCGATCACCATGACCGCGCTGTCCGCCGCCATGAGGGTACGGTAGGTATCCTCGGAAAAATCCTGGTGGCCGGGGGTATCCAATATATTGATGCAGTAGCCGCCGTAGTGGAACTGGAGCACCGAGGACGTGACCGAAATGCCGCGCTGTTTTTCGATTTCCATCCAGTCCGAGACCGCGTGGCGGGAATTTTTCTTGCCCTTGACCATGCCCGCCTCCTGGATCGCGCCGCCGTAGAGTAGGAATTTTTCGGTGATTGTGGTTTTGCCCGCGTCCGGGTGCGAAATAATAGCAAAGGTCCGGCGGGCCTCAATTTCTTTTCTTAAATCTGCCAAAGCTGCATTCTCCCTTCTGGTTACGGACTATTTTATCATGAAAGGGAGGATCTTGCAAGGATGAAATTTCCGATAGGAATGTGGGAAGTAACAGCAAGGACACAAATTGTTTCTATATTTTTCAAAGAATGTACATCAATTTTACACAATCCTCCGATATACTTAGTTCATGGTACGGCGGACACGGAAAGCGCCGCCGCACCATGTTCCCCCTTTCAGAGCAGCGTCATGCACAGAACGGCTGCTTAAAAATGCTTTCTACTCTCTCTATCCTACCTTTTTATGAAGAGTGCCCCAGGGTGTGAGCAGCCCTGGGGTATTCTTCGCGCCAAATGAAAAAAAACGCTTACTTTTTATCAAAAGTTTTCGATATAAAAGGTGTAGGCTGTCCGGGGATTTGCCGGTTGGGCGATCCCGGGCAGGCAGCCCCAAAAATTACTGGAAACGGAGGTATATTATGGATCTGATGAGCGGAATCGCCTCTGCGGCGATGTCAATGAAGGCGGCGCAGCTTGCGCAGTCATATGATTTGGCGGTCACCAAAAAGTCGATGGAGACCGAAGAGCTTGCGCTCCAGGAGCTGACCGAAATGCTCCCGCCAAGCCCGTATAATTTTGACGTTTATGCCTGAGGCTGGCACGCGGACCGGGATTTCCCGGTCCTTTTTTAATGGCGTCCTTATATTGAATGGGTCTGTTTGAGATTTGTAAAATAGGTATGTTATAATAATATTTTTGCGCAGCCGCGTTGTGATGTTGAGCATATTCTTTTGTAAAAGGCGACGAAAAACCGTTAATTTCCACTGTATTTTTTTTCATCTTTCTATTGAAAAACACAGTCAGACCGTGTATAATAGGAATAGTTGCTGGGCCCAGGGGTGGATTCTGCCATTTTTGGGTGAATATAGATGGAAGATGCACTCTTCTGAGCGGAGGTATGCGTGCGTGGATGAGAAAATGAAACAGTTTGGGGAAAAAGCCAAGGGCGTTTTCTCCAAGGTCGGCAAAAGGACATGGCAAATCATCATAGCGGTTGTTGGCGTATTGGTGATTGCGGGTGTCATTCTGACGGTTGTTCTGACGAATAAAACCTACGTCCCGCTGTTTCGAGAGCTGAGCAGCGACGACATGACCTCCATTATCAACTACCTTCAGGAACAGAATGTCACGGATTATAAGGTAGAGGGTAATGATACTATCATGGTGCCCGAGAGCGTGGAACCGAGCCTGAAGGCGCGGGTGCTCGGCGCGGGCTACCCGGCAAGCTCGGATAACTATTCCTTATATAAGGAAAACGTCGGCGCCCTGGCGACCCAATCCGACCGGAATACCTTCCTCCGGCTCGACTTGCAGGAGCGCCTGGCCGCGACGATTGAATGCTTTGACAATGTCCGGAGCGCGATGGTATATGTCACGCCCGGTGAAAATAACGATTTTGTCCTGAACCGGAACAATACGATCGACGCAACGGCTGCCGTCATTGTTACCACCCGGAATGGGCGGCTGACCGATGAGGTCGCCGCCGCCATCCGCCGCGCGGTCAACCACGCGGTAGAGGGCCTGGTCTTTGACAATGTTACGATTGAGGACCAGGACGGCAACCCGTACATAGATACCAATAATATCTCCACCATGAACGACGCTTCGATGCTCCAGATGACGTTGGAGAGCGAACAGAACGCGCAGATTCGGCGGAGTATCATCAACCTGCTGCAGCCGGTGTTCGGCGAGGACAATTTCAGCGTGGCGGTCAACACGACGGTCGATGTCAGCCATACTTGGGAAGAGCTTGTCCGCTACTACCTGCCGGAGTACGCCGAGGACGGCAGCACCAACGGCAAGGGCATCATCGGCAAGCGCGTGTTCAGCGGCGAGCTGCAATATGATGACGGCAATACGATGGGCGGCGTCCCCGGGGCGACCACCAACGCCGATATTTCGGAGTATGTCGAAAATGCCGATGCAATCACTGGCAATGAGAGCGGCCTGAATGTCAGCGGCGAAACCGAGTACCGCACCAGCCAGGACACCACCCAGCGCGAGTCGAACGCGGGCACGGTCACCGACTGCATGGTTGCGGTTACCATCAATGCGCAGCCGGGCAGCATCAACCAGCCGGATTGGGTGGCGGCGGTCGCGCGCGCGGCGGGCATTGATGAGGAGATGGAGGATGCCAAGGTTTCTGTCATCGCGACACCGTTCTATGTCGAGCCTGTCGAACCCGGCACAAGCGGCGGCGGCAGCTTCTCGATTGCGGGCCTGCCGGATTGGGTCCTCTACGCGGCGATTGCGGGCTTGGCGCTGTTCCTGCTGATCCTCATCCTGATTATGGTGCTGGTCAGCCGGAGCCGCAAGAAGCGCAAGGCGCAGGAGGAAGCGCTCCTTGCCGAGCAGGAAGCCGCAGCGGCGGCACTGGCAGCCGAACAGGCGGCGGCGCTGGCAGCCGAGACGGGCGCACCCGAGGACGGTGAACCGGAACCGCCCAAGACCGGCGCCAATATTATGGAAATCCACACCGAGCGCAGCATGGAGCTGCGCCGGGATGTGCGGGCGTTTGCGGAGAACAATCCGGAGGTTGCCGCTTACATGATCAAGAGCTGGCTGAAGGGAGACGACGACGACAATGCCTGATAAAGAAAAGAAAAAGAGGAAGAAAAAGGGCGCGGAGCCGGAAGCTGCCGCCCCTGTGGAAGAGGCTGTCAACGAAGTACAGGCCGCGCCTCCCGCGCCCGAACCGAACCAAAGCAAGTCGCTTGCGGCTGAGCTGACCGGCGCGCAGAAGGCCGCCGCGGTCATTGTTGCGCTGGGCGTTGAGAAGGCGTCGCTGCTGTACCAGCACATGGAGCCGGAGGAGATTGAGCAGGTGACCATTGAGGTCGCCAAGCTCGGGTTCCTGGACGCGGACGTCACCGAGGAGGTGCTGACCGAGTTCTACCAGATGTGCATGACCAACAAGGCGGTCACCGAGGGCGGCATTGAGTACGCGCGCACGGTGCTGCAAAAGGCGTTCGGCGACCAGGCCGCGAACACCTTGCTGGAGAAGGTCACCAAGTCGATCAAGAACCGCGAGTTCTCGTTCATGAACAAGGCGAGCGACAAGGATTTGTTCTCGGCGCTGCAGCATGAACGTCCGCAGACAATCGCGTTGGTGCTCTCCTACGTGGACCCGGACAAGGCCGCGGCGGTCATTGAACAGCTGGAAGGCCGCCGGCAGATCCAGGTAGTCGAAAGCATTGCCCAGATGGACAGCGCTTCGCCTGCCGCCATCAAGATTATCGAGGCTGAGATGACAAGACGGTTTGCGAATATCTTTAATAATAACAATGTCCAGGTTGGCGGCATCGATTTTGTTGCCGATGTGATGAACAACCTCGACCGTTCGAGCGAAAAGACCATTTTCGACGGCCTGAACGCCTACAACGACGAGCTTGCCGAGGAAATCCGCAAGAGGATGTTCGTGTTCGAGGATATCATGACGATGGACGACCGTTCGGTCCAGCGCTTTGTGCGCGACTGCGACCCGCGCGACTTGGTGCTCGCCCTCAAGGCGGCGAACGAGGAGGTACAGGGCAAACTGTTCCGCAACATGTCGGGCCGTATGGCAGAGAGTATCCGCGACGACCTCGAGGTTACGTCCAATGTCCGCATGAAGGATGTCGAGGATGCGCAGCAGCGCATTGTCAACATCATCCGCGGCTTGGAAGAAAAGGGCGAGGTTATCATCATGAAGGGCGGAAAGGACGATATCATTGCCTAGTATCTTCAAGCGTTTCATGAAGCCGAAGGCCGATGCATATGTTTTCCCGGATGCAAGTGAGTGGGGTGACGTGAAAAATGTTGTCCTGCCCGATGATGAGAGCGAAGAAGGGGAGCCGTTCGAGGTCTTTGTACCGGAGGAGGCGGAAGCCACCGTTGGTGTCAAGACCGAGGAGGACTTCACAGACTTCCATGAATACAACAATCCCAGCCCCCCGGCGGAGGAAGCGCCCCCCGAGGAACCCCCAGCGGAAGCGCCGCCCCCTTCGGTGGAGGAAGCGCCCCCTGCGGAGGAAACGGAGGAGGAGCCGCACGCCGAGGAGGAGGAAGCCGCGCCGGCGCCGCGCAAGCGGCGCTCGACCCCGGTCGATTATGCGCGTGTCCAGGCGGAAGCCATTCTGGCGCAGGCGCGCGACGAGGCGGAAGCGATCAAAGAAGCCGCCTTGCAGCAGGCTGAGGACGAAATCCGGGAGCTGAAGCGTCAGGCGCAGTCCGAGGGCTTCGGCGCGGGGCACGCGGACGGCATGGCAAAGGGCATGGAAGAAGGCCGCGGCGAAATTGAACGGCAGGCGGCAGAGCTTGGCATTGTAGTCGGGGAATTTCTGGACACCGCAACCAAGATGCGCGACCAGCTGCTGGACCAGACCCGTGAGGAATTGCGGGATTTGGCGCTCGTGATTGCCGAAAAGGTGATTCGGGTCAGCCTGCGGTCGAGCGGTGACGTGCTGATGCGGATGATTGAAACCGCGACCGAAAAGCACCGCCGGTGCGAATGGGTACAGATTTACATTGCGGACTGCGACGCGCGCAACCTCGCGCTGAGCATGCCTGAACTGACCGCCTCGCTCGGGCATTTGTCCGACCGCGTGCGGATTATCCCGATGATGGATGACGAATCCGGCACCTGCATTATCGAAATGCCGGACGAAATCATCGACGCCAGCGTCTCGACACAGCTGGAAAACATTCGCGAAATTATGAATACAACCGTTTCCGACCGGGAATGAGCGATAGAATCCCCCCCCCGTCCCGCCCGCAGGCGAGGCAGAGATGCGGCAGCATCCCGGGGCCTGGGGCGTAAGCCCCAGCGGAGTCCAGAGGCAGCGCCTCTGGCGCCCGCCGCGTAGGCGTGGGAGTCCAGAGGGCAAAGCCCTTTGGCGTAAGAGCAGACAGCGCACTGAAGAAGGTTACATGATGTTTCAGGACACGATTCGGCAGATTCAGCAGGCCGAAACCATTGGGCATACCGGCAAAATTGAAAATATCGTGGGCATGTCGATTGAGGCGTCCGGCATTAAAGCAGCCGTCGGTGATATCTGCCGCATCTACAGCGGCGAGTCCAGCGGGCAGATTACCGCCGAGGTCGTCGGCTTCAAGGGCGATCGCGTCCTGTTGATGCCTTACTCTGAAATGGCAGGTATTTCGGCAGGCAATTTCGTCCGCACTACCGGCCAGCAGCTGCGGCTGCGGGTGGGTTCCTTCCTGAAAGGACGCATCATCAACGCGCTGGGCCAGCCAATCGATGACCACGGCCCCTTCGAGGGCGGCGTTCATTACGCCATCGGCGGCAGCGGATACGTTAACCCCTTGACGCGCCCGCCAATTCGTGAGAAAATGGAGTTTGGCGTGAAAGCGATTGACGGCCTGCTGACCATTGGCAAGGGACAGCGTATGGGCATCTTCGCCGGTTCCGGCGTCGGCAAAAGCACCCTGATGGGGATGATTGCCAAGAATGTCAAGGCCGATATCAATGTAATCGCGCTTGTCGGCGAACGTGGACGCGAGGTTCTTGAGTTTGTCCAGAAGGACTTGGGCGAGGAGGGGATGCGGCGCTCGATTTTGGTCGTCGCGACGTCTGACCAGCCCGCAATGCTGCGCATGCGCTGCCCATCGGTGGCGACCGGCATTGCCGAGTATTTCCGGGACCAGGGCTTCGACGTGCTGCTGATGATGGATTCCCTGACCCGCTTCGCGATGGCGCAGCGTGAGATTGGCCTTGCCATCGGGGAACCGCCGGTGGCGCGCGGGTATACGCCCTCCATTTACGCCGAGCTGCCCAAGCTGCTCGAACGGAGCGGCAACTTTAAGACCGGCTCGATTACCGCTATTTATACCGTTTTGGTGGAGGGCGACGACACCAACGAACCGATTGCCGATACCGTGCGCGGTATTTTGGACGGACATATCGTCCTGTCCCGCGCGCTGGCAGCCGCCAACCATTACCCCGCAATCGACATCAGCCAGAGCATTTCCCGACTGATGATTGAGCTTGTCAACGAAGAGCACCACCAGCTTGCTTCCAAGCTGCGCGATATCCTCAGCGTTTATGAGAAAAATGCCGATTTGGTCTCGATTGGCGCTTATAAGGCGGGTACAAACCCGCGATTGGACGCCGCGCTGACCAAAATCGATTTGGTCAACCAATTTTTGATGCAGGGCGTCAACGAGGCGTTCAGCTACGAACAGGCGATTGCCGAGCTTCGCAGGATTCTAAAATAACGATACGTGAATAGAGTAAGGAAGTGCGGGCTGTGCGGGTTCTCCCCGGTGCGGCTGCGGCAGATAAAGGGAGACGACATCATATGAAGAAGTTCCATTTCCAGCTGGATACCGTGCTCGGCTACAAACAGCAGGTGCTGGACAACCGGCTGGTGGAGCATGGCGCGGCTGTCGCGCAGGTGACCCGGCAGGAGGCCGTGCTGGATGACGCGCGGAACCGCCGGTCGGATTACGAAGCAGAATTTGAACAGAAGAAAACCGAGGGCATGACCATGTTCGAGGCGCTCAAGTATCAGCACTGCATGCAGGCGCTGGTGAACGAGGTCGAGCGCGAGACCGAAAGGCTGGCGCGGCTGCGCCGCATTGAGGAAGAAAAGCGCGCCCGCGTGGTCGAGAGCCGCGTGGAGACCAAAACCCTTGAAAAACTCAAGGAAATCAAGCTACAGGACTATAACCACGCCATCCAAAAGGATGAAGAGCGGTTCATTGATGATCTGACCGCGACCAAACGTGTGCTGAGCAACGCGTAAACGCGCGTTCTCATAGATATTCTACCCTGAAAGGAGGCAAAACAAACAGAATGAAGCGTGTAGACATGATGACACAGCTCATCAACACCGGCGCGAAGCAGAAGGTTACAGACAGGCAGGACGGTTCGCATTCTTCCGAATCTACGGATTTTGAGAAGATGCTCGAACAGGCGGGCCAGCAGCAGGGCTTTACGGCGGGGGAGACCAGTGAGGGCGTTTCGTCTAGCACGTCCGCGCCCGTGGCGGTATCCGGTGAGGAGGAACCCGGCGTGGAGCAGATGGCCATTGCGGCGGCGCTCGTAACCGTTCAGCCGATGGTACCGGTCGAACCGATCCAACAGGTTGAGGTGGCGGACATTGTGCCCGCAGGTACGGCGGTTGTGACGGATGTGGCCCAGGCAGCGCCCGTATTGGTGCAGGAAGCCACGGCCGAACCGATGACAGCCGAACCGATGACGCCCGTACATCAGGACAATCAGCAGGCGATGACCGAAGCTGTCCCGGAGGAAATCCTGACCAGGGAGCCGGCGATGGATCAGCCGGTACAGCGCGCGGCGGAGGACGCCCAGCCCCAGGCGGAGCAGCAGAAGGATGCTCCGGTGGAGACGCGGGAGCATACCGAGGTTCGGGCGGACACCAGCGAGCAGCCGGTCGTTGAGGATGCGTCGGCAGCAGCCGAAGCCCCCGTATTTGAGCGCATGGAAACCGTCCCGGTCAAGGTGGCGGAAACCAGCGGCGAACCGGTCGCACCGGAAGCCGATGACGCTGCCGCACAGATTTCCCGGCAGATTGAACAAGCGATGGCACAGGGCCAAAGCAAGGTTCAAATCACGCTGACCCCGGCAAACCTCGGACAGCTGACGGTTGAAATCATGCGTTCGGGAGACGGCGACCTCAGTATTGTGCTGACAACGGTAACCGGCAAGGCGGCGCAGCTGCTCGACCGTCATGTGGATGGCCTTCAGCATATGCTGACGAGTACCCAGAATGTCCATGTCGAGATCGAAACCCGCACCCAGGAGCCGCAGGCACAGCAGTTCCTCAACCCCGACGGACAGAACAACCACCATCACCAGCAGCAGCACCAGCAGAAGAAGGAAGAACAGCCGAGTGACGGCGACTTCCTCCAGCAGCTCCGCTTGGGACTGGTCGGGCTGGACTGACACTTTGAAGAAAGGAAGCGATATCCTTATGGCGAAAATTCAGAATAATTACGATAACCTGAACGAGCAGATTAACATCAGCAACCAGTATTACAAGGCACAGCACAGCAAAAATGAGAAGGCCGGGCAGAGCCTGGACATGACCGATTTCCTGACGCTGATGGTTGCGCAGTTCCAGAATCAGGACATCGACAACCCGGCGGATACCACCACGATGATGACCCAGATGGTGCAGATGTCGGTTATCCAGGCGATTACGGACATCAGCCAGCTGATCAGCGACAGCACCAACATGACCTATGGCGCGTCCCTGATCGGCAAGGAAGTCACGGTAGGCGTATATAATTCGGACTTCACCGACTTGGAAGAGATCACCGGCGTTGTGACCGGTACTGGTCAGCAGGACGGCAAGCAGGTTATCTTCATTGGCGACAAGACCTATCTGGTATCGGATATTATGGCGGTCGGCCGGCTTCCCGCAAAGGAAGAAGATAAGAAACCGGACGATTCGACAGACGTTCCCCCCGCAGAATAAAGGGGAGGTGCGCAGCAGTGATCGACCGGATTAACCCAGTAGGGGGCGCCGCGCGCCGTGTGGGCGCACAGCAGAGGGAACAGCAGCCGCAGCAGCAGAGCTTTGGCGCGATGCTTCAGCAGCAGCTCCAGCAGGCGCAGCCCGCACCGCTGAACTTTTCCAAGCATGCGCTGAACCGTGTTGAAGAGCGTGGGATTGAGCTGACCCCCGAGCTGATGGATAAACTGGCTGGGTCGGTCGGGAAAGCGTCGGAAAAGGGAGCGGTCAACATTCTGGCATTGGGCGGGGAACAGGCGTTTATTATCAACGTCCCGCACAGCAGGGTGATTACCACGATTTCCCAGGACGAGATGAAGGAAAAAATCTTTACCAATATTGACGCCGCTGTGCTGCTGTAACAACACTTTTTTACGGGTAACAAAGCAGGTCCGAAATGGATGCTTTGGCGGGAATCGGATGGATTCCCGCCGCCCGGCTTCAATTCAGAGAGGAGAACTTTGACTATATGACTGGCGCTATGTACTCGGCAGTTGCCGGCTTAAAGACGCACATGAGTGCGATGAATGTCATCGGCAACAACATTGCAAACGTTAATACGAATGCTTTCAAAGCTTCGAGCTATACATTTAAGGAATCGCTCTATACCACCTCGCGCGGCGGCTCGGACGGCACCGACACCCAGGGCGGCGTCAACCCGGCGCAGATTGGCTATGGCTGCTCGATCGGCTCGATTGATATGGATATGAGTTCCAAAAACTACGCCCCGACCGGCCGTGAGCTGGATATCTGCATCGATGGCGATGGCTTCCTGATGGTCGGCAATAAGGGCATGGGTCCCTTCACCGACGGTCTCGCGACCAACGGTACGACCACTTCGGCCCGTTCGCTCGACCTGGTTCGCCTGGGCCGGCTGAAATTCGACCCCAAGGGCTACCTGACCGATGACCAGGGCAACGTGGTTTATGGTTTCGCGAACGCTACCAAGACCGCAGAGGGCGGTACGACCACCTCGGGTGAAGCGACGCTTCAGCCCAACCTGACTGAAATCCGCGTCCCCTATGTGCGCACCGATGCGAACGGCAATAAATCCATCGTTTACCCGACGGTTGATGAAAGCGGCAGGGTCGTGGACGTGACCAGCCAGGACGGCGATGCCGATGGCGTTACTTACGAGCGCGCACTGCTGGATACTATTACCATCAGCAGGGACGGCGTAATCCAGGGCGTTACCAAGGATACCGATACCCCGGTTATCATCGGCCAGATTGCAATCGGCCAGGTTGATAACCCCGAAGGCCTGACCCACGTGGACGGCCGTTACTTCAAGGCGCTCGACGGCGCGGGCAACCTCCATATCACCAGTATGGGCGGGCGCATCACCAACCATCGTTCGACAGACGCGGCGGGCGGCGCAGGCCAGGATAACCAGCTGACCACCGAAATCGAGAACAGCGGCGATACGGAAGTCATCAGCGGCGGCCTCGAAAGCTCGGGTACCGACCTCGCGTCCGAAATTTCAAACATGATCCTCATGCAGCGCGGCTATCAGGCCAACACCAGAATTATCACCGTAACCGACTCCATGCTCGAAGAGCTGGTCAACATGAAACGCGGCTAACCTTTGACACGGGAACGGGGCGGGGGATGCCCCCCGTCCCATCCCGACTGCTGTGGAAGGAGACAGACATGATCGTCCTGACAAAAATGAACAGGGAACGCTTTCTGGTCAACCACAACCAGATCGAGTGCATCGAACTCATCCCGGAATGCAAGGTGGTCATGATGAACCACGACTATTATCTCGTCCGCGAGACCGAGGAAGAAATTATCCGTAAAATCACAGAATACAATGCGAAGGTTCTGGATATCCACCGGGAACTCACCATTGTGGACCGCCGATGAAGGGGCGGCCAATTCAAGTAAGGGCAGGAATAAAGTATGAACATCACCTATATCATTGGCCTGCTGCTGTGTATCGTTGTTATCGTGCTCGGCATGGCAGGCGGCTTCCCACCGTATAATTTCGCACAGCTGGGGAACTTTGTTGACGGCGCCAGCGTTATGATCGTTATCGGATGCTCGATTGCGATTGTTGTCGCGTGCTTCCCGGCAAGCATGCTGGCCGCCATCCCGAAGCATTTCGCGGTCATGTTCAACGTGAAGAAAAACGACCCCGCGTATTACATTGACCAGCTGGTTGAATTGGCGCAGGCAGCCCGTAAGGATGGACTTCTTGCCCTGGAAGGCCTCGCGGCGGAGCAGAAGGACCCCTTCTTCAAGCAGGCGATTATGCTGATTGTCGACGCAAACGACCCGGACCGCGTCCGCAGCATCCTGGAAAATGATATTGACTGTATGTCGGCGCGCCATGAGGCGGCAGCCGCGATGTATGATAAAGGCTCCTCGGTCGCGCCGGCGTTTGGTATGATCGGTACGCTGGTCGGCCTGATTAACATGCTCCGCAACATGAACATGGACGCGGGCGGTTCCTCCTCCATCGGCACGGATATGGGCGTGGCGTTGATTACCACCCTGTATGGCTGTATCCTGGCGCATATGATTTTTGGCCCAATTGCAAACAACCTCCGCAGCCGCGATGAGGAAGAGGTGCTCTGCAAGATGATTATTGTAGAGGGTATCACCTGTATCCAGGCGGGCGAGAATCCAAAGCTCCTGCGTGAAAAGCTGAATACCTTTATTGCCCAGAAGAAGCGCGACAACGACGGCGGCGGCAAGAAGGGCAAGGGCGGCGACGAGTAAGAAACGAGGCGAGATGGCATGAAAAAGAAAAAGAGCAGCGGGGGCGGCGCAAACTGGATGGATACCTACGGCGACATGGTGACGCTGCTGTTGTGCTTCTTCGTGCTGCTGTACTCCATTTCCAGCGTAGACCAGCAGAAATGGCTGGCGCTGGTGCAGAGCTTTAACCCGAACGCAATCTATGAGCGCACCGAGACCCCCGGCGAGGAAGGACCCGCTGCGGAGGAATACGGCGGCGCAGGCATGGAAAACCCGCCGAAGCAGGAAATCGAACAGGAGAAGATCGAAGAGGAGATCCAGGAGCTGTTCGACGCGCTGGTGCAGTATGCCCAGCAGAGCGGCGCGGGGCAGAATATTGAGACGGTCAAAGGCGACGGCTACATCTTCATTTCCTTTGATGACGCCGTGTTCTTTGACGGGGAAAGTTTCCAGCTCCGTCCGGAAGGGCAGGAGATTTTGGGCACGATTGCGTCCATGCTGGAAACCAAAAAGGACTCGATTGATGAAATCCGAATCATGGGGCACACGGCGCAGGCTACCAAGGATCAGCCAAACAATCCGACGGTGGACCGTTTCCTTTCCTCTAACCGTGCAACCGAGGCTGCTGTGTTTTTGCAGGAGCATACGACGATTGCGGGGGAACGCTTTGTAACGGTTGGCTGCGGCCAGCACCGTCCGATTGATTCCAACGATACTGCGGAGACCCGGAGCCACAACCGGCGCGTGGAAATTATGATTTCCGGGCGCAATGTTGCAGACGGGCTTGGGGACGCGGTGGAGCAATATTATACCACGCGCGCGGGCGACCAGGCGGCACAGCCTGAGGCAGCCGAAGGCGCGGAATCAACTACTGATGCTCCGGCGCAGCCGGAGGGAGATACGCCGGAATAGACAGGAAAAGAGGTTAGCTGATGGCGGAGAAATTGTCACAAAGCCAAATCGATGCGCTGCTCAGCTCGATGCGTGGGGGAGGGGGCGCAGCCCCGCCGCAGGAAGAGGTGCCGGAAAAGAAATACCGGAAATATGACTTCAAAAGCCCCCGGAAATTTACGAAGGACCGCCTGAAAATGATCAGCGGTATCTATGATAACTACTCCCGTATTATCAATACACGGATTAACGGCCTGCTGCACGCCACGTGCGAGGTAGAGGTCGAATCGGTTGAGGAACAGCGATATTACGAGTTTCAAAACGCCTTGTCTGATTCCACCGTCCTGACGGTGGCTTACCTGAATATGGAAGGCGCGGACGAGGAAGATCCGGTTCTGTTTTATGTCAATGCACCGGTGATGGTCAGTATGATGGACCGGATGCTGGGCGGGAACGGCAATGTCGATCAGGATATCGGCGAGGACTATGAGTACACCGATCTGGATCTCTGTGTTTATGAGAGCCTGATGCGCGAGCTGGTCGGGGTCATGGGCGAAAGCTGGAACAATTATCTTCAGCTGGGCTTTGACTTTGGCCGCGTGGAGAGCAACCCAACGCTGGTGCACCTGATCGGGCTTGAGGAAACGGTTGTGCTGGTCGATTTGAAGCTGAAATTCCCGAATTGTGAGGGCGGTGTCAGCGTGGTGCTTCCGGGCACGATGCTGATGACACTTTTCACGAAAATCAATCAGGAAACTTCCGCGCGCCGCACTGTCGGCGAGAACCGTTCGGATGACATTATGGGTCATCTGCGCGGGTCGAGCCTAGACGTGGTGGCCGAGCTTGGGCGCACTACGCTGCGGCTGCGCGACATCTATAATCTCAATGTGGGCGATGTCATCGATCTGAGCCAGAAAAAAGACAGCGCGGTATTCCTGCGGATTGGCGGGAACAAGTGGTTCGACGGGCTGATGGGTGTCAGCGAGAAGCATTTGGCCGTCAAAATAAAGCAGGTTTATCATCACGCCGAAAGAGGGGACATGCAGGAAAATGAATAAAATTTTTAGTCCATTGGAGATCAGCGCGATCGGTGAAGTTACGAACATCAGCCTGGGTTCTTCGGCAACCGCGATCTCTAATATGCTGGATCATCGGGTGGACATCACCACGCCGACCGTGTCTGTCGTTAACGCGGAAGAGTTTGAGCTGGGCGAAATCGAACCCGCAATCGGCGTTGAAATTAAATATGTAACCGGCCTTGAGGGCAGCAATATCATGATCCTCAAGATGAGCGATATCAAGGTGATTGTCGATATCCTGATGGGGACGGAAACCCCGGACGAGGAATTTGTACTGAACGACCTGACGCTCAGCGCGGTTTGTGAAGTCATGAACCAGATGATGGGCGCGGCTTCGACGGCGCTGTCGGATTTCCTGGGACGCGTGGTCAATATCTCCACGCCGGAAACCTTCGACCTTGATGATATGGAAGCCTTCCGCAAGGAGCGGCTGCCCGCGCCGGAGGGGCCAATCGTGGTCATCAAGTTTGCGCTCGACATTGAGCCGGACCTGAAGAGCGAGTTTATGAATGTCATGTCGGTCGAGCTGGCGAAGGAGCTGGTTGCGGGCTTTGGCCTGGAAGAAGAGGATCCTGCGCCTGCTCCGGAGCCTGCCGCACCGGCGGCGTCCGGCGGGAAGCTTTCGCAGGAGGAAATCGAGAAGCTGATGTCGGGTGCGGCAGCACCCGCGCCCGCGCCCGCGCCGGAACCCGCCGCAGCTGGCGGCAAGCTCTCGCAGGAGGAAATCGAGAAGCTGATGGCAGGTGCGGCAGCACCCGCGCCCGCGCCGGAACCCGCGACATCGGGCGGAAAGCTCTCTCAGGAAGAAATCGAAAAACTGATGGCACAGCAGAGCGCGCCGCAGCAGGCCGCCGCAGCGCTTGGGGCAGCTCCGCAGATGGGGCAAATGCCCGGGATGGCGGCGCAGATGCCCGGTACAATGCCGCAAATGGGGCAAATGCCTGCGGACATGTCGCAGATGCCGTATCCATATTATTATATGCCGCCGTATGGCTGGTATCCTCCCCCGCAGCCGCCCGAGCAGCCGCAGCATCAGCCGCCGGAGCCGAAGGTTATCAATACGCAGGCCCCGACCATGCCGACATTGGCGAACGGCGAAACCCTCGGCGAAGAGCAGGCGCAGAACCTGGACCTGATTATGGGTGTTCCGCTTGAGGTTACGGTGGAAATTGGCCGCACCCGCAAGAAGGTGCAGGATATCCTGGCATTTTCCAAGGGGTCGCTGGTGGTGCTCGACAAGCTGGCAGGTGATCAGGTGGATCTGTTCGTCAACGGCAAGTGCATTGCCCGCGGTGAGGTAGTCGTGATTGACGATAATTTCGGTATCCGGATCAGCGAGATTCTGCACAAGCCGGAGCTGGAAGATATTGCGTCCTTCAAATAACCATGAACTGAAAATTTTGACACCAATCTTATTAAAGTGAGGAAAGAAAACAATGGCTAAAATTTTGTGTGTTGACGATGCGGCGTTTATGCGAAAGGTCGTCAAGGATACCCTGAGCAAAAACGGTTATACCGACCTGTACGAAGCGGTAGACGGCGCGGACGCGGTCGATAAGTATAACGAAATCAAGCCCGACCTGGTCATTATGGATATCACCATGCCGAATATGGACGGCTTGGAAGCGCTGAAGGCAATCCGTGCGGCCAATCCGGCGGCGAACGTTGTGATGTGCTCGGCGATGGGCCAGGAGGCGATGGTTATCGACGCGATCACCGCCGGTGCGAAGGATTTTATCGTCAAGCCCTTTAAGCCTGACCGCATCCTCAAGACGGTTACATCGATTGTAGGCAATCCGTAATGCCGGAGCTGCTGGCGATGCTGGCCGGGGTAATCGCGATCCTGGTGCTTGCGTATTTTGCGACGCGCCTGATTGGGACTTACGGCGCAGCCATCCCCGGCAGTGCGCGCATGGGAGAGATATGCGTCCTGCGGCAGATTCCGGTTGGCCGCGCGGAGCGCATCGTGCTTGTGCGCGTGCATCAAAAGTGTCTCCTTCTGGGAGTCGCGCAGGGCGGGGTCAACGTGCTGTGTGAGCTGTCGGAGGAGGATTCCGCGAAGTGGCTGGAAGCGCCGGTCCCCACAGAGGGGATGGACTTCCTGAGCGCGCTCCGTAAGTCCGTGGAGAAGAAAAAATGACCAATCTGGATGGATTTATTAACATAAACGGCGACGGCATCAGCGCAATTGAGTTTATTTTCCTGACCGCGCTGCTGACCCTGCTGCCGTCCCTGGTGGTGATGACGACCTCGTTTACGAGGTACGTGATTTCGCTTTCCTTCCTGCGGAATGCCCTTGGTACCCAGCAGACCCCGCCGAATATGGTTCTGGTCGGCATTGCGATGTTCCTGACCCTGTTCACGATGGGGCCGACCATTGACGAAATCAATCAGCAGGCGTATGCCCCCTACGTCAACGGGGAGATTGAGCAGGCGGAATTTTTCAGCCGCGCAAGTGTGCCCTTGAAGGACTTCATGCTGTACCAGACCGATACCAGCGCGCTTGAGCTGTTCTGTGAAATGTCTGATACCGAGATTCCCGAAGGGGAAATCGACGTGCTGGCGGAGGAACTGCCAATGCGGGTGGTGACGCCTGCGTTTATCACCAGTGAGCTGAAAAAAGCCTTTCAGATCGGCTTTTACCTGTATATCCCGTTCCTGCTGATTGATATTATTGTATCTTCGACGCTCATGTCGATGGGTATGATTATGCTGCCGCCCGCGATGATTTCTACACCGTTCAAGCTGCTGCTGTTCATTACAATTAACGGATGGGAGCTGCTGTTTTCCACACTTGTGCAGGGCGTTCGCTAAGAAGTCCCTCGTCCCGCCCGCAGGCGTGATAAAGCTTTTACCCGATTTTTCATCGAAAAATCGCAGGGTCCAGGGGCAGCGCCCCGGCGCCCGCTGCGTAAGCGCGCCCCTCTGCGTAGGGGGCGGGGGTTCAAGGGGCGGCGCCCCTTGTGGGGGCGAACTTAAGAAAGGGGCATTTCTTTGGAGGTTTCTCAGGTTACTGACGTTTTTCGCGACGGCTTGGGCGTCGCTATCCGGCTGGGCGCGCCAATTTTGCTGCTGGCGCTTGCAGTCGGCGTTGTTACCGCGATTTTGCAGGCGGTGACGCAGATTCATGAGCAGACGATTGCGTTCACGCTGAAGCTTGTCGTTGTGGTGCTGTTCCTCGTTGTGGGCGGCAGTTGGATGATGACGACCCTTTCGGAATATGCAATCGGTTTGTTTGAGCTGATGAGATCGGTATGAATTTTGATTGGGACAGCCTGACGCTGTTTTTGTATATCGTTATGCGGATGTCTGGGTTTGTTTTGACCAATCCGCTGTTTGGACGGAGCAATTTCCCCGCGCTCTATAAAGCCGGTTTTGCATTGATGCTTTCTGCGGCCGTGGCTTCCTTTTATACAGGGGAGGCCGTGATGCCGCGTACCGCGCTTGAGTTTGCGCTCAAGGTGCTGCTGGAATTTGCCGTGGGCGCTGTCTTTGCGATTATTATTCAGTTTTTCCTTTATATCCCCGAACAGGCGGGCGAAATTGTTGATACCCAGATGGGTATGAGCATGGCGCGGATGTATGACGCGGGCGCTCAAGCGTCCCTGACTTCGACCGCCAGCCTGCTCAATATGTTGACGATTCTTGTCTTTTTTGCGGCGAATGGGCACATTACGCTGCTCCGCATTATGATGACCTCGGGCGAGATTGTCCCCTATGGGGCCGCCGCGTTCGGGGACGCGGTCGCAAACCGCGCCGTGGAGCTGTTCGCCGAGTGCGCGCTGCTCGCCGTGAAGCTTAGCCTTCCGATTTTGGCAACCGAGCTGATGGGCCAGGTCGGTATGGGCATTTTAATGAAGGTCATTCCGCAAATCAACGTATTTGCGATCAATATAGAGCTGAAGGTCATTATTGGCCTTTCGATGCTGCTGCTGCTGCTGACGCCGTTCACGGATTTCCTGCTCGGCGTGGAGTCCGACATGCTCCGCGCGCTGGAGGAAATGCTGCATTTGATCGGCACGGCGTAGCACATTGATGCTTCCGCTTCGGTTGCGTCAAGGACTGTGAAATTTTTTTGAACAGTTCCAAAACCCCTGAAATTGAGGGAGGAGGAAACGGATGAGACGCCTGTTACAGCTGGCGGCTAAAAACTCGATTGCGATCGGTGTTGTCGTAATCGTGTTGTTCCTGATTATTCCGCTGCCGCCGCAGCTGCTTGACGTCCTGCTGGTCATCAATATCGCGCTGTCCATCATGATCCTCATGATTACGATGAACATTACAGACGCGTTGGAGTTCTCGATATTTCCATCGCTGCTGCTGATTACAACGCTGTTCCGACTCGGCATGAACGTTTCAACCACCCGCCTAATCCTGAAAAACGGCTACGCGGGCGAGGTCATTGCCGCATTTGGCAACCTGATTACAAGCGGCAATGTGGTCATCGGCTTCATTATCTTCTTTATCATCGTCCTGGTGCAGTTCCTGGTGATTACGAAAGGCGCGGAACGCGTGGCTGAGGTCGCCGCACGCTTCACTCTGGACGCGATGCCCGGCAAGCAGATGGCGATTGACGCGGATCTGAACAGCGGCCTGATCGATGAGCAGGGCGCACGCCAGCGCCGCGAGAAAATCCAGAAGGAAGCCGACTTCTACGGCGCAATGGACGGCGCTACCAAAATCGTCAAGGGCGACGCGGTTATGTCGCTCATTATTACCGCAATCAACCTGATCGGCGGTATCATCATCGGTATGGTCATGGGCGGCGGCGATATTGCAACGGTTGCGTCGCAGTATTCCAAGGCAACCATCGGTGACGGCCTGGTTTCCCAGCTGCCCGCGCTGATGATTTCGACCGCTACCGGTATGATTGTTACCCGTTCGGTATCGGAGGGCAGCCTCAATACCGATGTCATCGGTCAGTTCGCCGCACAGCCGAACGCGATTATGGCGACCGGCGCGGCGCTGGTCTTTCTGGCGATTATGCCGAATACCCCGCATGTCCCGCTGGCAATCGTTGCCGTGCTGCTGTTCACGCTGAGCTTTTTCATCAACCGCCGGATGCGCGTGCAGGAGGAAGCCGAGATTGCGGCACAGGTGCAGGAGGCCGCGCCGCCGCCCTTGGAGGCCGCGCCTTCCGAAACCGATTATTATAAGGATATCAACAACGTTTACTCGCTGCTGTCGGTCGAACCGATTGAGATGGAGGTTGGCTACAGCCTGATTCCCCTGGTCGATGAAAGCAGCGGCGGGAAACTCATCAACCGTATTGTCATTTTCCGGCGGCAGTACGCGCAGGAAATGGGCTTCGTTATCCCGACCGTCCGCCTGCATGACGGCTCCATGCTGGGCACGAACCAGTATATTGTCCGCATCAAGGGCGAGGAGGTCGCGAAGGGCGAAATCCTGGTAGACTACTATCTCGCGCTGGAGCCGTCCAACCCGCTGGGCGAAATCGATGGTATCGAAACCATCGAACCGGCCTACGGCATCCCGTCGCGCTGGATCCTGCCGGAAAACAAGGAAATGGCAGAGATTTACGGTTATACGGTCATTGACCCGCTGTCGGTCATGCTGACCCACCTTTCGGAAACCATCAAGCAGCACGCCTACGAGCTGCTGACCCGCACCGAGACCATTCAAATCGTCGAGAATCTGAAAAAGACCTCGCCGGAGCTGGTCGAGGAAGCGTGCCCGCAGATTGTCTCTTATGCGTTGCTCGAAAAGGTGCTGCGCAGCCTGCTGATGGAGGGGATCCCCATCCGCGACATGGTGACCATTCTGGAAACCATGGTCGATACCATGAACAGCACCCGCGACCCCGACCTGATTACCGAGGCCGTCCGCTCGGCGCTCAGCCGCACGATTACCCGCCGCTTCTGCGAGAACGGGCAGCTGCGCGTGATTACGCTGGACAGCGAGGTTGAGCGCCGGGTGGTGGCGTCCCTTACCAAAAACGACCACGGCATTTATCTGTCGATGGGGCCGGATTTGCTTCAGCCCATCATTACGCAGATTGCCGAGTGCGTCCCCAAATTTGCCGATCTCGGCATTGCCCCGGTACTGCTGACCAGCCAGGTCATCCGCATCTATCTCAGTCGGTTGTTGCGGCAGTATTTCCCCAACCTCTGTGTGCTTGCGTTTAACGAGATTGTCGGTACCGCGCAGATTCAGTCGCTGGGCAATATTACCTTGCAGAATGCCACCGGGAAGAAGGCGGTTGGCGTATGAGGTCTGCGGCTGCCGAACAGGAGCGCCCGCTGGAAGAGCTTTTCCAGGAATTCCTGCGGACGCGGGCGGAGGACTTGAAGTGGGAAATCGTGCTGCGCCACAGCAATATGATTAAAAGCATTGCGCTGCGGCTGCACGATGTCTACGCAAGTTTCGCCCAGATCGACGACATCATCAATGAGGGGCTGATTACGCTGGCGGACGCCGTGGAGCGCTTTGACCCGGAAAAGGGTTCCTTTGAGGCATACGCCGCCATCCGCGTGCGCGGTATGATTATCGATTACGCGAAAAAACAGGACTGGGTTGCCAGCTCGGTACGGCGGCGTGTGCAGAAGATTGACCAGGCGTCAGCCGAGCTTGCTACCAAGCTCGGGCGTGAGCCGACCGAGGAGGAGGTCGCCGACCAGGTCGGGCTGACCCTTTCCCAGTACCGCCGGGCGATGGGCATTTCCTTCACCCGCAATGTGATTTCCCTGGAGGAACTGATTGAGCAGAACCGGGAGTATTGGGCTGTCGAGAGCGACGCCCGTTATCCCGAGGAGGAGCTTCAGCGCAGTGAGCTGGTCGAGGTCATTGCCAAGGCGATTGCTTCGCTTGACCGGAATGAGCAGCTGGTGCTCTCGCTCTACCACGAGCGCGACTTGAAGCGCACGGAAATTTCCGCGGTGCTCGGCGTCAGCCCGGTGCGGGTTTCCCAAATCCACACCAAGGCGCTGCGCAAGCTCCGCAAACAGCTTTCGCAATATCTGGAAGGGGACTAACCCCCTTCCGGCTACAGACTCCGTTTCCCTGCATGAAAGGAAGGTACGATACATGTTCAAAGGCTTTTACAATCTTACGTCCGGGATGCTGACCCACGGGCGGCATTTGGATGTAATCTCCAACAATATGGCAAACGTCGCGACAGCGGGCTTTAAGGCGGATACCTTCACGGCTACGACCTTTGAGGATGTCCTTTGGTCGCGGGTCGGCAACAAGGAAAAAACCTATATCGATTTGGGGAACCAGAGCTATATCACCGTCCCCAGCCAGAACTATACCGATTACTCGACCGGCAGCTATGACGATACTGGCGAGCCGCTGGATTTCGCAATCGAGGGGAACGAAACCTGCTATTTCGCGTTTAATACCCAGGATGGTGAGCGGGTGTATTCGCGCGCGGGACAGTTTACCATCGATGACGGCGGCTATCTGCACCTGCCCGGCGTGGGCCGCGTACTGGACGGGGCGGGGAATGAAATCTATTTGCTGACCGATAAGGTTCACGGCGACTACTTTGGCGGCATCTATGACGACAACAGCAATTTCCTAGGGCGGATCGGGGTTTACCGTTTTCCGGAGGATAACCAGCCGATTAAAAACCGCGAGGCGCTGTTTGTCGCGAACGGCGCCGAGCCGGAGTCGGTACAGGATGTACGCGTGATTAACGGTCTGGTAGAGCGCTCCAATATTGACCTGGTTAAGCAGATGGTCGGCATGATTTCCGAGCAGCGCGCTTATCAGAGCGCCGCACAGGTTACCAAAATGTACGACAGCGTGATGACCAAGGCAACCAACGAGATTGGCCGTATGTAAGGGAGGATTCTGCTATGGATATGTCATTTTACACCGCCGCAGTTGGCGCGCAGCAGCAGCAGCGCCGCCTGGACGTGCACGGCAACAACATCGCGAACGTCAATACCGATGGCTTCCTTGCCAAAAGGCCGTCTTTCAAGGCATTGATGAACGACTTTATGACCGGCGCAGAGGGTGCACAGCTGCCGCGCGGCACGGGTTCTTATATGATTGGCGCGGATACCAGCTTCCGCCAGTCGGCGACGCCGGAGACCGGGCGCGCGCTTGACTACGCCATTGAGGGCGATGGCTTCTTTGCCCTTTGGGACCCCACGACCGGGGAGTATACTTACAGCCGGGACGGCTCGTTCACGATGAGTTCGTTCCAGCGCGAGGTTCCGCCGCTTGAGGGCGGCGGGGATGACGTGGGCGGTCCGGAAATGGAAACCATATGGTACCTTTCCGACGGCCTGGGCCGGTTTGTGCTCAGCGACGAGGGCCGCCTGATTGAGGTGACCGACCCGGAGGCGGATTTGCCGGTCGGCATTTACGATTTTATCAATACCAACGGTATGCTCAGCTCGGGGGACAATACGGTCAGCCCGGTGGATAAAAACGGCCAGGTGATGCGGGGGACGGGCAAGCTGCTCAAGGGTTGCCTTCAGGTATCCAATACTGACCTTGCGAATGAGTTTGTCAAGGTGATTGAGTCCCAACGTTCGTTTAGCTACGCGTTGCGGATGATGCAGACATCGGATGAGATTACAACAACGGTGAATAACCTGCGTTAAGCGGAATAGGGCGGCAGCAGGGGGCCTCTGATGGCAATCCCTGCCAGCCATAAAATCCGGCAGCAAGCTGCCTTGAAGGGGATACTGCTATGACAATCAAGAATTATGACGAGCTTTCCGCGCTGGAGATTGATACCCTGCGCGAGGTCGGCAGCATCGGGACGGGGAACGCCGCAACCGCGCTTTCCTCGATGCTGAACCGCGAAATCCGGATTACCTATCCGGAAGTCCGTATCATGGGCTATAACGAGGCGATTGAGTGGATTGGCGGGCCGGAGGTCATTACGGCGGGTGTGCTGGTGCGCATCAGCGGCCAGATGAACGGTATTATGCTGTCCGTACAGCCGCTGGAATTTGTAAATCTGGTGCTTGGCACCATGCTCGACGACCGGCTGGACGATTATACCCAGCTGACCGATTTGGGCAGCTCGGCCCTGGTCGAAATCGGCAATATCATGATTTCAACTTTTATCAACGCGCTGTCCGGGCTTGCGGATATCAATGTCGAGCTGACGGTGCCGAGCTTTACGGTGGATATGCAGGGGGCCATCCTTGCGGTGCCGATGGCGGAATTCGGCGGCCAGACCGATTACCTGATGACCATCGGCGCGAATTTCGTTGCTGACGGCCATGAGGTGCCGTGTCGGCTGCTGCTTTCCCCGGACATCCGCTCACTGAATTATCTTTTAGGAAAGCTGGGAGTTGTAGATGGCTAATGAGGGGAAGCCTGCGGTGGTCGGCATCGCGGATATGAAGCTCGCTCGGAACGGAGAAAAACTGATTACCTACGCGCTGGGGTCGTGTATCGGGATTTGCCTGTACGACCCGCGGCTCAAGCTTGCGGCGCTGGTTCACATTATGCTGCCGCTGAACATGGAAGCAGGGCGGAAAAACCCCCTGAAATATGCTGATACCGGTATCAAAGAGACGCTGAAAGCGATGGAGGCAAAGGGCGCTTCCCGGGCGCGCATTACGGCGAAGTGCGCGGGCGGCGCAAAAATGTTCGAGCTGTCCGGCAAGGGCGGCCTTGGCAATATCGGGCAACGGAATATCGAAAGTGTGCGCATGGTGCTCAAGCGCGAGGGCATCCGGCTTCTGGTGGAGGATGTCGGCGGCTCTACGGCGCGCACCCTGACGTTTGACTCGGGGACCGGGATGGCGACCATCCAGTCTTACGGCAAACCGGTGAAAACGATTTAAGTAAAAGAGGGGAGTGTCTGTAGAATGGCCGCAGATAAGAATGGGATTCTGCTGGAATCCGGTACAAATGAGATTGAAATCATGGAGTTTACCATTGACTATGTGCTGTATGGCATCAACGTCGCCAAGGTCAAGGAAATCATGATTTCGGCCCCGGTGAAATTTATGCCGCATACCCATCCGGCGGTGGAAGGGATTTATAAGCCGCGCGATCTGGTGATTACCGTGATTAACCTGCCGCGCTACCTGGGGATTGACAGCTTTGTACCGTCGGAAAAGGATCTTTTCATTATTACGAACTTTAACAAGATGAATATTGCTTTCCGCGTCCAGACCGTGGTCGGTATCCGCCGCATTTCCTGGATGGATATCCAGAAGCCGGATAAAACCATCAGCGGCGGCGAGGAAGGTGTTGCGACCGGCATCGCCCAGTGCGGCGAGGATTTGGTTACCATCCTGGATTTCGAGAAGATTGTGGCAGAAATTGCGCCGGAAACCTCGATTCAGATGTCGGAAATCGACCAGCTTGGCCCGCGTGAGCGCGACCAGCGCCCGGTCATGATTGCCGAGGATTCGATTCTGCTGTCGCGGATGATCCATGACGCGCTGACCAAGGCGGGCTATACCAATCTCTCAATGTTCGGCAACGGGCGTGAGCTGTGGGACAGCCTGTCGGACATGAAGCGCCGCGGCCGTGCCGCTGCGGAATGCGCACTGATTATCACCGATATCGAAATGCCCCAGATGGACGGCCACCACCTGACCAAGCTGATCAAGGAGGACCCGGAGCTGAAAAAGATCCCGCTGATTATCTTCTCTTCGCTCATCACCGATGAAATGCGGGTTAAGGGCAAGGAGCTTGGCGCGGATGAGCAGCTGACTAAGCCGGAAATCGGGCACCTGGTTTCGGTGATGGACCACCTGCTCGCAAAGGAGCCGTGAGCGGGCTGTAAGGAGGAGCTATGGAAAGCAAATATATCGTCCGGAGGCCGATCAAGGACCCTGAGAAAAAAATCATCGGCTATGAAATCCTTTACCACGGGGAGAATACAGCCTACGGTTCAGACGAATCCGGGCAGAATGCCAATGATTTCGCCGTTGCTGATACCGTATATAATTTTCTGACGCAGAATGTGGAAAAATCGCTCAAGGGTTCTCTGAATTTCATGACCTTTACGACGACGCTGCTGATGAAGAAAGCGCCGCGCCTGTTTGAAAAGGAAAGCCTGGTCATCCAGATTGACGACAGCGTGATTATCCACCCGCTGGCGATGCATCTGGTGCAGCAGTATAAGAAGGAAGGCTACCGCATTGCGGTGAATGAGTTCCAGTTTGCGCCGCGGTATCTGTCGCTGATCGGTGAGATTGACTTTATTAAGCTGAACTTTTCGACTGCCAGTGATTTGACGCTGCATAACGTGGTAGAGATTGCGCACAGCATGAGCAAACAGGTCATTGCAACCGATATCAACGATGAGGAGCATTATCAAAAGGCGATTGCGATGGGCGTGGACGCGCTTGAGGGTTCCTATGTGGCGGAACAGCTGGCGACCCGCGCCCATACGAGCGGCTATTTGCAGAGCAACTTCTTCCGCCTGATGGTCGCGGTGACCCGTGAGCTGCCGGACGTGGAGGAAATCGAGCAGATTATTTCAGTGGACGCAACGCTGACCTATGGCCTGCTGCGGATTGCGAATTCGGTGTACTTTGCCATGCGCAACCGCGTTACCACCATCCGGCAGGCGATTATGACGCTCGGTATCGGGCAAATGAAGCAGTGGGTTTATCTGCTCAGCGCAAGCAACGCCGAGAATAAGATTGACGCCGGTTCGGAGGAATTCCTCAAGCTGTCGTTTATGCGCGCAAGCTTTTGCAGCGAGCTGATGAACTTTGCAAAGGGTGTGCCGATTTCTAAGGGCGATGCTTATTTGATGGGCATGCTGTCTACGCTGAATTACCTGATTGACGCGCCGCTGGAGGAAATTCTTGCGGAGGTTCCGCTGCCGGAGGAAATTACGGCGGCGCTGCTCCGGCAGGAAGGCCCTGCGGGTGCGCTGTATGGGTTGGTGATTGGCTACGAACGCGCCGATTGGGACGAAATCAACCGCCGCGCGGAAGAGCTTGGCGTGCCGACCAACCTGCTGACGAGCCTGTATTTCAACTGCATGGACGTGGTGGACGAAACCTGGAAGCAGCTGACCAGCCCGGAACCGCAGCAGGAGAAGGACGAGACGCCTGAAGAGATGCCTGCGGAGTAAAAATAAGATAAAATGATACCCCCTCAAGGGCAGCTCAGGCTGCGGATGAGGGGGTATTTCTGTTATGTTTCGCTGTTCTCATGATGTAGGAGGTCGTATAGGAAGCCGGGGAGGATGCTGTCCTCACGCGCCTGCGCGCGGCGCTCGGCCTCGCGTTCGGCCTCGATCAGCTCGTCGCGGGCGGACTCCACCCGGCTAAGGAATTCGTCCCAGCGTTCGGCTTCGAGCAGCTTTGCCGGGCACGGCTTATCCCAGGAGGAAAAATGCTGATGGGTCTGCACGTCCTTACTTTTCAGGCTGTATTCTATCATCAGCTTTGCGGTCAGCTGGACGGTGTTTTCCAGCGTTTTTTCGTAGTCGCCGCCCTCGTTGACGCACATTTCAATGCCAATGCCGTTCAGGTTGCCGCCGTGCGGGTTAAGCTTGTCAGAGGCGTGGTAGGCGGCTTCATCGTCGGGCAAGTGGTGGTAGATTTGGTGGTCGTCTACGGTGTAGTGCCAGGAGCGCGGGTCGTCGTCCGGGCCAAGGCTGCAAAGGAACGCCGCGTGTGCCGCCGCATCGGCGGTCGGGCTGAAATTGTCAGTCTCGTGGATGACAATCCATTCCACCAGGCGTTTTTGTCCCGGCCTGCCGGGGCTGTTCTCGGGCATGTACTCTTCATAAATCGGGATATCGCCAATGTATTCCAGCTCAATTGGCTCGGTCACGCGGGAGTTGTGCCAGCGCACCAGCGAGGTAACCGCCCAGATAAGGATGCCGACAATCGCCAGGAAAACCACGAGCACCAGCAGAGGGCGCCAATTGCGCCTGCGCCGCCTGCGCGGGATGTATTCCGTGTCCTGCCTGTTATCTTTTGCGTAGAACCCCACAAGCTTCAAACAAACCGTCTCCTTTTCCCATCCTTCTTGATCCTCTTACTATTGTACTACGCGGGCGCGGGGCAAACAACCGCAAAATTGTGAACTTTTTTGTCGAAGCCGTCCGGGCTGGCCTTTTTTCTGTGAGACGGCTTCTGTTAAATCGGGTATTCGCGGAATGTCCCGGGCGATACGCCGACCTTTTTCTGAAAGGAATGGATGAAATTTTCTTCGCTGTTGTAGCCAATCCGGTAAGCGATTTCCTTCACCGAAAGGCGGGTGGACGCCAGCAGGTGCTTGGCTTCGTCAATCCGGCGCAGCAGGATATATTCGTAAGGGGAATAGCCGGTTTGGCTCTTGAACAGGCGCGAGAAGTGGGACGGGCTGAGCCGCACGGCCTCCGCTACGTCCTGCACGGTCAGTTCCTGGTGCAGGTTGCGGTGCATATAGCGGATGGCTTCGGTGACGACGCCGTCCTCGCATTTGGAGGCGCCCTCTCCGCCGAGCAGCAGCCCGCACAGCAGGCGGTGGATGAGCTGGGAGCATGCGGATTCGGTCAGCCGTTCGCCTGCCGCGCAGGACGCAACCAGGCTGTCAATTTCGCGCACGACGGCGGTGAAGTCCGCCGGGGTGAAAACGCTGCGCCCGCCCTTGCTTTGCAGAATCCGTTTGCAGAAGGCTCCGGCGTTCAGGCCGTTGAACAGCAGCCAGTTGAATTCCGTGCCGTCCCCGGCGGAGTATTCGTGCGGCTGGCGGCAGTCGAAAAGCACAGCGCTGCCGCGCGCCGCAAGCAGATGTTCCCCGTTTAATGTAAAGTGCATTGCGCCCTGCCGCACGGCAATCAGCATGAAATTCAGCCGGTGGCTGGCGAGCAGCGCGGTCTCGGCGCGGTGGCTGAACGAGTAGCGGTGGTCGCAGAAGTAATGCCCCGCCCTGGTGGGGTAATAGAACAGTTCGCTTGCCAGCGCGGACGGCGTAAAAAAGTAGCGCTGGGAGGTTTTCAGGACGCCTTCTTCCGGGATATCCATGGGGTTCCACCATCCTTTTCCGCTTTGAGTCTATCATAGCACACCCGCCGGGAGAGCACAAGGGAAAACAGCAGGAAATCGCAACTTTTGCGCAGGAAGTCCCATTGGAAGCCGGTTCCGGATGTGCTACAATAAAACCATCGAAAGGGGGAGCGACTCCCCCAATTCAAAAATCAGACGGAGGGAACCCACATGAAAATTGCATTTGACGTGGACGTATTGGCCAAGCAGATGTCGATCAACGACATGGTGCATCAGGTAGCCGATTGGGGCTACAAGTACATTGAGCAGTCCCCGCACCCGCGCATCAACCCGTTTTACAAGCACCCGTTGTTTTCTGAGGAAACGGAGGCTGAGTATCGCCAGGCCCTGAAGGAAACCGGCGTTGAGATTTCCTCCTTTATTGTGGTATACCGTTGGTCCGGCCCGACCGAGGAGCAGCGCCAGCACGCGGTTGCGAACTGGAAACGCATTATTGAAATCGCTGTCAACATGGGCGTACCGGTTATCAACACCGAGTTTTCCGGCGACCCGAACCAGCAGGAAATCTGCAACGGCATGTTCTTCCGCTCGATGGAAGAGCTGCTGCCCATCATTGAGCGCGAAGGCCTGCGCGTTGAAATCCAGTCGCATCCGTATGATTTCTGCGAGCTGAACGACGAAACCTGTGATATCGTCAAGTCCTTCCGCTCCAGGAACCTGGGCTATGTATATTCTTCCCCGCACGGCTTCTTCTATGACCAGGGCAAGGGCGATGTACGCCATATGCTGAAGTACGCGGGCGACGAGCTGACCCATGTCCTCTTTGCGGATACCTACAACCAGACCAAGGACTGCCGCTACATCCTGAATCCGCCCTGGCTGAATGCCCATGGACGTGCGGATGTTACCATCCATCAGCACACCGCAATGGGCGAAGGCGAGGTCGATTTCGACGGCATCTTCGAGACGCTGCGCGAGATGGATTTTGCAAACAAGCAGCTGAAGCCGGACGCTCCCAAGGTCGGCGGCGACAACATCGCTTGTGTTTCTTACTTCGGCTTCCCGGAGAAGATGGCGAAGCAGGCTCCCGAAGCGCGTGAGCGCATCGAGCGCGAGCTGCTCGGCAAATAAGCATCCTACTTTTCGTTGAGTTCTTCTTTTCATTCATCTTTTTCTCATTTCATAACCAATTGGCGGCCGCCCCGGAGAGACCATATGTCCTTCGGGGCGGCTCTCTTTTGCCCGGGAAGGGAATGGTTGACAGTTGTCGTTCTGTTTGCTATAATAGGCTTACAGATGTCGCGCGATTGAAGGAGGGTTAATGTGAAAAAAATATGTATTTCATCCAGTGAATGGCGTATGATGGAGCTGCTGTGGGAGGAAGCCCCACGCACGCTGACCCAGCTTGCCGCAATCCTGCGCGAGGAGCCTGGCTGGTCGAAAAGCACTGTCAATACCATGCTCACCCGCATGAAGGCAAAAGGGTTGCTCCGCGTGGAACGCGGCGGGCGCGCACAGCTTTTTTACCCAGCCGTGACCCGCGAAGCCGCCGCGCGGCAGGAGACCGACGGCCTGCTCGAACGGGTTTACCGGGGGAGTATCGGCTTGCTGATGCGGACACTGGTGGACGGCAAGGGGATTTCCGCTTCCGAAATGGAGGAGTTGCAGGAAATTTTGCGCGGCGCCGAGGACAGGCAGGGGGGGGCCGCCGATGAGTGAAGCCGTTTTTGCGTCCTCCGTGCTGATTTTGGCGGTGATTGCTTTGCGGGCGCTTCTCGGCGGCAAGGTGCGGGCGCGGCTGATTTATGCACTCTGGCTGCCGGTGGCGCTGCGGCTGCTGATACCGTTCGATTTGCCGGTTTCCGCTGTCAGCGCGGTCAGTTCGGACGCTTTGCATGATGTCGATTCCGTCCTGTCGGAGACGGTTGGCGGGAGGAAGCCCTCTGTGGGGTGGGAGGGCCAAACAGCCCGTGCGGAGCTGGATGTTCCGCAAACGGGGCAAAGCGCCGTGATTCCCCGGAAGGTATCGGCAGCAGCGCCGGCCGCAACCCGCCGGGATGTGCTGCGCATGGTCTGGTACGCGGGGATGCTGGCGGTTGGCGGCGCGGTTGTTTTTTCAAATATCCGCTTTTATAGGCGGCTGCGGAAAATACGGAAACGGTTTGAAATCGCCGCGCCCTGCCCGGTTTATTTGGCGGAGGGGCTTCCGTCGCCGTGTTTGTATGGGCGGGCGGTTTATTTGCCCGTTCCGCTCGAGGGGGAATCCTTGCGGCACGTTTTGGCGCACGAGCTGACCCACCTGCGCCATGGGGATTCCTTTTGGGCGGTGCTGACCTCGGTTTGCCTGACCGTGTATTGGTTCCATCCACTAGTGTGGCTGGCGGCGGCGCTGTCCCGCAGGGATTGCGAATTAGCGTGCGACGAGGGCGCGCTGTCGGGGCTTGCGCCGGGGGAGCGTGTCGCCTATGGGCGCACCCTGCTTGCGCTGGTCGGGAGCAAGAACCGGGATTTCCTTTGTCACGCAACCATGATGAGCAAAAGCGCGATGGGTACGCGCATCAAACGCATTGCCGAGCAGCCCCGTACCCGCGCGGCGGCGGTTCTGGCGCTGGCAGTTGGCGTGCTGATTGCCTGCGTCACTGCCTACACCAGCCCCGACCGTTATATCAGCCGCGAGGTAAAGGCGCAGATTGAGGAAGGCTGCCGTTCCGAAAACCTGGCGGAGTGCATTGCATGGGAGCATCTGAAAAATGAGCTGCTGCCCGCCTATCGCCGTGCGGTTGCCGCGCATGAGGACGGGATTGTCCGGCTGGAAGCAGTGCAGCTGACCCGCAGCCGCCTTGGTCTTGCCATGGGGCGGGAGTATAACAGCCTGTCTTGGGAACTGCGCCCGGAACGCCTGCTTCGGGAGGAGACTGCCGCGGCCGCCGGGCTTCACCAGTGGGAGGGACGCGAGTGGCCGCTTTGGGGCGGTTCGATCTATGAATGTACGAAAGCAAACGGGGATTACAGTATTACGGATGAGGATGCCTTTTATGAGCAGCTGCAAAAAGAGTTCGCGGAGCTGGATTGGACAAAGCTGGAGCTGTTTAGCCGCAGTGACGACTTCCACGAGGTGGCGGTGGCGTTTATGGACGGGATCGGCAAGATTTTCATGTCGGGCGGGGGGCAGAACTCCGGCAGCGTGTATGATTATCAGATTGTCCGCGCCGAGGTGTATGACACGCTTCCAGACGACCGTGACCATTTTGCGTTTGAGGCGGAATTCCGCTTTACGCCGGTGGATTTTCCGAACGCGCACTGGCTGGCGGGCGGTGGCGTGGATGAGAACCCGGACGGTACGATTACTTACAGCACGGAAATTGCGCTTGCCCGCAATGCCGACAATGTGTGGCGGGTGACCTCTAACGGCGCGGCAGTCCGAGCGGCAGCGGGCAATGATACCAGATGGTATTATAATATTGCGGAAGATGTTCCGGGTACGCTCATAACCGAATCAAACGACCGGCTGACCATTGCAAGGGCGTTTTTGGAACAGTACGCAGCGCAGCTCCGGCGGATTTATGAGCAGGGCAACTTGAACGGCGCGCAGTCGGTTGCGTATTCCAGCCTTCACGTCCGGCCTTTGGAGGATACCAACTTGATGCAGAAGGATCTCCTGCCGGAAGCGTATGACGACGCGTTTTATGCGTCGGCGGAAGCCATTGTCAGCCCGCCGGCGCCGGTGATGCCGTGGGTCTGGTATGATATCTGGGGCGAAGGCGCGCCGCGGACGGACGGGCGGCGTGAGTATTATATCGGGCTGCTGCTCTGGCTGGAAGGCGGGGAATGGCACGGGCAGTTTCTCGACCCCTGGCCCGAATATGTGATTGGGCTGCCGGATTCCCCGGATGGACGCTGGAAGCTGGGGTTTGGCTGGGCAACGGAGAAGGAAACCCAGCGGATGCTCACCCTGCACGACGCGGAAACAGGCCGGGTAGAATGGGAGACGCTGGACGATTATGAGCAAAGGGCGCTGTGGTCGCCGGACAGCCGTTATGTTGCGCTGACGCTTCGGGGGCGGTACGCCGTTGAAATCCGCATTGTTGATACGGATGATTTTTCAGAGAGGGTTGTCCCGCTGCCCGCCCCGCCGGAGGGCGCGCGGGATACCGGCTCCATCGGGACGGAAAACCGTGCGCTGAATTGGGTGGACACGCGCACCCTGCGCTGCCGCGCTGATTTCCCGGTGAAGGAGAGGCATATGGGGAGCGTTGAATATACGTATACGGTGCCGCAATCGGGAAAGGGACAGTTTGAATGAGTGAAATGGTTGTTGCGTCTGCGGTGGTCATTCTGGCGGTGGTTATTCTGTGGGTGCTGTCCGCCGGAACGAAAAGCGCAATGGGTACGCGTATCAAACGCATTGCCGGGCAGTCCCGCACCCGTGCGGCGGCGGTTCTGGCGCTGGCGGTTGGATTGCTGATTGCCTGCGTCGCGGCCTATAACAATCCCGTCCACTATGTCAGCCGTGAGGTGATGCGGTCGATTGAAATCGGCTGCCGCTCCGAGCGTCCCGGGGAGCGCGCCGCGTGGGAAAAGCTGCGGGATGAATTTTTGCCCGCCTACCGGGAGGCGGTGGATGCCTGTGAGGACGGCCCTATCGTGCTGGAGATGGCAGAGGTGGAGCGGCGGCTGTTGGGTCATGCGCGCGGGAATGCGTATTACGAATATATTTGGCGTCTGCGGACAAAAGAAAAGCTTTTTATCTATGCAATAGAGGCGCTTGGGGATATCCAGCGGGACGGCACACAGGAGGGGCTGCGCAGTGACGTGGTTGCGGTCGAGCGGGTAGGGCCGGACGGCAAAGCCGTCAAAACCGATCAGGAGCATTATTATCGGCATCGTAATCGTGACGGTTCGGAAGTTTCATGGACGGGATGTGAATGCAGCTTGCCGGGCGGTGATTTTTTAGCGGCAGCGCGGGCGCTGATGGACGAAATCGGGGAGCGGCATTTGAAAGCTGCCGGGCATAATTCCGCTGCCGCGACCGCATACGAAATCCGCAGTGTGAGAATTTGCGATACCGTACCGGGCGACCCGAATCATTTTGTGTTCCGGGGAAGCTTCCGGTTTACCCCGGTCGATTCTGAAAATTTCCACTGGATATCAGATTATGCGGAAACGGTTTTCAACAATGACGGTACGCTGGATTTTGCAGCCGAATTTGCGGTGGAACGCGGGGAAAATGGTATCTGGCGCATTACAGACATGGGTTCCTGGGTCGCAGCGGATGAATATGGGAAAAGCGGCTGGTACCGGGATCAGGGGGAAATCGACTTTATGTCGTTTCAAACCAGTGCTGCCGGGCCGGAAGCGATAGCGCGGGAATTTTTGGCGCAGTATACGGCGCGACTCCGGCAGGCCTATGAGCGCGGGAACCTTTGCGGTGCGCAGGCGGTCGAAATCACGAATATTTACCAGCATGCATTCGATGAGGAAACCCTGATCCGGCAGGGACGTTTGCCGGAGACGTACACAGATGCGTTTTATGTGACCGCGAGAGCGGATGTAACGTTGCCGGCGCAGCCTATGAAATGGAGGCATTATTGGTCGTTAGGCATGGGAACCACTTTGCGGGACGGGCGGCAGCGCTTTTGGCTTGGGCTGCTGTTCTGTCGGGAAGGGGACAGCTGGAATGTAGAGTTCTGCCCGCCGGAGTGGATGGAACCGCCGCTGATGCTGTTCGGCGAGCTGAAATCCCCGGACGGGAAATGGGAATTTTCGGTCAGCGGTACCGGCGGGGACGGTGCGCGCTTTCTTCTGACGGATACGGCGACAGGCGCAGTGCGGTGGGGGCGTTCCGGCGATGATGCGGGAACCGCGCTTTGGTCGCCGGACGGGCGATATGCCGCCATTACCTGTACCGCGCGGCACTTTCAGGAGGTCTATATTTTCGATACGACGGACTTTTCCGAGCGGGTTGTCCCGGCCGCTGAGCCGCCTGACGGCATCCGGCTGCGTCCGATTGATTTGGCAGCAACTACCGCGATTGAATGGACGGACAGCCGCACCCTGCGTTGCCGCACGCAATTTCAGATTGCCGGCGACGAGCACCGGTATCCAGAGGATCAGAATGACGGGATATTTGAAGTCGTTCTGTAAACCGCGCAAAAAAGAACGGGGCACAGCATGGACAAACCTTGCGGTGCTCCGTTTTATGTTTGGAAAATCGCGGTTTCAACACCCTGCGATATCATGGTCCGATGTATTATAGAAAAACTTGATTTCAATATTGGTGAGGTAAACCTGTTTTTTCGGAAGCTGGCCATGGGCAAGGTAATTGTACATCAGCCGCAGGGGGAGGGAGCCTTGCTTCTGGATTTCCTGCCCGATGGCGAAGTCCACCACGCCGCTGCGGATCATTTTCAGGTTATCCGGCGTAAAATCATGTACGACAATATGGATTTTCCGCTGCGCCTGTTGGACGGCCTGGAAAACGCCCGTGCGAACGGCGGTAGAGGGATAAATCCCGGTCAAAAGCGGGTTTTCCCGCAGCTCACGCAAGACCGTCCGTTCGATTAAAGGGGTATCAAGATAGCACGAAACCGGCGGCAAAAGCTGGATATCCGGATAATTTTGCAGCATTTCCACGGTGAAGCCGCTGAGCCGCTGGCTGTCCGCATAGTGCCCCGACTGCTGGTCAAGGATGGGCAGGACAATGCCGCGCCCGTTCATGGCAAGCCCCATCAGAGCGGCGGCGGCGCGGCCGGAGGCGATGCTGTCTGAACCGACATAGGCGAGCCGTTTGGAATCCGCCATATCGGTATTCACGGTAATCACGGGGATGCCGTTTGCAGTCAGGGCGTCAATCCGTTCGCGGATGCGGTCGGAGGCCAGCGGTGCTATAATCAGGCCGTCTATCGGGTGGTTTTCGACCAGCTCGTCGATGAGCGCAAGCTGTAAATTATAGTCCCGGTTTGCCTGGGTCCGTACAATCGGGGTTATGGGCAGAAGGGATTCCACAGGATAAGCTTGAAACTGCTCTGAAAGAACCCGCATGAAAGGGGAGACGGATGAATGCAGCACAACCCCGGCTTTTAAGGTGTGCTCGTTCTCAGGGAATTGTACCCGTGGGGAAACATACCCCATCTGCTGTGCGGTCTTTTGAATCTGCAAGGCGACCTCGGGACGGATTCCCTTTTTGTTGTGCAGGGCGCGATCTACGGTTCCGCGGGATACCCCGCAGGCATCTGCAACCTGTTGTATTGTGACCGCCATTTATGGCAACCCCCCATCCCTATATGATACAATAGTTTATCGCAATTACGGTGGGATTTCAAGTGTTTTCAGGGGAAAAGGCGATTTGAGCCGGAGCATTGCTGGAGACGGTCAGGCACTCCACAGCAAGCGCGGGTCTACGCCGTAGATTTGTTTCAGCTCCAAAAGCGGGCTTGCCGCAAGGTCGTGCGGTGTGACGATGTGCCCGCCGGTGCTGTCCAGATCGTAGCCGTGGGCGCGGTAGGCTTCCCAGACCAGATGGGCGCAGTGGGTTTCGGCGGGGGCGTCCTCGGGGTGCTTGGGGGAGAGCAGCCCAACCGTCAGCCCATAGGGCACGCCGCAAAGGCGTTCACATGCGGTGCGGGCGATTCCGGCGCGCACGGCGGCGCTTTCGCCTTTTAGCCGGAACACCATCACCGCCGGATAGGTTTCCCACTTATCGATGCTTTGCAGGCAGGACTTTGTGCCGAGCACGACCGATTCCAGCGTCAGGCCTTGGGCGGCGTCCACCACCAGCGCGGCGTGCCCGTTGCGCCAGCCGTAGGCGTGCGAGCAGGGCGTAATTAAAATGTCCCCGTCCTCCAGCGCGACCAGCGGCATGCCCTGTAGGGTGTGCTCCTCTGCGGAGATAGGGCTGTTTGGCGTGCAGGCAATCAGCGGCTCCGCGAAAAAGCGCTCCTGTGCCGTGAGGATGTCGTCTTGCGCCCCCTGCCCGCGCAGGGTATCGACCGCGAACGCGCCCAGGCCGGTTTGCAGCAGCAGGGTTTGATAGTCCGCCGGGGTTAGCTGTCCCTTTGACAGGATTTCTGTAAGATTTACTTTTTCATAGTCCGGTGTCCAGTGTGCGCCCGGTTCGGCGGCAGCCGCCCAAAGCTTGAGCGCGCACAAAACCAGCACCGCCGCAAAAATCGCAGCGCCCCATTTCCAGAACTTTTTCCGCATCCTTTCACCGCCTTTCCCTATACGATTCCTGGGCAGGGCGGATTTTATACGGTTTTGTAAGAGTTTCGCAAGAAAATCTTGATGAAATTTTGAAGAACCGGCGGCTCCCGTCAATTATACTGAAGGCATACGGTTTCAGAAAAACAGGAGGTTGAAAGGATATGGAACGATTGGTTCTGAACAGCTATGAGGCGGCAGTGGTGTTTGTCCCGTTTTTGATGCTGTACCTGCTCCGGCGGCGGAACGCGGCGGGACGGGCGCCGTTCGCCTGTTTGCTGGTTTTTGCGGTGTACCTGTTCGGGGTTTTCCATGTGACCAGCCCGGGGACGTTGT
>CAJUJQ010000006.1 GCA_910586575.1 uncultured Clostridia bacterium | reverse complement strand
TCTTTAATATCCCGTCTGTTCGTTCAGGATGTCGTCATGCTCGACCCAGGACTGCACGTCAATCGTTTCATATGTATCATGCGTGCGGCGGATGGAAACATGGGTAATCCCCGCGTTGATAATCATGCGCTTGCACATGGTGCAGCAGTCGGCGTTAGCGACCAGCTCGCCGGTTTCCATCTCCTTGCCGCAGAGGTAGAGCGTCGCGCCCAGCATCTGGTCGCGGGAAGCCGCAATAATGGCGTTTGCCTCGGCGTGCACCGAGCGGCAGAATTCGTAGCGTTCCCCGCGTGGGATTTTCAGCTTCTGCCGCATACAGAAGCCCAGGTCGATGCAGTTCGCCCGCCCGCGTGGCGCGCCGACATAGCCGGTAGAAACAATGATATCATTCTTGACGATCACCGCGCCATAATTGCGGCGCAGGCAGGTGCCGCGCTCGCTGGCGACCTCTGCCATATCAAGGTAATAGTTGGTTTTGTCCCGTCTGGTCAATGTGGTTCCTCCTTCAGCTGTCCCGCGTGGATGGTGACGCGCCGGGCAGCGCGGGCGGCTGCGGCGGGGTCGTGGGTAATCAGGATAATGGTGTGCCCGTCCGCGTGGAGGCGGTCAAACAGGGCGAGGGTATCGCGGCAGGCGGCGGGGTCCAGCCCGGCGGTCGGCTCGTCGGCGAGCAGGACGCGCGGCCCGGCGGCAAGGGCGCGGGCAATCGCGACGCGCTGCTGCTGCCCGCCGGAAAGCTCACGCGGGCGGTGGGGCGCACGGTCCGCAAGGCCGACCGCGTCCAGCAGGCGGCGGGCGCGCGCCAGCCGTTCCCGTTCCGGCACGCCCTGGAACGCCAGCGGCAGCGCGACATTCTCCAGCGCGGACAAATCCTGAAGCAGCCGGAACGACTGGAAGATAAAGCCGATGGCCTGCCCGCGCAGCGCGGCGCGCTCGTCGGACGTCAGCGCGGAAACGTCCTGCCCGTCGAGCAGGTAGCGTCCGCTGGTGGGCGCGTCAAGCAGCCCCAGGATGTGCATCAGCGTGCTTTTCCCGGAACCGGAAGCGCCGGTCACCGAAAGGTAATCCCCGTCGGCGACAGCCAATGACACATTGCGGAGCGCTTCGACACAATTTCTATCATATATTTTACAGATATTTTCAAGCGTAATCAAGCCTTTCACCTCAAATTTCAGTTTTTACAGGAACGGGCAGATTATGTATCCCGCCGCGCGGGGAGTTGCCCTGAGCTTACTCCAAACGCGCAGGAAATTTCCGCCCATCCGGGGGAAATAGGGAAAAACCTCTTGCATTTATTCGATAAATGTTTATAATTAGAATCGGTAGATCATTTGGAGGTTCCCTGATGAAGCTGAAACGCATCCTGCCGGCTGTCATGACCTGGCTTGCGGTCAGCGTGTTTGCGATGTCCCAGGCGCTGCTTGCGCCGCTCGCCGCGCTGATTTCCGCAGACTTTGGGCACGGGCTTGGCTGGTCCGGCTTGCTTTTTGCCGCTGGCTGTATTCCATATATTGTTGTCGGCCCGTTCGCCGGGAGGCTGCTTTCCGCTGCCGGACGCCATTTTTCGGTCAGCCTTGCGCTGGCGGTGGGCGCGGTGTCTGCGGTGTGCCTTTCTTACGCGGACCGGTTCTGGCTGGTATGCCTTGGCCTCGCCCTGCTTGGGACGGCGGCTGTTTTTGTTCTGCCCGCAGGGGCGGCGGCTGTCAGCGCGCTGGGCCGGATGCCGGTGGCGGACTGCATGCCCTCCTGCGCGGCGGCAGCCAGCCTGGGGGCTGTTTTCGGCGCGGCATGCGGCGGCGTGATGACCCATCTGGGCTATGGTTGGCGGAAGGTATATTTTGTGTTTGGTGTGGCTGCGGGCGTAGCCGCAGTGCTGCATACGCTGGTACCGTTCCCGCGTTTGGCGGCGGTGCGGATGGAGCGCTGGCGCTCGGAATTCCGCTCGGCGGTGCGGATGCAGCGGATGTATGGCTGCTTTTTTATCGTTACCCTGTATGCCGCTGCGGAAACACTTGCGGTGGGATGGATGGGTGCTTATATGACCCACACGCTGGGCTATACCTTGCTGATTGCTTCGGCTGCGGTCGCGATTATCTGCGCCTGCGCTTTCGCGGGACGGCTGACCTGTATTGCCCTTGCCGGGCGGGTCACGCCGCAGGGGCTTTCTTCCGTGCTCAGCCTGCTGCTGGTCTGTGCGCTCGGCCTGTGCGCCGCCGTGCCGGACGGGAAGATCTTCTGGTTTGCGATGTGCTTTATCGGGATTGGGCTGTCCGGCCTGTGGCAGCTGCTGTTTTCCGCCGCGCTTGAGGTCAACGGGGGCGGCAGCGCGACACTTTCCGCGCTCCTGATGTGGCATTCTGCCGGGGCGGGGCTGGCGTCGGTGGCTGCGGGCGCCGTTGGAGGGCAGTTTGGAATGCGCACGATGCCGGTGATGGCGCTTGTGCTGTTCCTGGCGGTGGGCTTCCTGCTTGGGCAGATGCTCACGGGCAAAAAGGCCGCGCGGCGTGCCTGCCCTGATTGGTCGGCGCAGTCGGAGGAGTTTGCCGACCCGTTATTGGAGGATGAGGAAGTCGCGGCGCTTGACGCATTCGCCGAGCCGGATGCGTTCATTGATTTGGACGAATTCGCGGATTTGGATGAATACGCCGCCCTGGAACCGCTCGGGGACTATGACCCCGTGGACGATTTTGACGGGATCAAGGCATACCGTTCCGCGCTGCGGTTTACGGAATATGAGCCCGTCCCGTTGCCGGAAAGCGCCGAACCGTTCTTGAAGGAAATGGAATTTGACGATTTGGCAGACCCTGTGGAGGATGTTTTGCTTCCGGAGGAGGATTACCCGGAGGATGCCGGATATTATACAGACGCGGCTGCTTCGGAGATGCCATATGTGGAGGATATCCCGGCGGGGACGGAGCTGCACGAGGAACCCTTGGAATCGTCGGATGATTTGATGCAATAGTTTCCGGGCCGGAGAGAAAAGACGCCGGACAGGATGCTGTGTGGAAAGGAGTGGGACGCTATGCGTGAACGGGAAGCAAAGCCGCGCGGCCTGCGGCTGAAACGGAAATTGGGGCTGTTGCTGCTGCTTTGCGTCCTGCTGGGCGCGGTGTTCCTGGGCGGCGCTGCCTATGGCGGGCGCGAAAAGCCGCCGGTCATTTCCAGCGATTTGCTCGGGGAGCAGCTTCGCAGCGTGCAGGAGCTGGTTTCGGTGGAGTACCATTATACCAATATGGGCAAGTTTGAAAACCAGGTGGATTTCTACGGCTGGAAGGTGCCGTTTACGACCAAGAGCTTTCTGGTTTCCTACGACGGGTTCATCAAAGCGGGCGTGGATTTAAGCACGGCGCAGGCGGCGGTTTCCGGGGATACCGTGACCGTTACCCTGCCTGCCGCGAAGATTTTGTCGCATGAGATTCCAGAGGACAGTATCGAGGTCTTTGACGAGAGCCATAATATTTTTAACCCCATTAAAATTGAGGATTACACCGGTTTTACCAAGACGGAAAAGCAGTCCGTGGAGCAAAAAGCCATTGAAAAGGGCTTGCTCGTTTCCGCGGATGAAAAAGCGCGCGCCGCTGTGGAAGCGCTGCTGACCGTGCTGCCGGGGATGGACGGTTATACGCTGACCGTCCGTGCGGAACCGTGAACCATAGAAGGAGGCTGTTTCGGAATGCGCCTTTCCCCAAACGGCACGCCGGTGCGCGTGCAGACCGGCGCAAGCGTTATTGTTGTGGATGACGCGGGCCGGATATTGATGCAGCAGCGTCAGGATGACGGTACGTGGAGCTATCCGGGCGGCAGGGTCGAAATCGACGAAACCGTGGAGGACGCGGCACGCCGCGAGGTGCGCGAGGAATGCGGCCTTGTGGTGGGGGAGCTGTCCCTGCTGGGCGTGTTTTCGGGCGCGCCGCTGAATCATGTGTACCCGGACGGCAATGAGGTTTGCGGGATTGATATCGTGTATGTCAGCCGCGATTATACCGGCACGCTGACGGCGGAGGACGGCGAAGCCCGCCGGGTCGGGTTCTACCCGCCGGATGCGCTGCCGCAGCCAATTTCCGCCATGAACGCCGTCCAGATTCAGGCGTATCTGGACAGCCGCATGGAGAGGCTGCCATGATGACGATTCGCAAAATGCAATATCACAAAACGGGCGGGATACCCTGAAAATGGGTATTTCCGTTCTTTTTTTTGCCGCATGGGATTCCGCCGCCGTTCAACTTCAATATCAAACCAGCTTCGGCGATACCAGAAAAGGGGATATGGGCACTGTCCCAGCAGGATGCCCAAAGGCGTTGCTGCCAATTTAGTAAGAGTGATGAAAATTATGTGAATTTTGCTGCCCGACCCTTCACAAGGGACGCTGTCTGTGGTAAGATAAAATCATATAGGTATGGGCGTCGCGCGCCCCTCCCTTATTACCGTCCGGCATCTGGCAGCGGCCCTGCGCCGCGTCACTTTATGAATGTTACATTTTTGCAGAAGATAGGGTGCAGAATATGCAGTTAGAACAGAATTTAAGAGAATTATGGGCAACCTTTGTTGCCCTTTTCCGAATGGCGGGGATCAGCGACTATATCGACATCGCGCTGGTCGCCTACCTGATTTACCGTGGCATGAGGCTGCTGCGGGATACCGCCGCCTTCCGGCTGGCTAAGGGCATCCTTGTGCTGTTCCTTGCGATGGCGGTTGCGAATTTCTTTTACCTGAACACCATCAGCTGGGTGTTTGAGCAGGTCATGAGCTTTGGATTAATGGGCGCGCTTATCATTTTCCAGCCCGAGCTGCGCCGCATGCTCGAACAGCTCGGCAAGGGTAGCCTGACCAAAATCCTGATCGGCCACGAGGAAGAAAAAGGCGACGTGGAATCCATGATTACAGCCATTGTCACCGCCTGCGCCTCCATGAGCCAGACCAAAACCGGCGCGCTCATCGTCTGTGAGCGGCAGGAGAAGCTCGGCGAAATCATCAAGACCGGCACGCAGGTCGACGCCGCGCCTTCAGCTGAGCTGATTAAAAACATCTTTTTCCACAACTCCCCCCTGCATGACGGCGCGATGCTGGTGCGAAATGCCCGCGTACTCGCTGCCGGGTGCGTGCTCCCGCTATCGGGCAGCCAGAACCTTTCGCGCGAGCTGGGTACTCGCCACCGCGCGGCGGTCGGCATGAGCGAGACCTCGGACGCGGTGCTGGTCGTGGTTTCGGAGGAAACCGGCGGCATTTCGGTCGCCATCGGCGGCATGCTCAAGCGCCACCTCACCCCGGAGGTGCTGCGCCAGGTGCTGATTGCCGAGCTGATGGATGAGGGCAGGGAAAAGAAGAAAACCGGCATGCTCGGGAAGTGGAAGGTGAAGGCCAAGTGAAAGAATTTTGGAAGAAAAGCAACGTCCCGACCATCCTGCTGGCGGTGATCCTGTCGCTCGCGCTGTGGACGACCGTGCAGCTCAATTCCGGCAAGGTGCGTCAGGAAACCATTTTCGATGTCCCCGTCCGGATTTTAGAGGAAAGCACGCTGAAAACCAACACCGGCTTTTCGGTGATTGAAGGGAAGGAAGCGACCATCCGGGTCGATTATGAAGCCATCGGCGCGTCGGTCGCCGAGCTGAAAAAGCGCAACATGGAGGATATCTATGCCGAGGTCAGCGTGGGCGCGATTACCGAGCCGGGGCGCACCAAGGTGCGCTATACGCTCCGCTACCCCGACAACCTGAATATTTCGGTGCGCAGCACCAGCCCGCGCCTGCTCGAGGTGTGGGTGGATGAAATCATCACGCGGGAAATTATTATTGAGCCTTATACGGAGGGCAGTCCGGCGGAAGGCTATATTTATGACAGCCTGACCCCCGACCATGAATCCGTGGCCGTGCAAGGCCCTGCCGAAATCATCAACCAGATCAGCTACGCCCGCGCGACACTGGCCGCGGACGGCGTGACCGGCAGCCTGACCGATCTTGCCTCCATCAGCTTCTTCGATGTAGAGGGCAATCTGCTGGATGCCGCAGAGAACCATCTGGAAATTATTTCAGGTGAGGTCAACTTGTCGCTGAGCGTCCTGAAGGAAGGCATTGTCCCGTTGCACGTGGATGTGACCGAAGCCCCCGGCATTTCGGCGGGCATGGCAAAAATTGAAATCATCCCGGAGAGCGTCAAGCTGCGCGGCGACCCGCTGCTGATTGACCGGCTGGCAGGCGAAGGGATTACCATCGGTATGATCGACCTGAACCGCATGAGCGAGGGCGGCACACAGACCCTGGTCATCCGGACGCCGAACGGCGTCAGCCGATCCGCCGGGGAGCCTGCCTCCGCAGAGGTGCACGTCACCGTCGAGGGCGTCTCGACCCGGACGGTTGAAATTTCAGATATTTCGGTAGACACTGGCGGTGTCGAGGGCTGGGACGCCATGCTCGTTTCGGGCGTGATCCCGGTGACCGTGCGCGGCCCCGCCCAGCTGATTGAAAACTTTGACGAAGGCAGGCTGCATGCCGTCGCGGCCCTTGCGCCGGGCGAATTTGCGCCGGGGCTTCGGCAGGCAGCGCTTGAAATCACGCTCCAGGGCAGCGGCACCGACGGGATTGCGGTCATTGAAGCGCCGGAATCGGTCAACGTGATGCTGCGCCAGTCCGCCCACATCGGCCCCGGCACGGATACCCCTGATGAGGAGGAAACCACACCGGACGAAACGCCGGAGCCGGAAGAGGAACCGGCGGAACCCGCCTCTGGCACGGACGCGGAACCCGCGCCGGAAGAGGAGGGCGGCGCATGAGCATTCTGGTAACCGGCCTGCGGCTGCCGTTCGACGCGCCGGAGGAACAGGCGCTCGGATTGGCGCTGCGCCGGTGCGGCCTGCACGGGGGCACGGCCTCGCTTTACCGGCGCTCCATCGACGCGCGCCACGGCAAAATCAACAAGGTTTGCTCCGTCCTGATTGACGGGGTCCCGGACGAGGAGGCATTTGCGCAACGGCTGCAAATGCCCTCTGTTCGTTATAAAAGCAACACCGCGCTTGCGCCTGTTTACGGGAAAACACCCCTGCCGCATCCGCCGGTTGTCGTCGGGCTTGGCCCGGCGGGGCTGTTCTGCGCGTATCTGCTGGCCCGGCACGGCTACCGGCCCATTGTGCTCGAGCGCGGCGGCTGCCTGGAGGAACGGGACGGCGCGGTCGAGCGGTTCTGGTCAGGCGGCGCACTCGACCCGGAATGCAATATCCAGTTCGGCGAGGGCGGCGCGGGCGCGTATTCGGACGGCAAGCTCACTACCCGCATCAACGACCCGCTCTGCGAGACCGTTTTGCAAACCCTGCACGAAAACGGCGCGCCGGGTGAAATCCGGGGGCTGGCAAAGCCGCACATCGGCACCGACCTGCTCAAAAAGGTGGTGCGGGCGATGCGCGCTGGCATTGTGGAAAACGGCGGGGCGGTGCATTTCCGCACGCGCATGACCGGCCTGCTGCTGCGCGGCGGGCGGCTGGCGGCGGTGGAAGCCGACGGGCAGGCGCTCCCCTGTGAGCGGGCGGTGCTTGCCGTTGGGCACAGCGCGCGCGACACCTTCCGGATGCTGCATGCAACCGGTATCGAGCTGTGTCCCAAGCCGTTTTCGGTGGGTGTCCGCATTGAGCACACGCAGGAGTCCATCGACCGGGCGCTGTACGGCAAATATGCGGGGCATCCGGCGCTGCCGCCTGCGGAATACACGCTGTCGCACCGGGACGGCGGGCGCGCCTGCTATTCGTTCTGCATGTGCCCCGGCGGCTTTGTCGTCGCGGCGGCAAGCGAAGCAGGCGGCATCGTCACCAACGGCATGAGCTATCACGCGCGCGGCGGCAGGAACGCGAACGCGGCGCTGGCGGTCTCGGTCAACCCGGAGGATTTCGACGACGGGACGCCGCTGGGCGGTATCGCGTTCCAGCGCGCCATGGAACGCGCGGCGTACAACCTGACGGGAAGCTTCCGCGCCCCCTGCCAAACGGTGGGCGATTTCCTGAAGGATATCCCCGGCACGGGGGCGGGCGCGATCGCCCCAACCTATCCGGCGGGCGTGGCTTTTGGTGAGATTGCGCCGGTTTTCCCCGGATATGTCACCGATATGCTGCGCAAAAGCCTGCCCGTCTTTGGACGCAAAATCCGGGGCTTTGACAACCCGGACGCACTGCTGACCGCGCCGGAAACGCGCACATCTTCCCCGGTACGCATCCCGCGCGACGACACGCTGTCGAGCGTCAGCGTCCCCGGCCTGCTCCCCTGCGGGGAAGGCGCGGGCTTTGCGGGCGGCATTATGAGCGCGGCGGTGGACGGCCTGCGCGCGGCGCTCCGCATTATGGAAGAATACGCGCCCTTTTAGGCGCAGCCAAGATACACTCGTGTGCGTTAAAGTTTGCCGTTCGGTTCGCCTGCGCGGCGGGCGGTCCTGCGCGGACAGCGCCAGAGGGACTCATCCCTCTGGACTCCCTTTCTCCGCTGCGGCGGGAATTGGAATGGCAATCATCGTTGCTGCACCTTGCCCTGCCCGCCATCCGTTTGGCGGGCAGGGTGGGTGAATACGGCAAACCTTTTCATTCGCGAGTATAGATACAGTCTGCATCCCATGGCCAAGCAAACCGGAAGGATGTAACAGGAGGAACGAATATGACACAGAATGCAGTGGTAAAGCGCCTTTTGCCTGGCGGCAAGGCCGAAATCGAGGTCACCCGCCAATCGGCCTGCGGCCACGACTGCGCCAAGTGCGGCGGCGGCTGCACGGAAATGGTTTCCGGTCCCATCCTTGCCGAAGCCGTCAACCAGATCGGCGCGCAGCCCAACGACCGCGTGGTCATCGAGGGGGAGTTCAAGCAGCTGATGGGGCTTGCTGCCATCGTCTACGCCGTGCCGCTGGCGCTGTTCTTTGTGCTGTTTGCCGTCGGCAGCCTGGCGGGGCTGGGCGAGGGCGGCGCGGCCGCGCTTGGTATCCTGGGCTTTGTGCTTGGCGTTGCCGCCGGGATTTTTTACAATAAACGGTATAAGGCGCGCGGCACGATGGTTTTTACCATCATTGCCCACGCGGCGGATGGAGTCTAATTTATAGAAGATTCGACAGACGCGGGGATACCCAGCATTTGGAATTCCGAAATTTTTTGTAAATTCTGCGATAAATAATATGCGCAGACTTGTAATTATGGGAAAAATCTAGTAAAATAGAGTGAATAGAGCTGTTTGGGAACTGGGGGAGTGCCGGATGCTGCGGGAATCCGCTGTCAGTCAAAGACGGTTTCCCGCAGGGATTTTATTGGATTTCAGGGGGAAGCGGCGCGGACGGACGGCGACGGCACGCCAACCGTTTCCGGACAGGTCTCAAAACCGGGAGGGACACGCCGCCTCCCAGTGGGAGGCAGTGCAATGTTTGGGTTTATCCGCCCCGTCAAGGACGAGCTGCGCGTGCGTGAGATCCGCCGCTTCCAGGAGGTTTATTGCGGGCTGTGCCACGCCATCCGCAGCCGTTACGGCAGGTTCCACACCCTGTTCCTGAGCTACGACATGACTTTTTTTGCGCTCGTGCTCGGATGCACCGGACAGGATGGGCATACGGAGTGCCGCCGCTGCGGCGCGTCGCCCGTGCGGGCAAGGCGGATGTGCTGCGGCAGCGCCGCCATCGACTGGGCCGCCGACGTCAGCGTCCTCCTCAATTACCACAAGCTGCGCGACACCGTGCGCGACGAAACCGGCGCGCGGCAGCTCGCGGCACGCCTGCTGCTTCCGCTGGCAGCGCCCGGGTATCGGAAGGCCGCCGCGCGCTTGCCGGACGCCGACCGCGAAATCGCCGACTGTATCGACAGGCTCGCCGCGCTGGAAGCCGGACGGTGCGATTCCATCGACCGCGCCGCCGATACGACTGCGCGCCTGCTTGCTGCTGCCGTGCCCCCCACCGGGGACGCGCGGGAGCGCATCCTGCGGCAGCTGTTCTACCACACCGGGCGCTGGGTCTACCTGATAGACGCCTGCGAGGATTTGCCGGACGACCTCTCCCGCGGCAGCTACAACCCGGTTGCGCTGCGCTTCGGGCTGCGCGCCGCCGACCTTTCCCCCGTGCGGGAGCCGCTGGAACGCACGCTCGAACACTCGCTTGCCGATATCTGTACCGCCTTTGACCTGCTCGGCGCGCAGCGCGACGCGGGGCTGATCGAAAATATCATCTGGCTGGGCCTGCCCGCTGTCACGCGGCAGGTGCTTGACGGAACTTATCAAATGAACGGAGGACGAATGCGTCATGGATCCTTATAAACTGCTGGGCGTTACGCCGCAGACCAGTGACGATGATGTCAAACGCGCCTATCGTGAGCTTGCGCGCAAATACCACCCCGACAATTACGTCAACAACCCGCTTGCCGACCTGGCCGAACAACGGATGAAGGAAATCAATGAGGCTTACGACCAGATCATGAACGAACGCTCCGGGCGCGGCTCCGCAAAGTCTTCCTCCGGCGGCGGCGCCTATCAGCAGTACAGCTACGGGCAGTCCTACAACCGGCAGCAAAGCCCCCAGTTCAGCCAGATCCGCGCCGCCATTACCCAGGGAAACCTGAACCTCGCGGAGGAAATGCTTCAGCGCAGCAGCCAGCGCAACGCGGAATGGTACTTCCTGATGGGTACGGTCTATTATCGCAAGGGCTGGTATGACGAGGCTTCCCGCTGTTATCAGCAGGCGTGCGCGATGGAGCCGGACAACGCCGAGTACCGCTCCGCCATGAATATGGTCAACATGACCGGCGGCTATGGCGGCTACCGCCCGATGCAGCATTCCGATATGTGCGACTGCTGCGCCAACCTGATGTGCCTCTCGCTGTGCTGCAACTGCTGTAATATGGGGTGCTGACCGATGAGGGCGCGCAGCATTGCCCAGGGCGGCATGATGACCGCCGTTTCAATTGTGCTGCTCGAGCTTGGCGCGGTGTTTGAGATTGCGTCCGGCGCGGCGGCACTGCTGGCGGCGCTTGTCCCGGCGCTTTTTTTCCTGCGGGGCGAGGCCCGCACCGGGCGGCTGGTTTACGGCGCAACCTCCGCGCTCGCGGTGCTGGTTGTGCCGGATAAATTCACCGCACTGGTATATGTCCTGGTGCTTGGGCTGTATACGGTTTTGCGGTTCACCGTTCACTGGCAGAGCCGGGTTCCCCGGCTGGCGTGCAAGGCTTCGCTGGTCGTGTTTTGGGTGCTGCTTTCCATTGTGGTCATCCAATTCGGCTTTGTGGAAGAGCTTGTATCCGTTTCACCGCTGATCGCCGCTGCGCTGGCTGCGGGCTGGACGGTCTTTCTGCTTTATTATGATTTTTGTATGAACCGTATTTTTATGGGAATGGGGCACTGGCTCCGGAAATTTCATTGAAACGAACCGGTCCCGGCAGGGGCCGGAAAAATAAAAGAGGTACATTATGAAAAGTATGACCGGTTACGGCCGCGCGCGCCTTTCCGCCCACGGGCGCGAGATTACCGTTGAGGTGCGTGCGGTCAACCACCGTTACCTGGACTGCACGGTCAAAGCGCCGCGTGTATACGGCTTCCTGGAGGACGCGCTCAAAAAAGCCGCCTCGGAACGGATTGCGCGCGGGCGGGTCGATATCTTCATTGCCATTGAGGACGAGGAAGCCGCAGGCTCCGAAATCCTGCTCAACGAGCAGCTTGCGGGCAGCTATATTCAGGCGCTCCAGCGCCTGCACGAGCGGTTCGGGCTGGAAAGCAGGCTGACCGTCATGGATGTCGCCAAGCTTCCGGACGTGCTGACCAGCCGCCGGGCCGAGATCGACGCCGACGAGCTGACCGCCGACGTGCTCTCCGTTTTCGCGGAAGCGGCGGGCGGCTTCGACACCATGCGCACGCGCGAGGGCGTCAAGCTTGCCGAGGATGTCAGGAGCCGCGCCGGGACCATCCTGTCGCTGGTCGGCGAGGTCGAGCGGCGCAGCCCCGAGCGCGTGGCCGCCTATCGCGAAAAGCTGTATAAACGGATGCAGGAGGTGCTTGAGTCCGCGCAGGTGGATGAGCAGAGGATCCTGCTGGAAGCGGCGGTATTTGCCGACAAAACGGCGGTCGATGAGGAGACCGTGCGCCTGCGCAGCCATATCAGCCAGCTGGAGCTGATGCTCGCCGAGGGCGGCGCGGTCGGCCGCAAGCTGGATTTCCTGGTGCAGGAAATGAACCGCGAGGCCAACACCATCGGCTCCAAGGCGAACGACGCGGCGATGTCCCGGCTGGTCGTTGATCTCAAGTCCGAGATTGAGAAAATCCGGGAACAGATTCAGAACATCGAGTAGCGCGCCGCGCATTCCGGCATAGGGGGGGACAACTTTGAAGCTTATCAATATCGGTTTCGGCAACATGGTTTCGGCGGGCCGCCTTGTGGCGATTGTCAGCCCGGAATCCGCGCCGATCAAGCGCGTTATCCAGGAAGCACGCGACCGCAGCATGCTCATCGACGCCACCTACGGGCGGCGCACCCGCGCGGTCATCATTATGGACAGCGACCATGTCATCCTTTCGGCGGTGCAGCCGGAAACGGTTGCGGGCCGCATGACTAGCCGTGACGGCGAGGAGGGCGACGATGCATAAAGGCAGGCTGTATGTATTTACAGGGCCGTCCGGCGCGGGCAAGGGCACCGTGCTGCACCGGCTGCTGGACGAGGTACCGGGGCTGTCCCTGTCGGTCTCGGCGACCACCCGCGTCCCGCGCCCCGGCGAGCAGGACGGCGTGCATTATTATTTCATCTCCAAGCAGGCGTTTGAACAGAAAATTGCCGAAAACGCCTTTTTAGAATATGCCGAATATGTCGATAATTATTATGGCACGCCTGAGCGCCCGGTCGAGGAACAGCTGGCGGCGGGGCGTGACGTGATCCTTGAAATCGAGGTGCAGGGCGCGATGCAGGTGCACCGCAAGCGCCCGGACGCGGTGATGGTATTCCTTGCGCCGCCGTCGCTGGAGGAACTGGACGCGCGGCTGCACGGACGCGGCACCGAGAGCGAGGAAAAAATCCGACAGCGGCTGGAAACCGCCCGGCGCGAACTGGAATACCAGCGCAATTTTGCGCATATCGTGGTAAATGACACGGTTGACCACGCGGTCGCGCTGCTCAAAGCGCTGATTTTACACAACCGAACCGAAAACAACCCGGAAGCCGCGTGCTCCCGATAAAACGGAAGGAAGAATCTATCTATGTTAAAACCATCCATGAATGAACTGATGGCAAAGGTCAGCAACCGGTATCTGCTGGTCAACCTTACGGCGCAGCGTGCGCGCGATCTCTCAGAGGAATCCGAGAAAACCCACGAAAAGCTGCGAGATAAACCGGTCAAGCTGGCGCTGGACGAAATCGCCGCCGGGCAGGTCGTCTACCGCGACGGCCCGCGCCCCGAGCCGGAACCCCAGCCGGAGCCTGAACCCGCTGCCGCGCCTGTCCCCGAGGTGATTGACCTGGACGGCGCTGCCGGGGAGCCGGGGGAGGACGCCGGGGACAGCGCGGATTTCGCGCTTGAGCCGGATATCATCTACAGCGGCAGGACGGATTTTCCCGATTCATCCGATTCACAGGAGTTTTAAGGCAAATGGATCTGAAGGATAAAACAATCGTATTATGTGTGACCGGCGGGATCGCGGCTTACAAAGCCGCCGATCTCGTTTCGCGTCTCAAAAAGCAGCAGGCGGAGGTCTTTGTTATCATGACCAAATCCGCCTGTGAGTTTATCACGCCCATGACACTCGAAGTGCTTTCGGGCAACCGGGTGGTCACGGATATGTTCTCCCGCGATTTCCCGTGGGAGGTCGAGCATATCTCGCTGGCAGCGCGCGCCGATGTGTTTGTGATTGCGCCCTGTACCGCCAATGTGCTTGGCAAGGCGGCGCACGGCATCGCGGACGATATGGTGACCACCACGCTGCTCGCCACCCGCGCGCCGCTGGTCATTGCGCCCGCCATGAATACCAATATGTATGAAAACCCGGTCGTGCAGCAAAATATGCGCATCCTGGCGAATCGCGGCGCGCATTTTGTCGAGCCTGCAAGCGGCAGGCTGGCCTGCGGCGCTGTCGGGCGCGGCAAGCTTGCCGACCCGGCGGATATCTGTGAAGCCATCCTGGACGCGGCGGCGGTGCGCGACCTTGCGGGGCTGCGCGTGCTGGTGACCGCAGGGCCGACACAGGAAGCGCTTGACCCGGTGCGCTTCCTGTCCAACCACTCCACCGGCAAGATGGGGTACGCCATCGCGGAAGCGGCGCGGCGGCGCGGCGCGGAGGTGACGCTGGTCACTGGGCCGACGGCGCTGCCCGTCCCTGTCGGGGTGCGCGCCGTGCCGGTGGTCTCGGCGCGGGAGATGTACGACGCGGTGCTGGCGGCGCTGCCCGAACAGGACTTTGTGATTAAGGCGGCGGCGGTCGGCGATTACCGCCCTGCGGAGGCCGCGCCGGACAAGCTCAAGAAAAAAAACGCTGATATGACGCTCACACTTGTGCGCAATCCGGATATTCTGAAAGCAGTGGGCGAACGCAAGCGCCCCGGGCAGATTGTCTGCGGCTTCTCGATGGAGACGCGCGACCTGCTGGAAAATTCCGCAGCCAAACTGGAAAGCAAAAACTGTGACTTTATGATTGCGAACAACCTCAAAACCGCGGGCGCTGGCTTCGGGACGGACACCAATGTCGTCACCGTCCTGCGGCGGGGCGCCGTGCCCGAGCAGCTGCCGATCCAGTCTAAGGCGACGCTTGCCGACGGTATCCTCGACCGGCTGCTCGCGGCGTGGGACGCGCGATGAAGGTCTGTGCGGTTGCGGTTGACGCGGCGACCTACGCTATCGATAAGCTGTATGATTACACCGCGCCCGCCTGCGTGCCCGGGGTCGGCTGCCGGGTGCTCGTCCCCTTCGGGCGGGGCAACAAACGGCTGGAAGGCATCGTCATGGCGGTGCGGGACGGCGCGGAGGACGGGCTGAAGCCTATTTTGGAAGTACTTGACCGCGAGCCGGTCCTGTCCGCCGCCCAGCTGCGGCTGGCGGTCTATCTGCGGGAGCGGCTGTTCTGCACCTTCTTTGATTGTGTGCGCACCATTTTGCCTGCGGGGCTGTGGTTCCGTCGGCGGGAACGCTTCCGGCCGGGGGCGTGCGACCTTGCCGCGTGGCAGGCGCGCACCGATGAGGCGGGGGCGGTCATGCGGCTGTTTCAGGACGCGGAAACCTCACTGACGCTGGCCGAGCTTGAGGAAGCCCTCCCCCGGCTGAGCGTGCGCCCCCTGCTCGACCGGCTGTGCGCCGAAGGGGTGCTGCTTTATCAGACGGGCATTGCGCCGAACGTGCGCGACAAAACCGAAACCATGCTGCGGCTGGCGGTAGATCCCGATACGGCGCTGCGCTGCTGCGCAAGGGGCAGCCCCGCGCGTCAGGATGTTATCAGCCTGCTGTCGGACGGCGGCGCGCTGAGCCGCCGCGAGCTGACTTATATGACCGGCGCGAGCACGTCGGTGCTCACCAACCTCGTCAAGCGCGGCATTCTGGAAAAGGAGGAAGCAGAGGTCTTCCGGATGCCCGACTTTTCGGAAATCCCGCCCGGACCGCCGGTCGAATTAAGCGCCGCGCAGCAGGATGTTTTTGAGGGGCTTTGCGGGCTGCTGCACAAGGATACGGCAGCAGCGGCGCTGCTCTACGGCGTGACCGGCAGCGGCAAAACCTCGGTTTACCTTAAGCTGATTGCGGAAACCCTGTCCATGGGGCGCACCGCGATTGTATTAGTACCCGAAATCGGGCTGACGCCGCAGGCCATCCGCGTGTTTGTCGGGCAGTTTGGCGGCAAGGTTGCGCTGCTGCACTCGGCGCTCTCCACCGGCGAACGGTACGACAGCTGGAAGCGCATCCGCAGCGGCGCGTGCACGGTGGTCGTGGGGACGCGGTCGGCGATTTTTGCACCGGTGGAGAACCTTGGATTGGTGATTATCGACGAGGAACAGGACGGCGCGTACTGTTCGGAGCAGTCGCCGCGCTACCATGCCCGTGATGTGGCAAAGTACCTGGTCGGGCGTTCCAGGGGGCTGTTGGTGCTCGGCTCGGCAACGCCGTCGGTCGAAAGCTATTACGCCGGGAAACAGGGCAAATACCCGATTTTCCGGCTGTCCGAGCGCTTCATGGGCACGCCGATGCCCGAGGTAACGGTTGCCGACCTGCGCGGCGAGCTGCGGCAGGGCAACGGCGGCAGCATCGGTGCGGCGCTTCAGGAAGCACTCGCGAACAACCTTGCGTCGGGGCGGCAGAGCATCCTTTTCCTGAACCGCCGGGGCAACAGCCGCACCATCGGCTGTCCACAGTGCGGCTGGGTGCCGGAGTGCCCTTCCTGTACCTCCACGCTGACCTATCATTCGGTCAATAGCCGTGCGATGTGCCATTACTGCGGCTTTTCGCTCAAGATTACCGGCGTTTGTCCTTCCTGCGGCGGGGAACATCTGTTTACCGAAACGGCGGGCACCCAGCGCGTGGAGGAGGAGCTGCACGAAAAGTTCCCGCAGGCGCGGGTGCTGCGCATGGACGCGGATACCACAGCCCGAAAAAACGCGCATGAAAAGCTGCTGGCTTCCTTCGCCAAGGGCAAGGCCGATATTTTGCTCGGTACGCAGATGGTCACAAAAGGGCTGGATTTTGAGAATGTCACGCTGGTCGGTGTGATTGACGCCGACCAAAGCCTGTACGCTCCGAACTACCGCGCCAAGGAGCGCACCTTTTCCCTGATTACACAGGTCGTGGGGCGCGCGGGCAGGCGGTTCGACACCGGGCGCGCGATTATCCAGACCTACAGCCCGAACCATCCGGTTATCCTCGCCGCCGCGCGGCAGGATTATGACCAGTTCTACGAAAGTGAAATTGAGGCGCGCGGCGCGCTGCTTGCCCCGCCGCTGGCCGAGCTGCTGGTGCTGGCCGCCACGGGCGAGGAGGAACGGCAGGTGCTGGCCTCGCTGCTGGCGCTGCGCCGCCGCCTGGAAAGCCTGATGCAAGGGCAGTTCAGGGAAATTGCCTGCCCGGTGCTGGGTCCGGTGCCCGCGCCGGTCGTCCGGGTGATGGGGCGCTACCGCTACCATTTAACGCTGCGCTGCCCGGACGGGAAGCCCCGGCGGCAGCTGATTTCCGGCATCCTGTGCGAATTCGCGCGGGAGAAGGCTAACCGGGGGATCGCGCTGTTCGCTTCGCTGAACCCCGATATTTGATAGATTTGTAAGGTACGTAAACCGCGCGCTGCGGCGCAGCGGTCAGGGGGCAAGTCCCCCGGGGAGTAAAAGTTTATTTTAAGGAGATTTATTTCATGGCGATTCGTAATATTTTGATTCAGGATGACCCGGCGCTTTACAAAAAATGCCGGCCGGTGACCGTATTTGACCAGCGCCTTAAGCAGCTGGTGGACGATATGACCGAGACGCTGCTTCAATCCGGCGGGGCAGGGCTTGCCGCCCCCCAGGTCGGCGTGCTGCGCCGCGTTGTGGTTGTGCTTGATGTTAATAAGGACCCTGAGGAGGTCATTGTGCTCATCAACCCCGAGCTGCTTGAGGTGCGCGGCAGTGAGCGCATGCCTGAGGGCTGTCTGAGCTTCCCCAACGTCTGGGGCTACGTCACCCGCCCGAGCTGGGCCAAGGTGCGCGCGCAGGACGTGAATGGAAACTGGTTCGAGAAGGAAGGCGAGGGCGTCGTCGCGCAGTGCTTCAGCCATGAGCATGACCATTTGGAAGGCCATGTGTTTACCGAGAAAATTGAGGAATTTATCGACCCGGAGGACATTCAAAAGGCATGAGAATCGTTTTTATGGGTACCCCGGATTTTGCGGTGCCCTCCCTCGCCCGGCTCCTGGCGGACGGGCACGAAATCCGCGGGGTGTTCACCCAGCCTGACAAGCCGCAGGGGCGCAAACAGGTTTTGACGCCGCCGCCCGTGAAAAGCCTTGCTTTGGAGCATGGGCTTGCTGTCTACCAGCCCGCGACGCTCAAAAACGGCGCGGCTTCCGAGCTGCTTGCGGAGCTTGACCCGGAGCTGATTGTTGTGGTCGCTTACGGGAAGATTTTACCGAAATATGTGCTGGATTATCCCCGGCTGGGCTGCATCAACGCGCACGGTTCGCTGCTGCCCCGCTGGCGCGGCGCGGCCCCGATCCAGTGGTCGGTGATTGCCGGGGACGGGAAAACCGGCGTTACCATCATGCAGATGGACGAGGGACTGGACACCGGCGCGATGCTTGCCAAGTGCGAGACTGCAATCGGCGAACGCGAAACCGCCGGGGAGCTGTTCGGCCGTCTGGCGCAGGATGCCGCCGCGCTGCTTGGCGATACCGTCCGGCGGATGGCGGAAGGCCCGCTTTCCGGTGAGCCGCAGGACGACAGCAAATCCTGTTACGCGCATATGCTGGATAAAGAGATCGCCGTGATTGACTGGACGAAAAGCGCCCGCGAGGTTGACTGCCTCATCCGGGGGCTGAACCCCTGGCCGGTGGCGCTGACCACGCTGGATGGCGCGCGGCTGAAAATTTATTCCGCCGCACCCACAGAGGGCAGCGGCGCGCCCGGCGAGGTGCTCTGCGCCGATCCCAAGCGCGGTATGGTTGTCGCCTGCGGGACGGGCGCGCTGGCGCTCGGCGAGGTGCAGGCCGTCGGCGGCAAACGCATGCGCGTGCATGACTGGCTCCGCGGGCATACTGTCCATGCGGGTACCGTCCTGGGCGGCTGAAGAGTCATAATTAGAAAGTTGAGCGGTGATAAATCGAGTTGATATCACGAAAGGATATATATATGATTGATAATCGACAGGTCAAAGAAATTCTATTCGGATTAGGTGCAGATTTGTGTGGGATAGCAAGCATAGATAGATTTCATGACGCTCCTAAAGGGTATCATCCTACCGATGTTTTACCAACTTGCAAATCGGTTATTTCTTTTGGATGTAGATTTCCGATAGGAACTTTAAGCTGTAATTCTCCTGTACCTTACACAAGAGTGAGAAATTCTATTACGCCCAAAATAGATGCAATTGCTCTTGATTTTTGTATTGAAATGGAAAAATACCAAATCGCTTGTGTACCAATTCCAACAAATGAAAGCCAATGGGACGAAAATACTAAGAGATGGCGGTCTATTATCTCTCAAAAGCATGCGGCACAGGCAGCGGGATTAGGTACGATAGGTAGACATTCTTTGCTTATTACACCGGAGTTTGGAAGTATGGTTTGGTTGGGAGCAGTTTTGTGTGAACAGGAATTAGAATATGACAAGTTAAAAGATAATATTTGTAATAACTGTAATGCCTGCGTAAACATATGTCCAGTAAATGCGTTAGAGCATTTAGAGTTAGAGCAACAGGCTTGTTGGGATTATGCCTTTGGTGATGATAAAACAATACAAAGCTGGGTGATAAACTGCCACAGATGCAGAGATATTTGCCCTTATAATTTAGGAACAGAAAATTCCTTTATAAAGAAGTAGACCAAATCCAGTTTATCGGGCAGGCGCGTTAGCGCTCGGCGAGGTGCAGGCCGTTGGCGGCAAGCGTATGCGTGTGCATGACTGGCTCCGCGGGTATACTGTCCATGAAGGTACTGTCCTCGGTGCTGAGGAAACATATTAGAAAGCTGAGCGGAATGATAAATCGGGATTTAGGGAGTGCAAATCATGAAACGAGAATTCGGAATGGCAAGATGTGGACTTGCTTGCTGCCTTTGTTCAGAAAATGTAACATGCAATGGCTGTTATTCGGATAACTGTCATGACTACGCCCAATGCGAAAATAGAAAATGTTCCATCGAAAAGGGATTCTTAGGCTGTTATGCATGTGAAATGGATTGCAAAAGAGGATTACTGAACAAAATCAAGCCATATGGTTTTACATTGTTTATAAAAAGATATGGGACAGAGGAACTTCTTGACTGCCTTGAGGAAAATGAAAAAAGAGGAATCGTATATCATCGTAAAGGAATCGTTGGTGATTATGATGATTTTGATGATGTGGAAAAGCTGATTGAGTTTATTAAGACAGGAAAACGATAAATTCCAGTTTGTCGGGCGGCTATTCATGATGAAAAGTAAAAGCGTGTTGAGGAGGCGTGTTTTTTCATGTTAGGAATGTATGGATTTGATATGTATTATGTGGTTCTGGTGCTGCCGTGCGTTATTTTCGCCATGTGGGCACAGTGGAAGGTCAACTCGACCTTTGACCGTTATTCCCGGGTCTACTCCCGCCGGGGACTGACTGCCGCGCAGGCCGCCGAGGCCGTGCTCCGCGCAAACGGTGTGCCCGGCGTTGCCGTTGAGCACATCGCGGGCAAGCTGACCGACCACTACGACCCGCGCGCCAACGTCATCCGCCTGTCCGACGCCGTGTACCGTTCCAGCTCGGTCGCTTCCATCGGCGTTGCCTGCCACGAGGCTGGACACGCTGTGCAGTACGCGCGGAATTACGCACCCATCCACCTGCGGGCGGCTATTGTCCCGCTTACCAACATCGGCTCGATGATGGCAATGCCGCTCATCCTGCTGGGCTTTTTCATCAACCTTTCTGGATTGATAACGCTCGGGATTGCGGCGTTTGGGCTGTCCACGCTGTTTCAGCTGATTACGCTCCCGGTGGAGCTGGACGCTTCCCGGCGCGCGCTGGCCGCGATTGAGGGCAGCTATCTGCTGGAAGGCGACGAGGTGCAGATGGCGCGCAAAACCCTTTGGGCGGCGGCGATGACCTATGTGGCGGCGCTTGCCGTATCGCTGGCGCAGCTGCTGCGCCTGATCCTGATTTTCGGGAGGCGCGACCGTGATTAAGAAACGACCGGCAGCCCCGCGCGAGGTGGCCGCGTTTACCCTTTTTTCCATCCGGGAGGAGGGCGCGTGGTCGGACGGCGCGTTACATCATTATATCTCCCGCGCGGGGCTGGACAGCCGGGACGCCGCGCTTGCTTCCCGGCTGGCATTCGGCGTGCTGCAAAACCGCACCCTGTGTGAATTTTACCTGAAAAAGTTTTCGAGCGTCCGCCTGTCGCGCCTGCTGCCCCGTGTGCGGGACTGCCTGGATCTCGGCGTGTACCAGCTGACGATGCTTGACCGCATCCCCGCCCACGCCGCCGTATCCGAGACCGTTTCCCTGATTCGGAACTACGCGCATGCCAACGAGCGCACGGTGAAATATGCCAACGGCGTGCTGCGTGCCATTGCGCGGGCGGTGGAGGATGGAAGCCTGCCCGTCCTCGACTGCCCGACCAAAGCGGCCTACCTGGCGCTGCGCTACAGCCATCCCGAGTGGCTGACGCAGGCGCTTTGCGACGAGTTCGGCGAAAAGGCGGCTTCCTCCATCTGTGCGCTGGACAACGAGACCGCGCCGCTCTGCCTGCGGGTCAACCTGCTGAAAACCACACGGGAGAAAGCGCTCGACGCGCTGCGGGCGGAGGGTCTTTCCTGCGCACCGCACAGCAAGATTGAAAACCTTATTTTATGCGATGGCGGGAACGTGGCTGCGCTGCCGATATTTGAACGCGGCGAGGTGACGGTACAGGACGGCGCAAGCATCGTTTGTGTGGACGCGCTTTCCCCCCGCCCCGGCGAGCTGGTGGTTGACCTGTGCGGCGCGCCCGGCGGCAAAACCTGTTACATCGCGGAAAAGATGGGCAATCGCGGGCATGTCATTGCGGGCGACCTGTACGGCCACAAACTGGAACGTATCCGTGCCGCTGCGGAACGGCTGTGCCTGAACATCATCGAAACACGGCTGGCCGACGCATCCACGTTCCAGCCCGACCTGGAAGGGCGTGCCGACCGGGTGCTCTGCGACGTGCCTTGCTCCGGCCTTGGCGTGATTCGGAAAAAGCCGGAAATCCGATGGAAAAGCGAGGAAAGCCTCCAGGGGCTGCCCGCCATCCAATCCGCCATCCTGGAAACCGGCTGCCGCTATGTGAAACCGGGCGGCACGCTGGTCTATTCGACCTGCACGGTTCTGCGGCGGGAAAATCTTGATATCGTCGAAAACTTCCTGGAAAACCATCCGGAATTCACTGCGGAGCCATTTACGCACCCGGCAACCGGTGAAAATCCGGAAGGCCATATCACTTTATTGCCGCATCTTCACCAGACGGACGGATTTTTTATTGCAAAGCTGCGCCGCATGTAGTAAAATAAGGGAAGGGCTTTCCCCTTGCCACCAGTTTTCCCGGTAATTCGCGGGACAAGCCTGCTATACTATAATATATATCCAGGAGCACCTATGACCGAAATCAAATGCCTGACAATCGAAGAACTGCGCGGCGAGCTGGCCGCGCTCGGTGAAAAGCCGTTCCGAGCAGGCCAGATTTTCAAGTGGCTGCACCAGCCGGTTTCCTCCTTTGAGGAGATGACCAACCTGTCCAAGCCCCTGCGCGCCGCGCTCCCGGAACATTTCCTGCTGACCGTCCCCACGGTGGAGCGAAAACAGGTTTCCGCAGTGGACGGCACGGTCAAATACCTTTGGCGGCTGCACGGCGGCGACTGCGTCGAAAGTGTCCTGATGCACTACCATCATGGCAATACCGCCTGCGTTTCCACCCAGGTGGGCTGCCGGATGGGCTGTGCTTTCTGCGCCTCGGGCGTGTCTGGGCTGAAACGGAGCCTGTCCGCCGGGGAAATCCTCGACCAAATCCTGTTTATGCAGAAGGATTCTGGAGAGCAGATTTCCAATGTTGTGCTGATGGGCACGGGCGAGCCGCTCGACAACTACGAAAATGTACTGAAATTTATCCGCCTGGTCTCCTGCCCGGAGGGCATCTGCATCGGGCAGCGCCATATTTCGCTGTCCACCAGCGGGCTTGCCGATAAAATCGAAGCCCTGGCGGACGAGCATTTACAGCTCACGCTTTCGATTTCCCTGCATGCGTCCGATGACGAGAGCCGGAGCCGGATGATGCCGGTCAACCGCAGCTACCCGATCGGGCGGCTGCTGCGCGCGTGCGAATATTACTTTGATACGACCGGGCGGCGCGTTTCCTATGAATACGCGATGGTGCGCGGCGTCAGCGACCGCCCCTGGCAGGCCGAGCGCCTGGTACAGCTGCTGCGCGGCAGGCCAGGGCACGTCAACCTGATCCCGCTCAACCCGGTAAAGGAAAGCCCTTTACAGCCCAGCACACAGGAAAGCGTGCGCAGGTTTCAACAGATTTTAGAGCGCGGCGGCATCCCCGCAACGGTACGCCGCCGCCTTGGACCGGATATAGACGCCGCGTGCGGCCAGCTGCGCCGCCGTCGGCTTGAGGAAGGTGAATCACATTGACAGTATATGGAATCAGCGACAAGGGCTGCCGCCGTCCGACCAATCAGGACGCTTACGCGGTCTCGCTGAAGGAAGAAGATTCGATTGCCATTCTCGCCGTATGTGACGGCATGGGCGGTGCCAACGCCGGGAATGTCGCCAGCCGCTTCGCGCTGGATACCTTTATGGAACGCGTACAGGAGCAGGTGGCCGCGGGCATGAGCCGCGAGGGGATTGAACGCGCGCTGCGCGAGGCCGCCGACGCCGCGAATGAGACCGTATTCCGCCTGTCTACCCGCCAGCCCGAATTCGCAGGCATGGGAACGACCCTGGTTGCGGGCGTGATTGTGGGCGACAAAACCATGCTCATCAACATCGGAGACAGCCGCGCCTATGAAATTGACGCGAAAAATATTGTACAATTAACCGAGGACCATTCCTATGTCAACGAAATGATCCGGCAGGGCAGGCTGCGCGCCGAGGACGCGCGCCACCATCCCAACCGGAACCTGATCACCCGTGCCGTCGGCGTTGACCCGGTTGTCGAGGGCGACGTGTATGAGGTCGATCTGCGCGAGGGCGAGGTGATGCTCCTCTGTTCGGACGGGCTGAACACCATGGTTGAGGACGCGCAGATTGCCGAAATCGTCCGGCGGGCGGACGACCTGGAAACCGCCGGGCAGGCGCTGATTGAGGCCGCCAAGCTGTGCGGCGGTGCGGACAATATCACCGTTGTGCTGTTCTCGCGCGATTCCCAGGAAAACGAACCGGCAACGCATGAGGAGTAAACGAACATGGATGATAAATACATAGGGAAACTGCTCGACAGCCGGTATGAAATCCTCGACATTGCCGGTGTCGGCGGCATGGCGGTCGTCTATAAGGCGCGCGACCGCGCACTTAACCGCTATGTTGCTATAAAAATGCTCAAGGAAGAGTTCGCGCAGGATGAGGAGTTCCGCAGGCGGTTCTATAACGAGTCGCAGACGGTCGCCCGCCTGTCGCACCACAATATTGTTTCCATTTACGATGTCAGCCACACCGAAGGGCTGAACTATATCGTGATGGAGCTGGTGGACGGCATCACCTTAAAGGAATACCTGCAAAAGAAGGGGCGGCTTTCCTGGCAGGAGGCGCTGTTCTTCGCCCAGCAGATTGCGCGCGCGCTGGAGCACGCGCACGGGCGCGGCATTATCCACCAGGACATCAAGCCCCATAATATCATGATTCTGCGCGACGCGACCGCCAAGGTGACCGATTTCGGCATCGCGCGGTTCGCCGCCAAGGAAGAAACCCGCGTGGTCAAAGAGGCCATTGGCTCGGTACACTATATCTCCCCCGAGCAGGCGAAAGGCTCGACCATCGACTACCGCACCGACCTTTACTCGCTCGGCGTGGTCATGTACGAAATGCTGACCGGCAAGCTGCCCTTTGACGGGGACAACGCCTTGGCAATCGTCATGCAGCACATCAGCGCCATGCCCCTGATGCCTTCGGAAATCGTGCCGAGCATCCCGCGCGGCATGAACGAGATTGTGATGCATGCCATGTGCCCCAACGTCAACCGGCGCTACAGCTCGGCAACCGAGCTTTACGGCGACTTGGAACGGCTGAAAAGCGACCCCAATATGTCCTTTCACTACAACACCGAGACGCGCGGCGACGCGATTGAGTTTGACGAAACCCAAAAGCTGCCCAATTTCGAGGTGCTGAACAATATCCCCGTGCACCATACCCCGGTGCAGCCGGTGCGCGATTTCGTGGTAGAGAACCCGTTCAACCGCCCCCACAAGGTGCCCGAATACGAGGAACGGCGCACGGCTCCCGGGTACGAAGAACGCCGCACGGTGCAAAAACCCGGGGAACGGGAGCGGGTGCCCGACCGCAGCCACCGCCACCGGGTCGAGGAGGACGACAGCCGTTTCGGCGACTCGCCGCTGTTCCTGATTGTGGTTGCGCTGCTGGCAATCCTGCTGATTGGCGGCGTTGCCTTCTTCTGGTTCTCGCGGTTCCTGAACGCGGGAGAACAGGTTGCCGTGCCCAGCTTCCTGGGCAGCGCCTACACCGATATTATCAACAACCCCACCTATACCCAGCATTTCCAGTTTGTCACCGAAGGCCGGGAGGATGAAACCCAGCCGCCCGACACGGTCATCGAACAGAACCCCAGCTATGGCACGAAGGTGCAGGAGCATTCCACGGTTACGCTCTATTACGCGACCGCCGCCGAGGATGAATCTAAGGAATCCGTTAAAATGGAGGATTTCAAGGAGCGGGAGCTGCAAGTCGCGCTGGATTTCCTGGACGAGCACGGCTTCAAGAGCAAGGTTGAGCACGACTTTGACGATGAGATTGAGGAAGGGCGGATTATCCGCACCACGCCGCGCAGCGGCCAGACCATCATGCCGGATGAGGAGGTTTTGATTGTCGTTTCGGACGGCCCGGACGACGGCCCGTTCGAGATGCCGAATTACTTCGGCATGGATGTTTCGGACGCGACGGACGACCTGATGGAACGCGGACTGACCCTGAAAAGCTCGGAGCCGCGCGACTCCAACACCGCGAAGAACTCGGTCATTGACCAGACCCCGGGCAAGGGTGAGGAAGTGCAGAAGGGTGACGAGGTTACGCTGTATTATTCCTCCGGCAATAAGCCCGATAACCAGCCATCCGACAACGACAGCGACCCGGATACCAAGGATCCCGACGAAACCGTCGGTACGGGCAGCATTTCGGTTGCCCTCCCGCCGCAGGCCGGTGAGGCAAGGGTGGTCGTCCGCATGAGCGGCAGCGAAATCCACTCCGGCTCGTATGACACCTACAATGGTACGCGCGGCTCGGTCACCATCAGCGGGCTGCAAGGCTCGGTCGGCACGCATGACGTTACCATCACGGTCACCGGCCCGGACGGCGGCGTGCAGAATTATCAGAACACCATCACATTCAGTTAAGGAGCAGATTGTTTGTTAAATGGTACGATTTTGAAGGGCATCGGCGGTTTCTACTATGTAGGTACCGCCGATGGCGTTATTGAATGCAAGGCACGGGGCAAGTTCCGCCGGACGGTCGGCAAGCCGATGGTCGGTGACCGCGTCAAGCTGGAATTACAGCCCGAGGACGGGACGGGATTCCTGCTGGAAATCGAGCCGCGCAAAACCGCGCTCATCCGTCCGCCGGTGGCGAATATCGGGCTGCTCGCGGCGGTCGCGTCGGCGGCGCCCCCGCAGACCGAGCCGTTCCTGATTGACAAGGTGCTTGCCATCGCCGAGCACAAGGGCATGGAGGTTTTGGTTGTGCTGAACAAGACCGACCTCGACCCGGCGGCCGCGCTGTATGAAACCTACCGCGCGGCGGGGATTGACGTGCTCCGGGTGAGCGCGGAGACCGGCGCGGGTATCGACGAGCTGCGCGGCAGGCTGGATGGGAAGATTTCTGCCTTTGCCGGGAATTCGGGCGTGGGCAAGTCCAGCCTGCTGAACCGGCTCGACCCCGGTTTCGCGGGGGCGGTTGGCTCGATTTCCGACCGGATTGGACGGGGGCGGCACACCACCCGCCATGTTGAGCTGGTGCCCTTCGCGGGCGGCTATCTGGCGGATACGCCGGGATTTTCCTCGTTTGAAACCGAACAGATGGATTTGGTGCTGCGGGACGATTTGCAGCATGCCTTCCGTGAGTTTGCGCCCTATCTGGGGCAGTGCCGCTTTACCGGCTGCGCGCACGTGTGCGAAAAAGGCTGCGCCGTACTGGAAGCGGTTGGAGCCGGGAAAATCCCGCGCAGCCGCCACGAAAGCTACAAGCGCCTTTATGAAAGCGTGAAGGACCTCAAGGAATGGGAACTGAAAAAGACGTAATCAAGCCCGGAGGAGGGAAGCGTTCCATCTTCCGGGTTTTTTTCTGTTCTGGCTGCGCGCGGCAAAAATGGAATTGCCTGTCTTTTTTCGTGCAATCCACTTAACTTTTGCGGAACACTATGGTATAATAGTCCTCGGGATACAACGCCCCGATCCGGGCAAACTGATGAAACAGTCTGGAAATAGGAATAACAGCCTGACCCCCCTTCTGCGGGTTGAGCGATAGGAGGAACCAAGCACATGAATAATTTTGTTTTCTGCACGCCGACCAAGGTCTTTTTCGGCCGCGGCGTGGAAGCCGAGATCGGCAAGAACCTGCGCGCCTTTGGCGCAACCAAGGTGCTGCTGCACTACGGCGGTGGCTCGGTGAAACGCACCGGCCTGCTCGACAAGGTCATTGCCTCCCTGAATGAAGCAAACCTTCCCTTTATCGAGCTTGGCGGCGTGGAGCCGAACCCCAAGCTTTCCCTCATCCGCAAGGGCCTCGAGCTGTGCCGCGCGGAGGGTGTGGACTTCCTGCTGGCGGTCGGCGGCGGTTCGGTCGTTGACTCTGCCAAGGCGATTGGCGTCGGCCTGGCGAACGGCTGCGACCCCTGGGATTTCATCGAGAGCAAGACCGCACCCACCAAGTGCGCGCCGGTCGGCGTCGTGCTGACGCTTTCGGCGGCAGGCTCGGAGATGTCCAATTCCGATGTTATCACCAATGACGAAACCCAGCTCAAGCGCGGCATTACCTCGGAAGCCGTGCGCCCGGTGGTGGCATTCCTGAACCCGGAAAACACCTTTACGGTTTCCAAGTTCCAGACCGGCTGCGGCATTGTCGATACCATGATGCACACGCTGGAACGCTATTTCACAGGCGACGCCGACTGCGACCTGACCGACCGCCTTGCGGAAGCGCTGCTCGTCGCCGTGCGTGACGCGGGGCGCGCCGCCATCGCCAACCCCGAGGATTACGAAGCGCGCGCGACCCTGATGTGGGCGTCGTCGCTATCACACAATGATATCACCGGCTGCGGCAAAATCCGCAAGTTCCCGGTGCACAAGATTGAGCACGATATTTCAGGCGTGCATGACAACGTTTCCCACGGCGCGGGGCTGTCGGTGCTGTTCCCGGCGTGGGCGGAATACGTGCTGCAATATGACGTGATGAAGTTTGCCCAGTTAGCAAACCGCGTCTGGGGCGTGGAGATGAATTTCGACCACCCTGAAGTAACCGCATGCGGCGGCATCCGCGCGATGCGCGCCTATTTCAAGGAAATCGGTATGCCTACCACCATGAAGGAATTAGGCATTACGCCGGACGGCTATGACGAGATTATTGAGAAAACGACGCTGGGCGGCACTGTGCTCAAAAGCTATATCCCGCTCGGCGCAAAGGAAATCCGTGAAATTTACCGTCTTGCCGAGTAATCCGCAAAGCCCGCCTGCGCGGGCTTTTTTCCAAACTGACACCATGAAACCTGTCCATAAAGGAGTACCGCATGAATAATATTGAACGCCGCAATGCCAATATCGCCTATATTTCGGACAGCGCGGTTTTCGAGGAGCAGAAGGTTTGCCGCCGTATCCTGCAGCGGCTGAATACCGCCGACGCCGACGATTTCGACACTCACCGCGCCATTGTCCGCGAGCTGTTCGGCGATGTGGAAAACGTCTGCGTCAACCCGCCCTTTTACTGTGATTACGGCTTTAACATCTCCATCGGGAGCAATACGTTTATCAATTATAACTGCACCATCCTGGACACCGCAAAGGTGAAAATCGGCAGCAACTGCCAGTTCGCGCCCAATGTATCGCTGTACACGGCGGGGCATCCGCTGCACCCGGTTTCCCGCAATTCGCTCTATGAGTATGGGAGGCCCATCACCATCGGGGACAATGTTTGGCTCGGCGGGAATGTCGTTGTGCTCCCCGGCGTGACCATCGGCAGCAACGTGGTGATTGGCGCGGGCAGCGTCGTGAGCCGCGATATCCCGGAATGGTCGCTTGCCGCTGGGAACCCCTGCCGCGTCCTCCGGCAGATTACCGAGGGCGACAAGCCATATTATTATAAAAAGGAACGCTTCGACGACGAGGCGTGGCAGAATGTCCTTGCCTATGAGGACAGCCTGAAACCGTCCGCGCCGCAGAAAACCGCCGTTGTGGGCTATTCCGGCAGCGGGAAATCCAGCCTTGCACGGGCGCTGGCGGACAAGTACCGCGTGCCGCTGCTCCATCTTGACCGGGTATTCTGGCTGCCGGAGTGGCACGAACGCGCACGGTCGGAAAGCCAGGAGCTTATCGGGGAATTTATGGATACCCACAGCCAATGGGTGATTGACGGCAACTATCAGCACCCCGAATATCATTACGCCCGCCGCATGGCGGAAGCCGGCCGGATTATCCTTCTGGAATTTAATCGCGCCGCCTGCCTGTTCCGCGCGGTCAGGCGCTGGGGGAAGTACCACGGCAAGTGCCGCGGCTCCATCGGCGAGGGCTGCCCGGAAAAGATTGACGCCGAATTCGTGAAATGGATTCTCCGCGACGGCAGGACGGTGCAGCATCAGGCACGCTATGGCGCGCTCAAAAAGCGGTATGCCGATAAAATCACGGTGATTTCCAGCCAGCGGGAGCTTGACGCCTTCTATCAGGCGGAGGGGCTTGCGCAGACAGGAGGATAAAATGCTGATTTCTGGGCTTCAAAGCACATTATCCCCGTTTTGCGGAGTATGGGATATCACGCGCGGTTTTATTCGGTTCGGTTGCCGCCGGTACCGCAACCGAAAACAGCGACCTTGACCTGTATGTTGACAGCCATTTGCATGGGCTGAAATTTGTCGGCTTTCTGGAATCTGTCCGGCAGGCCGTCGGGATGCCTGTGGATATGATTGATGCTTTCCATATCGAAAGGGTTCCAGGATTGAACACGAAATCAAGTCCGCCGGGGTTATGCTTTATGACAGCAAAGATAATACCCGCAGTCGGTAAAATTAACGCATTTCTTTGTATGGGAGGGGCAAGCCCCTCCCATGCAGGTTGTAACCTTGCGTGCGGTAGACAGCCGATGGCTATGGAAATATTCTCCAATCGCGGTTATGAAAAGGAGGACGAGAACGATGGGTAAAAACAACAGCCGGTTTCAAAAGATTTATTCGCAGGGGACGCTGGAAGTCTTTGAAATCTGGGTGGACACCGAAACCGGCGTGCACTATTTATATCACCGGAGCGGCTATTCGGGCGGGCTGACCCCGCTGCTGGACGCTGACGGCAAACCGGTCATTTCCCCGAAAGGCGTTTTGGAAACGGCACGGAAATAAATGGTATTTACGTGAGAATGAAATGGAAGAGGAAATACGATGAGAGATATTCAATATTTGCAGCTGCTCGCCGAGCAGTACCCGTCTATCGAGGCGGTATCTAACGCGATTGTCGGGCTGAACGCGACCCTGCTCCTGCCCAAGGGCACCGAATACTATTTCAGCGACCTGCACGGCGAGCATGAAGCGTTTATCCATCTGCTGCGTTCAGGCTCGGGCGTCATCCGCCGCAAGGTGGACGACCTGTTTGGCCAGTCCATGCTGGAAGCCGACCGGGATGAGCTGGCGTCTATCATCTACTATCCCAAGCGAAACCTTGCCCGGAAGCGCCGCCGCTGCCCGGAGGACTTCAACGAATGGTGTGAAATCACGATTAACCGGCTGGTGCAGGTCTGCCGTGAGGTCTCCCGCAAGTACACCCGTGCGCGCGTGCACCGCGGTATGGACCCGGATTATGCCTTTGTGCTCGATGAGCTGCTGTTGACCGACGACACCGACGCGGACAAGCGCCGCTATTTCCGGGAGATTATTAACTCTGTGCTGCTTGCCGGGATTGCCGAACCGCTGATTGTGGCGTTGTGCCACCTGATTCAGGAGCTGACCGTGGACAGGCTGCATATCATCGGCGACCTGTTCGACCGCGGCCCGCGTGCCGACCATATCCTCAACGAGCTGATGAAGCACCATAACGTAGATATCCAATGGGGCAACCATGATATCGACTGGATGGGCGCTATGGCGGGCAACCGCGTCTGCATGATGAACGTGCTGCGCATCGCGACCAGCTACAATTCCTTCGATGTGATAGAGGACGGCTATGGTATCAACCTGCGCCCGCTGTCGATGTTCGCGGCGCAGGTCTACGGGGACGACCCCTGCGAACGCTTCCAGCCGCATGTGCTTGATGAAAACATCCTTGACCCGATTGACCCCCAGCAGGCCGCGCGGATGCACAAGGCCGTCGCCGTCATTATGTTCAAGCTGGAGGGCCAGCTGCTGCTGCGGCACCCCGAGTATGGGATGCAGGGGCGGCTGCTGCTCGACAAGGCAGACTTTGCCAATGGGACAATCACCCTGGACGGACAGACCCATGAAATGCTCGACACCTTGTTCCCGACCATCAACCCGGAGCAGCCCTATGCGCTTAGCCCGGAGGAAAGCGAGCTGGTCGAGGGGCTTTGGCAGTCGTTCCGCCATTCCACCCAGCTGCGCACACACATTGAATATATCTATAACCACGGCGGCATGTACAAGGTCATCAACAACAACCTGTTGTATCACGGCTGCATCCCCATGACGGAAAGCGGCGAGTTGGACACGGTCTACCTGGAAGGCGGCGGCTTCTCGGGCAAGGCGCTGCTCGACCATCTTGATAAGCGTGTGCGCCAGGCGTACTATACCGGCGACGAAAGCTCGGTAGATTTGATGTGGTACCTCTGGTGCGGCGCGAAAAGCCCGCTTTTCGGGCGTGACCGCATGACCACCTTTGAGCGCTATTTTATCGCCGATAAGTCCACCTATACCGAGACGCGCAACCCCTATTATCAGGTTTATGAGGATGTCTCGGCGTGCGAACGCATCCTGCGGGAGTTCGGGCTGGACCCGGAGCATTCGCATATCATCAACGGGCACGTGCCGGTGAAGCACGGGGAAAACCCGGTCAAGGCGGGCGGCAGGCTGTTTGTCATTGACGGCGGCATTTCCAAGGCGTACCAGTCCACGACCGGTATCGCGGGCTATACGCTGATTTTCGACTCACATGATTTGCAGCTTGCCGAGCACCGTCCGTTCCGCCCCGCCACCGCCGAAATGACCGCCTCGACCTTCACCAATATCCGCGTGGTCGAAAAAATGCCCCACCGCCTGATGATTAAGGACACCGACGCCGGGCAGGATATCCGCGCGAAAATCGGCGCGCTGGGCGAGCTGCTGCACGCGTACCGCGACGGCGTGCTTCGCCCGCAATGAGCCGCTACGGGGAAATTGCCGCGTGGTTCCGGGCACGGCCCCGCGCGTTCCGGCTGCTGGCGCGGCTGAACCGGGTACTGCCGCTGCTGTTCTATTACCTGTACCCGCTGCTGCTGCTTCAGCTGGCCGTCCGCCAGGACGGGGGACGGTTCTGGCGGGTGCTGGCTGTGCCTGCCGCCGCGTTCCTCGCCTGCACCGCGATACGGCACGCCTTCCACGCCAAGCGCCCCTATGAAACCCCCGGCTTTGAGCCGCTCATCCGCAGGGAGAAAACCGGCGATTCCTTCCCCAGCCGCCATATGACCTGCGCGGCGGTCATTGCGTCGGCTTATGGTTCTGTTTATCCGGCGGCGGGCGCTGTGCTGGCCGTCGCCGCGCTGGGTATCGCGGTGGCCCGCGTCCTCGCGGGCATCCACTTCCCGCGGGATGTGATTGCGGGCGGCGCGCTTGGGCTTGCCTTTGGCATTGTGGGGTTTGGGGTGCTTTAGCGTTTGCCCTTCGCGGGCGGCGCGCCTGCGCGGCGAGCGGCAGGGCGCTGCCCTGCACCCGCCACTTTTTCGAGAAAAAGTGGACAAAAAGCTTTATTTCCGCTGCGGCGGGGAATGGGTGCATCCCTTTTCGGATATGCGGGGCGATTCAATATGGATCATGACCGCAATTTTACACAAAAATAAGCCGCCGTGCACCCTATGCGCGGCGGCTTGCCTTTGGATTACAGGAAGGGTTTCATTTGCTCGACGTTTGCCTGTTCGGTTGCGATGAGCTTCTGTGCCAGCGCCCGCACCTGCCGGTCGTCGCCGGTGTAATCGTTCAGGTGCTTGGTACCCTTGGTAATCCCCATCGTGTTGCCCTGGATTACCATTTCCGCAATCTTGGAGGAGGAATTGTCCGCCATCATCTTAACAGCGGTCATCACCCCGGACGATACCTTCGTGAACGTCCCTGGGTCGGGGGATGGCTCCCCGCGCTCCTCCAACATCCGGTTGGCACAGCCCGCGATACATTTGTACTCCCGGATTTGGCTGGAAATCGCGTTGTACAGCGCGTTTTCCTTCACCATCGGCTCAATATCGCGCAGGCTTTCCTCGCCCATCCGGGCGGTCTTATGGATAAACTGCAACAATTCGGTATCCTGCATTTTTATAATCACCTCACAGAATATCCTATCCGCAAAGCGGCGCTTTTAACCCGTTTTTACATCGCTTTTTTTGAGGTACATCACCGCAATCACCGAAAACAGGACAATAAACACCGCGCACGCCGCGAAAAACAGCGGATATGACAGTCCGTCATCACTGCCGTTTGCCGACATGCCCTCGCTGAGCAGCGAATAGGGCCAGAAATAACCGTACCCCTTGGCGGCAATGCCCAGCCCCAGGACGCCGCCCGCCATCGCGATGCCGACCGGCACGGCGAACGAACGGATAACCAGCGATACCAGCAGCTGGAACGCGCTGACCGCAATGCCGCCGCACACGCCGCATACCAGCCACGACAGCGCGTCCAGCGGAAAGGTGCTGATGGGGATGCCGCAAATCAATCCGCCCACTACAAACAGCACCATCCCCCACGCCTGCGCCAGAAAGGTCATGGCGGCGGCTAGCGTCAGTTTTCCCAGAACGATTTGCGAAACCGGGACGGGCGCGCAAAGCACCTGGTTCCAGTTGTGGTCGAAGTGCTCCAATCGCCAGAGATAGGAGCAGTACACCCCGACCAGCGCCGGATAAAAGAAATAGCTCGAAAACAGTGAATGCTGCGTCCAGAGGTGGTTCCAGTCGAGCGACAGCAGCCCGAGGTTATTCATTAAGTTGACCGAACCGAAAAACGCCGGGAACATCGGCAGCACCAAAAACGCAAGCCATACCGGGCTGTGCAGCATCTTATAGCGCTCGGCGCGCATGACACGGTAAAACATCCCTTACAACTCCTTCCTTTTCAAAACAATCCGTGCGGCGATGTAAATAACCGCTATCCATGCCAGCAGTACCGCGAATTCTCCCCAGGGGGTCGGCATACGGATGAGATGGAAAACCCGCGTATCCGGGTCCCAATCTGCCATATAAATGAAGGACAGCGCCCCAAAGAAGCCATACGGCCCGCACAGCAGCCGCACAGCCCCCACCGGCAGGAACAGCAGCAGCAGCGCGACAAACGAGCCGGACAGGCCGATGCACAGCGGGATCATCTGGTTTTTTACGGCAAGCGACAGCAGCAGGTGCAGCTCGTAAACCGCAAAACAGGAGGTAAACGTAAACAGCCCGTACTGCCAATAATCGGTAAGATTGGGTGCGCCGTAGAAGCCGACGGCGTAGCCCGCCCCCAGCAGCACAGCCACCTGGATGACGGCAATCGGCAGCAGATAGGCAAAGCCCATCACGAGCTTCGCGTGCAGCAGCTGTGCCTTGGGCTGGATGGTTTCCAGCAGCTTGAGGGTATTGCCTTTGTGCTCCACGTCGGCGATGCGCGAAGCCAGCACCGCGCCGATGGTCGGGAACAGGATCCCGTTTAGCAGCGGCATATTATAGAGCAAATACAGCCAGCCCTTTTGGCGGTCACGTTCACTGGGGTTGTGGAATGACCAGATAATCCACAGCAGCTCGACCGCCAGCAGCGCCGCGCACACCAGCCACAGCCAACGGCGGCGCGATTTCCAAAATTCAATCCGAAGCGCGGGAATCATAAGCTCACCGCCCCCTCTGTCAGGTCGAGGAAGATATCTTCCAGGCTGCGCTGCCGCTCCTCAATGCGCAGGACAGGTATGCGGCTGCGGCACAGCAGCATACTGCACTGCCCGATTTGCGCATCCTCCAGCGGCGGCAGGGTTAGGGATCCCTCGCCCAGCTTGCATTCCACGCCGTTTTGCCGGAGCAGATCGGCGGCAAGCGCGTTGTTTCCGGTGCGCATGGCGATATGGTGCTCGCTGCGCTCGTGCAGGCGGTGCAGCTCATCCTGGAACACCAGCCTGCCGTTTGAAATGATGCCGACATCGGTCGCCATCTGGTCAATTTCGCTCAACAGATGGCTGGATACGACTACCGTCATGCCGTACCGCCCGGGCAGGGAGCGGATTAACTCGCGCATTTCCTGGATGCCTGCCGGATCTAGCCCGTTGGTCGGTTCGTCCAGAATCAACAGCTTGGGGTAACCGAGCAGCGCTGCCGCCAGCCCGAGGCGCTGCTTCATGCCAAGGGAATAGTGGGCGACCTTTTTGTCCTTCGCGCCGTCCAGGCGGACGAGCGCCAGCACCTCCCCGATTTCGCGGGCAGGCCTGCCGCGCAGGGTTTGGACAATGCGCAGGTTTTCCTCCCCGGTCAGGTGGCCGTAGTAGGACGGCGCTTCAATCAGCGAGCCGACATTTTGCAGCAGCTTCATCCGGCTGCTGTCCGTAACAGGCTTGCCGAACATCGAGATTTCGCCGCGCGTGGGGCGCGTCAGGCCGAGTACCATTTTCAGGGTCGTCGATTTGCCCGCGCCGTTCGGGCCGAGGAACCCATACACCGCGCCCTCCGGCACCCGCAGGTTCAAGGCGTTGACGCGCATGGCGTTTCCATACTGTTTGCAAAGGTCGTTAGTTTCTATAAGTGTTAGCATCTTAATACACTCCTTTCTTAGTGAGCATTATAGCACGGCAACCTTACAACAGCTTGACGTTTACCTTAAATTTACCTTACATTTTGGATTCGGGATAGCAATGGGACGGCGGCGGGGATATAATAATAAGGAAATGAGCCGTATTTGTTTATAAATTGATTGGTAAGGGGAACCATCCATGGAACGATATGAACTGAAACTTCTGACCGTTGAGGACGAACCGCAGGTGCGGGACATGATTTGCGGCATCCTCCGGGAAGCCGGGTATCAACGGGTATCCGCCGCCGGAAGCTGCGCCGAGGCGCGGCAGGCTTTCCGCGAACAGCAGCCCGATTGTGTGCTGCTCGATGTGATGCTGCCGGACGGGGACGGCTTCGAGCTGATGCGTGAGCTGCGCCACCGGCGCGATGTGCCGACGCTGTTCCTCTCCGCGCGGGACGCCGACGAGGACCGGCTGCGCGGGCTGGGCCTGGGCGCGGACGACTATATCGTCAAGCCCTTCCTGCCTGCCGAACTGGTGCTGCGGGTCGGCGCGGTACTCAAGCGCTCCTATGCCGCCGCGCTGTCCGAGGGCAGCTGCCTGCGGCTGGGGGATACGGTTGTGGATTGGGACAGCGGTGCGATCCACGGCCCGCGCGGCGTGCAGCACCTGACCGCCAAAGAGCACGCCATCCTCCGCAGGCTTGCCGAGCAGCGCGGCAAGATCGTCACCATCGACGCGCTTTGCCGCGCCGGGTGGGGGGAGGATTTCTTCGGCTACGAAAATACGCTGATGGTACATCTGCGGCGGCTGCGTGCCAAGATTGAGGACGACCCCTCCCACCCCAAGTGGCTGCTCACCCAGCGCGGGCTGGGCTACAAGCTTGCGCGGGAGGACGCCCCATGAAAAGCCTTGGGAAAATCCTGGCGCGCTACGTCCTTTCGGCGGCGGGGATTGCGCTGGCACTGATTTTTATCAATGCCGCCGTGTTTTTCACGTTTGTGATTGCGAACGCTTATGACGCCCCCGGCTTCGACCGCAGGCTGGGCGAGCTTGCCGCGTCGGTGCGGTGGGATAGCGGGCGCTGGGCGGCGGACGGCTCAGTTTTGGAGGGCGATTACTGCTGGGCGATGCTGCTCGGCGACAGCGGTGATATCCTTTGGGAGGAAGCGCTGCCCGCTGAGCTGCGGCGGCACTATACCGTAGGGGACGTCGCGTCCTTTACCCGCTGGTACCTCGCCGATTACCCGGTGCAGGTCTGGCGGCATGATGCCGGGCTGTTTGTGATTGCCCAGCCGCGCGGCTCCCAGTGGAAACAGCAGATGCTCATGAGTTCGCGCTCGGTCAATCTGCTGCTGAATGATATCATTCCGGCGTTTATCATCCTGAATATCGCCGCCGCGCTGCTGATGGCGCTTGCTTTTGGGCTGCGGCTGTTCCGGTCGGTGAAGCCGGTCGCACAGGGGATTTCCGACCTTGCGGCGCGTATGCCGGTCGAACTGTCGGAAAAGGGAATGCTCGGTGAGCTGAGCGCCAGCCTGAACCGCGCTTCGGAGCAGCTGCGGCGGCAGGAACTTCTGCTCAAAAAGCGCGACCGCACCCGCACCGAATGGATTGCCGGGGTATCGCACGATATCCGCACGCCGCTGACGCTGGTACTCGGCGAAGCCGCCCAGCTGGAAGCCGACCGGACGCTCGGCGAAGCGGTGCGCGGCAAGGCGGGGACCATCCGCGTGCAGGGCGAACGCATCCGCGCGTTGGTGTCCGATTTGAACCTTGCGTCCAAGCTTACCTATGAATTACAGCCGCTGCGCTTCCAGCCGTTCCGGCCTGCGGAGATGCTGCGCGAAGCCGCCGCCGAGCTGCTCAACAGCGGGATTGACGAAGCTTTTTCGCTGGAAATGGACATCCCGCAGGCGTGCGAAAGCCTGGTATTGCAGGGGGACGCGCCGCTGATTGCGCGCGCCGTGCGCAACCTGGTGGGCAACAGCATCCGTCACAACCCGCAGGGGTGCGTAGTTACAGTCGGGATGCGGTGGGAGGGAAGCTTTTGCAGGCTGACGGTCGCCGATACCGGTAGCGGCTTCCCGCCTCCGGTGCTGGAACGGCTGCGCAGGCCGCATGAGGACGCGCTTCCCAGCCACGGGCTGGGGCTTGCCATCGTCCGGCAGGTCGCGGCGGCGCACGGCGGGACGGTGTATTTCAGCAATCCCGGCACGGGGGCGCTTGCAGTGCTGACGCTGCCCGTCACCGAGCCGCAGGAATAGGGGTTCGTAGGGGAGGGGCTTGCCTACAGGCATAGATTGCAGCCTTGCGCGCGGCAGATACGCAGGGGGATACCGTAAGCATTGTAAAAGGAGAAGCTTTCACGAAAAAGGAAAGCTTCTCCTGTTTTTTGAACGGACAATCAATTATGTTATGTTTTCTTGATAAACTGCGTCCTGCACTTGGGGCAGGAAATATTGATTTTGCCCTTGCCCTTGGGGACGCGCAGCGTCATGCCGCAGCTGGGGCAGGTAAAATAGCGGTGGGTTTTTCGGTCGCGGAAGCGCTGTTTCATGCCGCCGAACCATTTGCGCACCGGCTGCACAGCGGCAAGGAACTTCTGGTTTTCCTGATACCGCGCGTTGATATTCCGCGAAAAGACGCGGAGATAGCAGATCACCAGCACGGCAATCGACAGCAAATCGAGCCAGCCGGCGCGCAGCACACGGGATAAAATCATCAGTACCAGGCAGAGCACCAGCATGGCGTTGTTCAGTGCGTCCGCACCGTAACGTCCAAACATCAGCCGCTGAAAAAAGTTTCTCATAGATTATGTCATTCCTTCTAAAAATGCGTGGGCCTGACAGCGCGGGAGAGAGGAAACGGGATGCGCGCCGAAGGCAGATAAAAGGTTCGGCCGCCTTTTCAAGGGTGGCGGGAGTCCTGCGGGCAGCGTTCTTTGGCCGTGTCCGCAGGCACGGAATTCCCCGCCGCGCAGGCTTCCAGCAGCGCAAGAACGTCCTCGCGCCCGTCGCCCTTTTCGGCGGAAAAGGGGATGACCGGGCAGCCCTCCGGCAGACGGAGCACCTCGCGGATGCGCGCCAGGTTCGGCTCGCGTTCGCTTTTTTTGATTTTGTCGAGCTTGTTTGCAATCACCACGAACGGCACGCCGGACTGTAGGAACCAGTCCGCCATGGTCCGGTCGTCCGCCGTCGGCGCGTGGCGGATGTCCACGATTTGAATGCCCAGCGTCATCAGCTGCTCGGCAAAATAGGTGTCCATCAGCTGCCCCCAGCGTTCGCGCTCGCTCATGGAAACCCGCGCGTAGCCGTACCCCGGCAAATCCACCAAATAGACCGTGTCGTCAATGCGGAAATAATTGATGTGGATGGTTTTGCCCGGCTGCGCGCTGACCCGCGCGAACGAGCGGCGGTTCAGCAGCCGGTTAATCACCGACGACTTGCCAACGTTGGACTTGCCCGCAAAGACAATCTGCGGCTTGCCGTCACGCGGGAAATCCGCCGCGCGGACTGCCGAACGGAGGAATTCCGCCTTGTGAAGATTGAGCATGTGTTGTTCCCCTTTCCGGCAGCCGGGACGGCTCCTGAAATTGCTTATTGAATCGAAATGCGCTTGTTTTCCTCGGGCTTGGGCGGGATGTTGCTGCTCGTGCGCGGCTCCTCTGCCGCGAGGAAGCGCGGAGGGTTGCGGTGCGCCAGGTCGAGCGCGGTTTCCATCACCAGATCCATATGTTCCGCCGGGATAAAGTTCAGGTTTTCCCGTACGATCGGCTCAATTTCATTCAAATCCGGCTTGTTCTCGGACGGGATGATCACCGTGTGCATCCCGGCGCGGAACGCCGCCATGGTTTTTTCCTTCAGGCCGCCGATGGCAAGCACCCGCCCGCGCAGCGTGACCTCGCCGGTCATTGCCACATCGTGGCGCACGGGCGCGCCGGTCAGCGCGGAAATGATGGCGGTTGCCATCGTAACACCGGCAGAAGGGCCGTCCTTGGGAATCGCCGCCTCCGGGAAGTGAATGTGCAAATCGACGTTTTTATAGAACATTGGGTCAATGTCCAGCTCTTTGGCGCGGGAGCGGACGAAGGTGACAGCCGCCCTGGCGGATTCCTGCATCACGTTTCCAAGGTTGCCGGTAATCTCAATTTTGCCCGAACCCTGCACGGCGGCAACCTCGACTTGCAGCATTTCGCCGCCGACACTCGTCCACGCAAGCCCGTTGACAATGCCGATTTCGTCGCGCTTGCCGACGGTGTCCTTTTTATAGCGCTTCACGCCGAGCAAATCTTCCAGGTTTTTAGAGGTGACGGAAAGCCGCCTGCCCTCGCCGTCGGTGATGTGCTTCGCGGTCTTGCGGCACAGCTTGGCAAGCACCTGTTCGAGCTTGCGGACGCCGGCCTCGCGGGTGTAGCCGGTGATGATTTCCCGCATCATGCTGTCGGAAATGGACAGGTTGGTCTTGGCAAGGCCGTGTTTTTTGAGCTGCTTGGGCATCAGATGGCGCTTGGCAATCTGAAGCTTTTCTTCCTCGGTGTAGGAGGACAGCTCGATAATTTCCATACGGTCGAGCAGCGGGCGCGGCACGGTGCCCAAATCGTTGGCGGTGGTGACAAACAGCACGTTGGACAGGTCGAACGGCAGCTCGATATAATGGTCGCGGAAAGCAATGTTCTGCTCGGTGTCGAGCACCTCCAGCATTGCGGAAGCCGGGTCGCCCCGGAAGTCGTTGCCCATTTTGTCGATTTCGTCGAGCAGCAGCAGCGGGTTCCTGGTACCGGCCTGCCGCAGCCCTGCCATAATGCGCCCGGGCATGGAGCCGATATAGGTTTTGCGGTGGCCGCGGATATCGGCTTCATCGCGCACGCCGCCAAGCGAAATGCGCGCGTATTTGCGCCCCATTGCCTCGGCAACCGAGCGGGCAATCGACGTTTTGCCGACGCCGGGAGGGCCGACAAGGCAGAGCACCTGCCCCTTGACCTCGGGCGCAAGCGCCTTGACGGCAAGGAACTCAAGAATGCGCTCTTTTACCTTTTCCAGGCCGTAGTGGTCGCGGTCGAGCACCCTTTTTGCCTTGGAAAGATCGACCTTATCCCGTGTTTCCTTGTTCCAGGGCAGCTCGAGCACGGTTTCCAGGTATGTACGGACGACGCCGGACTCGGCAGACATGCTGCTCATTTTTTCCAGGCGGTCAACCTCTTTGTGAAGCCGTTCGGCAGCTTCTTCGGGCAGCTCCAGCGCGTCAATCCGCTCACGGTAGGTGGTGCACTCGGCGACGACATCCTGTTCCCCAAGCTCGGTCTGAATGACTTTAATTTGTTCCCGCAGGTAATATTCCCGCTGATTCTTGTCAAGCTGGGTTTTCAGCTGGTCCTGGATGTCGCTTTCGATGCGGAGGATTTCGGTCTCGTCGCCGAGCAGCCGAATCACCATCGTTAAGCGCCGGACAACATTCAGCTCCTCCAGGATTTCCTGCTTCACCTCAAAATCGACGTTGATGTTCTGCGCGATAAAATCGGCGAGATAGCCAGGCCGCCCGCCGTCGGCGACCGCCATAATCACATCGTTGGAAATGCGGGGCGCAAGGTCGGCGTACTGCTCGAAGCGGTCCTGTACGGTGCGGACAAGCGCCTGCACGCGGCGGGCGGTCGCGCCGGTTTCCTGGTCGTCGAGCACCTCGACGCGGGCAAACAGGCAGTGGTCGCCGCCTTCGATGAATTCAAGTGCGCGGCCGCGGGACTGGCCCTCGACGAGCACGCGGATATTGTCGCCGGGCATCCGCAGGATTTGTTTCACCTTGCACACGGTACCGGTCTCAAAAAGGCCGGTAGACTCGGGGACGTCGGTCTTGAGGTCTTTTTGAGCGGTTAGAAAAATCATCTGGCCGTCCTTCATGGCGGATTCAAGCGCCTTGATGGACATCACGCGTCCCACATCGAAATGGATGAGCATTTCCGGGAACGCTGTCAGTCCACGCAGGGGGAGGACGGGCAGCTGACGTATGGTTGCTTCCATTATAATTTCAACTCCTAAAGCATTCGCGGCGCGGCGGGACGCTTGGGACCGAATGCCCGGCGGCGCGCCGCATGGATATGAAATCAGTATAGTATATCTGAGCCTTTTTTTCAAGCGGTAAGGTATGCCTTTTCAGGGGAAACCCGCAAAATCAGCGGAAAAGACAGCCTGACTATATTAAAAAGCACTCCTATTCGTCATTTCGCCCGCAAGGGGCGGCTGTGCCAGTCCAAAGAAAACCGCCGGCGAACGGCGCCAGCGGTTTCCGGACGGTTTTATTAAGTCTGTGCCGTTAAAATGATGACACTGCGCGGCCGTACTGAAATCCGCTGGTTGGCCGCCTCGGCAAACTGCCGATTGGAAATATCCGTTTCCCAGGTATCCACCACGATTTTCCAGCGCAGCGGCGCGGGCAGCGCGGGCAGCTCGACCTCCAGGGTTTCCCAGTAGGCATTCGACGCGACATAGACAATGTCCGGCTTCATCTGCGAAGCCTTCCCGGCGAACATCACGCCGATATAATGGTCATAGGATTCAAAGCGCTCCCTGTTCGGCGTGACACCGTGGAAGCTGATATCCGGGTACCCGCTCGCGCCGTCGCTCATGTTCGCGCGGAGAATGCGGTGCTCCTTGCGGAACGCAATCATAAACTTGACAAATTCAAAGACGTCCCGGTGCGCCTCCAGCCGGTTCCAGTCCAGCCAGGAGGTCAGGTTATCCTGGCAATAAGCGTTGTTATTGCCAAACTGCGTGTTGCAGAATTCGTCCCCGGCAAGGAACATCGGCGTGCCACGGCTGCACATCAGCAGCGCAAAGGAATTGCGGATCATCCGCATCCGCAGCCGCAGGACCTCCGGGTCGTCGGTTTCGCCCTCCTCGCCGCAGTTCCAGCTGTTGTTGTCGTTTGCGCCGTCGGTGTTGTTCCAGCCGTTTTTCTCGTTATGCTTCGTATTATAGGAGAACAGGTCGTACATCGTGAACCCGTCGTGGCAGGTGATAAAGTTAATGGAAGCGTTTGTCCGGCTGTGCGACGCGTAAATATCCTGTGAGCCGCTCATGCGCAGCGCCGCCCCCTGCGCGGTGCCCTCGTCGCCCTTGATGTAGCGGCGCATGTCGTCGCGGTAGCGGCCGTTCCACTCCGCCCAGCGGTTCCACGACGGGAAGGTACCGACCTGGTACAGTCCGCCCGCGTCCCACGCTTCGGCAATCAGCTTGATATCGCCGAGGATGGGGTCGAACGCCAGCGCCTGAAGCAGCGGCGGCTCGCTCATCGGCGCGCCGTCCCCGTTGCGGCCAAGGATGGCGGCGAGGTCGAAGCGGAAGCCGTTTACACGGTAGGTCGTCACCCAGTAGCGCAGGCAGTCCAGAATCATTTGCCGGACAATCGGATGGTTGCAGTTCATGGTATTGCCGCAGCCGCTGAAATTATAGTAGTAGCCGCCCGGGGTTAATAAGTAGTAAATATTATTGTCAAAGCCCTTGAAGGAGAAGAACGGGCCGTTCTCGTTGCCCTCGGCGGTGTGGTTAAACACTACGTCCAGGAACACCTCAATCCCGTGCTCGTTAAAGACCTGAATCAGCTGCTTCAGCTCGTTGCCCTCGCGGTTATACTCGGTGCTTGCGGCGTAGCTGGTGTTCGGCGCAAAGAAGCTGACGGTATTATATCCCCAATAATTATAGAGCTTCTGCCCGTCCACCACGCGGTAATCCTGCATTTCGTTGAACTCGAAAATCGGCATCAGCTCCACGACATTGACGCCCAGTTCTTCCAGATAGGGCAGCTTTTCCATCAGCCCAGCAAAGGTGCCGGGATAGAGCACGCCGGATGACCGGTCATTGGTGAAGCCGCGCACGTGCATTTCATAAATCACAAGATCTTCCATTGGAATCAGCGGGCGGCGGAAGTTCCCCCAGTCGAAGTCATCCTTCACGACGCGTGCTTTGAAGCTTTTTGCGATATGCTGCGGCGAGCCCCACTTGCTTTGCCCGGTGACCGCCTTGGCATACGGGTCAAGCAAATACTTGGTTTTGTCGAAAATCAGCCCCTTGTCCGGATCATAAGGGCCGTCCACGCGGTAAGCATACTCGAATTCCTCGATATTCAGCTTGAATACAATCATTGAGTAGACATTGCCGATGCGGTAATGCTCGGGGAAGGGAAGGACGGCGAATGGCTCCTCGGCGGTGCGGTGGAACAGCAGCAGCTCAATCCGCGTCGCGCCGTGGGAATAAACGGTGAAATTGACACCGCCCGGAATCGCCGTCGCGCCATGCGCTTCATAGAAGCCGGGGCGGATATCGAAGCCCGCGACATGGTCGAGCGGTACCAGGTGGATGGTGCGGGGCAGCCCGACAACCTGCGTGTTTTTCTCGGCAGGAACGGGGGCGGGAGCGCGGCGCTCGGTCGTGTAAACGTCCTCTTTTTGCATTTCGGATGTCCTCCTTTGTCTATATCATCGGGGCTGCCCGGAAGGGCTTCTTATATTAGTATACACCTGTTTCCGGCGCTTGTCACCTTTTTTTGGAAAATTATGCAGAAAAGGGGGATAGCCTTCCTCCTTTCTTCCAGCCAAAAATACGGCTCTATAACCGGGGCGGATGGAGCAAAGGAAAAGGGTGGCAAAAAAATTTACAAATAACACCTTGACGCGGCTCGAGGGAATAGGGTATCATGATATATGGGCGATGCTGCGTCATTTGGGCGCGGCAGGCATTGCCGGAAGCGAAAACGCAAACGAAAGGCTTTTGGAGGCCTTTCTATCAATTAAGGCGGTACATCCTGTGTGCCGTGAAGAGATGGAAACCGCAGAAAAAGGGAGCGATTTGGAACGATGAAGCGGGTATGGATGCTGCTGCTGGCGGTACTGGCGGTCGCGCTTGGCGCGGCGGCGTACTGGAACCAGCGCGGTACAGTACGGATATTGATGTACCACCATCTGGTAGCGGATGGCGGGGAGACGAATTCCATGACGGTAACGGCGGGGAAATTCCGCCGGGATATTGAATATTTGTGCACAAACGGCTATATCACGCTGCTGCCGGAGGAATTATCAGAAGTCCTGCGCAGCAAACGCGCCTGCCCGGAACGCGCGGTGGTCATCAGCTTTGACGACGGCTACGCGTCGAATTATGAAATTGCGTACCCCATCTTAAAGGAGTATGGCTGCAAAGCGGTTATTTCGCTCATCACCTCGAACATCGGGGAGGCGAAGGAGGAAGGGGCGTTCATGCTCTGCTGGCCTGAGGTTGGGGAAATGTCCGCAAGCGGGCTGGTTGCGTTCGGTTCGCACAGCGATAACCTGCATAATCCGGATATAGGCGGCGCGCTGCGCAAGGGGCCGGACGCGGTCAATGGCGTGGAGCGGTTCCCTGACGAAACGTGGGCGGAATACAGGGAGCGTGTCGGCAGTGACCTGGCGCGTTCCTGTGAGCTGGTGGAATCGCATACCGGCATACCGGTCAGCTGGTTTGCGTATCCATACGGCGCGGGGGACCGCTGGTGTGAAAAGCTGCTGGACGGCCTGGATGTACAGATATCGGTCTCGACCGAGCCGGGCAAGTCGCGGGTTGGCTGCGGCACGCGGGATTTGCCGCGTTACGGCATCCATGAGGACACCGCCATCGAATCCATCCTTCCCGCCTGACGGCGGATACGCGCCGCCGATAAAAAACGCCGCATGTGGGTTTTATATTGCAGGGGAGGGGCTTGCCCCTTCCCTTCTCTGCTATACTCGTGTGCGTTAAAGTTTGCCGTTCGGTTCGCCTGCGCGGCGGGCGGT
>CAJUJQ010000005.1 GCA_910586575.1 uncultured Clostridia bacterium | reverse complement strand
ATTACAACTTTGTCGGGTATGTGGAACTCTGAAATCTGTACTTCTTTATGCGAGGAGGCCTTCCGATGGAAAATAAAGACACAAAGGTGAAGGTTGTCCATTTAACAAAGCGGTTCGGCGACCTGCTCGTGTTGGACGACCTGAATTTTGAGGTCCGGGAGGGCGAATTCCTCTGTATCGTTGGCCCGACCGGCTGCGGCAAAACAACGTTCCTGAACAGCCTGACCCGCCTGTACGAACCGACCGCTGGTGAAATCCTGGTCAACGGCGTCCCGGTTGATCCGCAGAAACAGAATATTTCTTACATTTTTCAGGAATATTCCGCTTTCCCGTGGCTGACCGTTGAGCAAAACATCCGGTTCGGCCTGCAAATCAAAAAAGTCCCCAAAAAAGAAGCCGATGAAAGCGTGGAGGAAATGCTCGACATCGTAGGATTGACACGGTTCCGCGGCTATTACCCCAGACAGCTCTCCATCAGCATGTTACAGCGGGTTGCAATCGCCCGCGCGTTCGCAACCAGGCCCGAATTGCTGCTGATGGATGAGCCTTATGGACAGCTTGATATCGATTTGCGTTTCAAGCTTGAAGATGAACTTATCAAGCTATGGCAGAAAACCGGGACAACCGTTTTGTTTATCACGCATAACATTGAAGAGGCGGTCTACCTCAGCCAGAATATTATGGTGCTGACGAATAAACCAACCTCTGTAAAAACGGTGATTCCAAACAGGCTTCCGCTGCCCCGCGATGTGATGAGCGAGGAATTTGTTATGCTGCGAAATCAGGTGACCGACCTGATCAAATGGTGGTAAGGAACTGTGAATCCATAAATTGTGACAAGCGCGCCGCAGATTCTTTCGCCTGTCAAGGAAACTGGGCGCAGTATGGCGGAAGAAGATGCAAGCGATTGCCGCAAGCCATTTTTGAACAGTTCCTAAACCACTGCTGCCGCGGCATGATTAAGCCGCATGCCGTGCACAAGCCAATTGAACCAGGAAAGGATGGCATGCAGAAATGCCCCAAAATATCATATTGTTTATGACCGATCAGCATCGGAGCGATTATGTCGGTTATCTGCCCGGCGGAAAAGCATTGACTCCAAACATCAACCGGATTGCCTCCAAGGCGTATTTTACACGGTGCACAACCGCGAATCCCATTTGCACACCGGCGCGCACCTCCCTGATTACCGGGCGGTACAGCAGGCAGACCGGTATGCTGACCATGTCCGGCGATTTCTTCCCGCAGATTCCAACCTTTATGCAGGCACTTCAGCGGGCGGGGTACAGAACCTATGGGATCGGGAAATACCATTATATGCACTGCGGCGGGTTTGACAAGGCGCGCGGATGCGGCCTGGACCATGTAGCCATGTCCGAAGAAATGAAAGCCTTTGGATATGATTTCGTCTGGGAAACCGCCGGGAAACAGACAGGGGTGCCAAACTACTGCTTTTATACGGACTATTTGAACCAAAAGGGGCTGCTGAACCGATACCGCGACTTCGTAGAAGAAAGCGGCGGAATCAACGGCGATACACCCGACCATAATTATGACCAGGCAAACCCCTGGCCGCTTGCGGAAGAGGATTACGTGGATGTTGTAACCGCAAGGGTCGCACGGGAACAACTTGCGGTACATCCGAGGGAACAGCCGTTTTATATGTATGTCTCCTTTTGCGGGCCGCACAAGCCTTATGACGCACCGCAGCGCTATCTCGATCAATTCCCATTAGAGGCTCCCGAAACGCTGATCCTTCCAGACGGACAAACGCTTACCGAAGATGAGAAGCGGACGCTTTGCCGCCAGCGCCGTTCTTATAAAGCGATGATAAAGCTGATCGACGATCAGATCGGGGAAACCCTGGCGCTGCTCGAAAAGCGGGATATGCTGAAGGATACCCTTGTGCTGTTTACAAGCGACCACGGCGAAATGCTGGGTGACCACTACCGCATTCAGAAAGGCGTGCCGTGGGAACAGGCATCCAACGTGCCGCTGGCCGCCTGGCTCCCGGACGGGCCAGAGATTGGCGCGGTCCCCCACCCGGTCCAGCTGTTCGATGTGGCCGCGACAATCCTGGATTATGCGGGGCTGAACCCGCAGGAGGCTTTAAGCCGCGACTTCCCCGCTTACAATGATCGCATACCCAGCCGTTCTTTTCTTCCGATCCTGACGGGGACCTGTGAGAAAATCCGTGATTGGACATACTGCGAATCTGATTTCTCCGAAGAACACCCGGAAAATGCCGCGGCAAAGGCAGAAATCCTCGCAAAGCGCGGCGCGGGCGGCAGGCGAAGCAATGCCTGGAGGATGATCGTGACAACACGCGGAAAATATATCAAATATATAGGATACGATGAGCCGGGGGCCTCCTACGAGGAATATTACGACTTGGAAAAAGACCCGCAGGAAACAGAGAACCGGATTGGCGACCCGGCATATCAGGCGGAAATCACCGAAGCGCGGCACCGGATGGAATTTGTAATTGACCAATACCCCACCGCACAGCTTACATGGACAACAAAATATGCAGAGCAGCGCGTTTATCATTAACGAACCTTTTGGAAATCAAACAGGGCAGTGTGCCTGAATATTCAGAATAGGCCGGCACATGTACATTGCAGTAATAAGGAAGTGAACTATGAAAACGATTTTTATCCTGATGGATACGCTGAACCGGCGGATGCTTGATCTTTACAGCCAAAACCCGGCTGATACAGCCATCACACCCAATATCCGGCGGCTTGCCGCGCGCGGTGTTGTCTTTGACCAGCATTGGACGGGTTCCGCGCCCTGCATGCCGGCACGCCGCGACCTGCTGACAGGACGCCTTAACTTCTTGGAAAAGCCCTGGGGCGGTATGGAACCCTTCGATTTCTCAATGCCCGCAATCCTGGCGCAGCATCAAAACGTGCATAGCCAGATGTTTACCGATCACGCGCATTATGTGATTCCGGGCGGAGAAAACTATACAAAAGGATTTACCGCGTGGAACGTTTATCGCGGGCAGGAAGGTGATCCGGTTTGGGTACGCCCGGATCAAAATGGTATCCGTCCGGAGCGGCGGCCCGACTGGTATAAAGGAACCTATTCCGAAGCGGAGGAGGAAAACCGGAAGCATTTCAAAAACGAATATGATTATCCCAGCGTCTGCACCCTTTACAACGCCGCGCAATGGTTGGAAGAAAATCAAGGAGCGGATAACTTTTTACTCTGGATTGAGTCCTTCGACCCCCATGAGCCATATGACTGCCCGAAGTATTATCTTGACCTTTACGAGAAGCCGGGGGATTATGAAGGCTATGACTTTACCCACCCCAACTATGGCGCAAATGAATTCAGCGACGCGGAAACCGAGCATTTAAAACGCCGCTGCAAGGCGACACTCACCATGGCTGACCGCCATCTTGGAGAGCTATTGGACGTGATGGACCGATACAGCCTCTGGGAAGATACGATGGTCATTTTTACGACGGACCACGGCTATCATCTGGGCGAGCATGGGTATATGGGCAAGAACTACATGGCAAATTATAATGAGGTGTATCATATCCCTCTGATTGTCTGCCATCCTGATATTGCCCCCGGGCGCTGCGGCGCATTAACGCAAAATATTGATATTTTGCCCACAGCGATGGAGTATTATCAGATTCCGGAGGCTGTCATTCCATATCCACTGCACGGGCGCAGCCTGCTGCCCCTGCTCCGTAAGGAAACAGCATCCATTCATACGGATATCCTCTATGGCTATTTCGGGCACGAGGTTGCCCTGAATGATGGGGTCTATACCTATATCCGCGCACCAAAAGACGAAACGAACCGGCCCCTGAACGTCTATTGCGCAGTACCAAGCCTGCTTCGGCAGTACCTCGGCGGCGACGATGGCTGCGCTGTCAAGGATTATGATAAGATTGAAATGGGACGTTTTCTGTCATGGACACGTTATCCTGTCTATAAGTTCCCGGCGGATATCGTGAATTTCACGAACTGGACGCAGTCGTTTGAAAACCGTAAAGTATATAACGAAAAAAACCTGTTATTCAACATCTTGAAAGACTATGCGCAGGAACATCCAATTGAGGACGCAGCTTTGGAAGAAACAATGAAGCAAAAGCTGCGGATGGCTTTAACCCGACACGACGCACCACTTGAACAGTTTGAGCGTCTTGGACTTTGACCTCTTCTTTTTCTCTTTTTCTCTTTTCTCCTTTCTAAGTTGGCTCCGCATCCTGCGGAGCCAACTCCTTTTTCACCATCAGGCGCTTTTTAATGGTTCGCTTTATCCGCATAAAAAACATCATTCCACCTGGAAGTTACGACGTTTTTATCGCAAGTACAAAATCACTGGACAGTTAAAAGTTCCCTATCCGGCAACATCATCAAAAATCAGGATCAGAAGGGCAGAATTGCTGATCAGAAATAAATTTAGTTATGGATAAATAGGGCTGAAAAGCCATAAAGCGAACGAAACCACCACCGGCTGAGAGCCGTCTGCCTGGAAAGACAGTATCGGAACGAAAGCAGGATTTTTTCGATATATTTCAGCATTGGACAGTTCCCCTCCGCCGATTTTTGTGCTATCATAATGCGTAATATACTGAACGTCGGCGAGATTTGCAGCAGCAGTTGCTTCGACGCGCCTTTGACAGCGTGCTATAACCCTTTTATAGTAATTGTCTGCCCATACCTCAATTATACAACAAAGAGCCAGCCCCCTCTTTATTTAATGGTGTATGCGGAAAAGACAGCTTGCTGTTTGATAAATCCGACTGGCTGCGAAATCAGCGTTTCTGCTGCTCCCGGTTGCGCCGCGCTTCCTCCGCGCGGGTTTTGCAGATCTCTGCCCAATCCGGCAGGGCCGGCAGCGCTTCCGCCAGCGCCTTGAGCGCCGCCGGAACGTCAATACCCTGCGGGCAGGCTTTGCTGCACTTGCCGCAGGCGATACAAGCGGACGGGCGTTTTTCCTCGGGCAGCGCGTCGAATTTCATCCGGGTATACAGCCCCGGCTGGAAGCGTACTTCATTGTATGCCGCAATCATCATCGGGATATCCAGCCCCTTCGGACAGCCATCGCAGCAGTAGCGGCAGGCCGTGCAGGGAATGGCGTTCTTGATTTCCTCGGCAACCGCCAGCAGCGCGGACTGCTCAGTGTCCGAAAGCGGCTGTTCCTCCTCGAAAGTGGCAATATTCTGCACCATCTGTTCCAGATTGGACATGCCGCTGAGGATCATTTTGACGTTGGGAAGCCCCTGCAAAAAGCGCAGCGCCCAGGCCGCGCCGGTCGCCTCCGGACGGAAGCCGCGCAACGTCTCCATGGATTTGTCCGGCAGCGCCGCCAAACGCCCGCCGCGGATCGGCTCCATGACCCAGACCGGGATGCCGCGCCCGGTCAGCAGCTCATATTTTTCCTTTGCCTGCTGAAGCGTCCAATCGAGATAGTTCAGCTGAATCTGGCAGAATTCCATTTCCGTCCCACAGTAGTCCAGGAAATCGCGGATAACCTCCAGCCCGCCGTGGCAGGAAAAGCCCAGGTGCCTGATGCGCCCTTTGCGCTTCTGTTCAATAAAATAATCGGTAATCTTCCAGCGCCCGTCTTTATAAACCGCAATGGAATTTTCATAGACATTGTGCAGCAGATAGAAGTCGAAATAATCGACGCCGCACTTTTCGAGCTGCTCTTCAAACACCGCCGCCGGGTCGTATGTATCGCTGATTTGGTGGCCGGGGTACTTGTCCGCTAAATAGTAGCTGTCACGCGGGTATCGCGCCAGCGAAGCGCCAACCACCGTTTCCGATTTCCCGCCGTGGTAAGGGTACGCGGTATCGAAATAATTGACGCCGTGCGCAATCGCGTAATCCACCATCTTGTTGACCTGCTCCACGTCAATGGCGGAATGGTCGGAGCCATCCCCAAGCAGCGGCAGGCGCATGGTCCCGAAGCCAAGGCGGGATAATTTACACTCCTGAAAATCGTTTGCCAGCATAACCAAACCTCCTATAATAAAAGCCCTCTGTGCGGCTGCCCGCACCGTTAGAGACGCTTTCTCTTTTTTCTTCTAGTATAACACGTTGCGGGCCGCCTGTCGAGTAGGATTTCCCGGTTTTGGCTGCTGTTTTGGTTGCAATTTGGCGGTAGATCGTGTAAAATAAAAAGCAGCCGCGCAAAAGGTTCCCGCATCCGCGCGGCAGAAATGTGAAAAGCCTAAAAATAACTTGCGACAATCGCCTGCACCTTCTTCCTCCATACTGCGGAAACGCGCCTTGTCCGGCGAAAGCATCTGCGGCGCACTTGTCACAATTTATTGATTCACAATTCCTGATTTCCGGCAGGCGTGCCGCAAGGAGGCTCCCTATCCATGATACAATATTATGTTCGGAACCCCTATGAACCTATGTTCACGGGAGAGAACCACCCCCGGCTGCGCTACTTCGGGGAAATCAACGCGGATGAGGACAAATCCCCGCGCGTCATGCACGCGCATGATGATTTTGTCGAGGTGCTTTTGCTGCGCGAGGGTACGTGCACCTACCTGATTGGCAGCCGCTTATACAAAGTATCCGCAGGCGACCTGATTGTCTACAACAGCGGCGTCCTGCACGATGAAAGCGTCTGGGCGGAAAACGGCGTCAGCACTTACTGTCTGGCGATTGACGGCCTGTCCCTGCCGGGGCTGCGCAAAAACGCGCTGCTGCCGGACGATATCCCGCCGGTGTTCCACTGCGGGGCGATTTCCCACGAGCTGGAAACGCTCTATGAACTGATCCGGCAATCGCTGGGCACAGGCTGCCAAAGCCTGGAAACCTATTCCCAATTATTAGCGGAAGCGTTCCTAACCCGTATCCTGCCGCTGCTGGGCAACGCGGCGGAGCCTGTCGCGGAAGCGGAATCCGTGCTGGGCGAGCGCATCAAAGCGTACCTTGACCTGCATTACGCGGAGGACATCGGCATGCCGGAAATCGCGGAGGCGCTGCGCGTCAGCGCGCCGTACCTGACGCACGTATTCAAGTCGATGTGCGGCTATTCCCCGATGAAATACCTGCTGCGCCGCCGTATTGGCGAGGCACAAACCCTGCTGCTGACCACCGACCTGTCAATCAGCGAGATCGGCGCGCGGGTGGGCTACGAAACGACCAGCTATTTTTCGGCGCAGTTTACCAAGCATGTCGGCGTATCCCCGAAGGCCTACCGCAAAAAAATCGAGCCTGCGCAGCCGGGTTCATGAAGCCGCCCGCCCCAAACAGGGCTTTGTATCCGGATGCACGGATGCACATCCGCCGTAAAGCACCCGCACGGCAGACAGCGCTGCCAAAAAATTGGTGCAGCCTCCTATCTTGCTTCAACATTTTCACAGAATTTTCCCGAAAAAGCTTCATTTTATTATTTACAAATAACAAAAAGTACGATAAAATAATGGCATGCACAAAATGTTGTGTATGCCATTTCTTTTTTGGGGATTCGGCAAGGTGCTGTGAATATGTTTTGGTTATTTGTTGATTATTTTAGTTGCATTTTCATTGAATCCTTGGTACAATAGAGGGAGAGGGGGACTGCCCCCTCCGATAAACAGTGATAAAACGCCCCGGCAAACACCCCCGGAGCTTTTTATTGGGGGTCTGCCATCCCGTGCGCAGGCCCGGAGAACACAAAATTTTGAAATGGAGATGTTTACTATGGCTATGGATTCTTTCAGCGCTTCCCTGATGAAAGACAAGAGGGAGATTATCATTGCTCCCACCATCTACAAGTTTGCAAACTTCGGTGAGTTTGCGCAGGAATTCTCCCTTGGAGAGCGCGACGTCGTGCTGACCAACGAATTTATCTACAAGCCCTTTATGGAGCAGTTCAATCTGGCCTGCACCTATGTATTCCAGGAGAAGTTCGGCGTGGGCGAGCCGTCCGAGGCCATGATCGAGACCATGTACGAGCGGATCCCCTACGAGAGCTATGACCGTGTTATCGCCATCGGCGGCGGCGCGATTATGGACCTTTGCAAGCTGCTGGGCTGCAAGCGCCCCAGCTCGGTACATGAGCTGTACTTCAAGCGCGAGCCTGTTGTTCACGAGAAGGAAGTCATCGCCATCCCGACGACCTGCGGCACCGGTTCCGAGGTCACCAATATTTCGGTTGCCATCGTTAAGGACGAGAAGAACGGCGTGCTGACCGGCGGCGAGACCAAGCTCGGCCTGGTTTCCGACGACATCATCCCGAACAAGGTCTGCCTGATTCCCGACCTGCTCAAGACCTTGCCGATGAAGCCGTTCGCCGCTTCCGCGATTGACGCGCTCATCCATGCGACCGAGTCCTATCTGTCCCCGGCGCGTAAGACCATGACTTCCGAGATGTACTCCGTCAAGGCAATGGAGCTGATTCTCGAGGGCTTCCGCCGCATCGGCGAAAACGGCCCGGACGCGCGCCTGGATTATCTGGAAGAGTTTGTCACCGCTTCGCTGTACGCCGGTATTGCTTTCCTGAAGGCTGGCTGCGCAACCGTACACGGCATGTCCTTCCCGCTTGGCGGCACCTACCATGTCCCGCACGGCGAGTCCAATTATGCCCTGTTTGGCAAGATCCTCGAAATCTATGACGAGATCAAGCCGGATGGCGAGCTGGCAAAGTTCAAGGCCCTGGTTGGCCGGATTCTGGGCTGCGAACCGTCCCAGGCGCTGGCAAAGCTGGCAGAGCTGGAAGAGAAGATCCTGCCGCTCAAGCCGCTGCATGAGTACGGCTTCAAGGAATCCGACATTGTTGATTTCCCCGTATCCGTTATGGAGAACCAGCAGCGCCTGATTACCAATTCCTACGTCCCGATGACCAAGGATTTGATGGAGCGCATCTATCGCGAGTGCTTCTGACACTGGGCGTCCCCCCAAAAATCTTTGGATTATGGGTGTATGAACCAGGAAGATTTTATTCTGCTGCGGCCTTTGGCCGCACGTCAGTCCGGCCTGCGCTCCATGCACCATCCTTTGGATGGCACACCGCGCTCCGGCAGAGGTGTCAAATCCGACGGCGCGGTCGCCGGATTTGACCGCCGCCTGTGCGGCGGATTGATAGGCGCTGCGGCGCGGGGGCCGGTTGCTTCGTCCCCGGTTTTGCTTCCGGCCTGCGGCGTCGTTTATAACCGTTTTTCGGTTGGAAGATGTAAAAAGAAAGGATACCTACCGTTATGATGACCAAAGCCCAGTATATTGAGAGCCTGCGGAAACTGAACCTCAACCTGTGGATGTTCGGCAAAAAGGTTGAAAACCCGGTGGACGACCCGGTCATCCGCCCGTCGCTGAATTCCTTTGCCGCAACCTATGAGCTGGCGGAGGACCCGCAGTATGAGGATCTCATGACCGCGACTTCCCATATCACCGGCAAGAAGATCAACCGCTTCACCCATATGCACCAGTCCACCGACGACCTGATTAAAAAGGTCAAGATGCAGCGCCTGCTCGGCCAAAAGACCGCGGCCTGCTTCCAGCGCTGTGTCGGTATGGACGCGATGAACGCTGTTTTCTCGGCAACCTATGAGACCGACGAAGCATGCGGCACCAAGTACCACGAGAATTTTGTCAAGTTCCTGACCCGCGTGCAGGATGGGGATTTGGCGGTTGACGGCGCAATGACCGACGTCAAGGGCGACCGTTCGCTGTCCCCCTCCCAGCAAGCCGACCCCGACCTGTTCCTGCATGTCGTAGAGCGCACCGCCGACGGCGTATACGTCACCGGCGCAAAGGCGCACCAGACCGGCTTCATCAATTCCCATGAAGTGCTGGTGATGCCCACTATCTCCATGCGCCCCGGCGATGAGGACTACGCGATTTCCTTCGCGGTCCCGACCGATTCTGAGGGCATTACCCTGATTTATGGCCGTCAGTCCTGCGATACCCGCAAGATTGAGGAGTACAACGACATCGACGTCGGTAACAAGGTTTACGGCGGGCATGAAGTGCTGGTCATCTTCGACCACGTATTCGTTCCGAATGACCGTATCTTCCTCAACGGCGAGGTGAAGTTTGCCGGCATGATCGTCGAGCGCTTCGCGGGCTACCACCGCCAGAGCTACGGCGGCTGCAAGGTCGGCGTAGGCGACGTTCTGATTGGCGCTACCGCTTTGGCCGGTGATATGGCAGGCTCCGCAAAGGCCTCCCATGTCAAGGATAAGCTCATCGAGATGACCCACCTGAACGAAACCCTGTACTGCTGCGGTATCGCCTGCTCGTCCCAGGGCAGCAAGACCAAGGCGGGCAACTACCTCATTGACCTGCTGCTCGCGAACGTCTGCAAGCAGAACGTCACCCGCTTCCCGTATGAGATTGCGCGCCTAGCGCAGGATTTGGCGGGCGGCGCTATGGTTACCCTGCCTTCCGAGGCCGATTTCCGCACCCCGGAGCTGCATGACTACATCGACAAGTATTTCAAGGGCGTTGCTTCCGTTCCGACCGAGGACCGTATGCGGATCCTCCGCCTGATTGAGAACATGACCATGGGTACCGCCGCTGTCGGCTACCTGCCGGAGTCCATGCACGGCGCAGGCTCGCCGCAAGCACAGCGTATCATGATCGCGCGCCAGTCCAACCTCGAGATGAAGAAGGAACTGGCGAAAAAGATTGCCCGTATCAACTAATCCCAGAGCATCAGCGCTCTCCCCAGGCCCTTTGTCCCGCCCGCGTCGGCGGCGAGTGACAGCCCTCTTTTATCCAGGAGGTACGACCAATTATGCTTGCCTGTTGTGTGAAATTTTGTGGTGGGTGCAACCCGCGGTATGACCGGGGCGAGGCCTACCGGCAAATCCGGGACGCCCTTGACGGCATTGCCAGCTTTTCCCTTCCACAGGATGGGGGGAAATATGACGTGCTGCTGATCCTTCGCGGCTGTACCGGCTGTCCCTACCTTTATGAAGAAATTTCGGCTGTGCGCCGGTTCACCGTACACAGCCGGGAGGAGGCAGACGCTGTTCCCGCTGCCATCCGTTCTCTTGCGGCAGAACAACAGGATTCCTGACGAAAATACGCGCACTCCGGAATCCTCAGATTCCGGAGTATTTTTATTGACAAATTTATGTAAAGGATGTAGAATAATTATGAAAAGAGTTCGTGTACTGACCGCGGAAGAAGCCGCCCTGCTGGTCAATGACGGCGATACCATCGCAACCGGCGGTTTCGTAAGCTGCGCCTGCCCCGAAGCGCTTTCCACCGCGCTTGAGAAACGCTTCCTCGAAACCGGCCATCCGAAGGATCTGACCCTGTTCTTTGCGGCAGGCCAGGGCCACCGCGACGGCACCGGCGGCGACCATTACGGCCATGAGGGCCTCGTAAAGCGCGTTATCGGCGGCCACTGGGACCGCGCCCCCCGTTTGGGTGAGCTTGCGCTGAACAACAAGATCGAAGCCTACAACCTGCCTCAGGGCGTTATCTCCCACATGTACCGCGATATCGCGGCGCACAATATTGGTACTATCACTCACGTCGGCCTTTACACCTTTGCCGACCCCCGCAACGGCGGCGGCAAGCTGAACTCTCACACCACCGAGGATCTCGTCAAGATTGTCAACATCGAAGGCGAGGAGCGCCTGCTCTACAAGGGCTTCCCGATTAACGTCGTATTCCTGCGCGGCTCCTATGCCGACGAGTACGGCAACTGCACCGTCCACCGCGAGATCGGCCCCCTGGATGTCACCGCGATGGCCCAGGCGTGCAAGAACTCCGGCGGCAAGGTCATCGTCCAGGTCGAAAAGATCGTCCAGGGCGGCTCCCTCGATCCCAAGCTGGTCGCGATTCCCGGTATTTATGTTGATTCTATCGTTGTTGGTTCCGAAGAGGACAACATGCAGTGCCTTGGCATGCCCTACGACGGCGCGCTGACCGGCGAGTTCCGTATCCCCGTTGACGCTATCCCGCCCATCCCGATGGACGCGAAGAAAATCATTGCCCGCCGCGCCGCCATGGAGCTGCCGCCGGACGCAATCGTCAATCTCGGTACCGGCGCTCCCGAAAAGATTGCCAACGTCGCGGCAGAGGAAGGCATCTCCGATTCCATGACCCTGACCGTTGAGGCTGGCTCCATTGCAGGCGTCCCCTACGGCGGCACCCAGTTCGGCGCGGCCGCAAACGCAATGTGCATCATCCCGCACAATGTGCAGTTCGATTTTTACCAGGGCGGCGGCCTTGACGTTGCCTTCCTCGGCCTTGCGGAAACTGCCCCGAATGGTGACCTGAACGTTTCCAAGTTCGGTACCCGTCTCGCCGGTGCGGGCGGATTCATCGATATCACCCAGAATGCCAAGAAGGTCGTTTACTGCGGCACCTTCACCGCAAAGGGACTCAAGACCGACTGTGTAGACGGCAAGCTTGTCATTACCCAGGAGGGCGGCAAGAAGAAGTTCGTCAAGGAAGTGGAGCACATCACCTTCTCCGGTACGTACGCAAACAAGGTCCATCAGCCGGTTCTTTACATCACCGAGCGCGCTGTCTTTGAGCTGCGCCCCGAAGGCGTGACCCTCATTGAAATCGCCCCCGGCATCGACCTCAAGACCCAGGTGCTCGACCAGATGGAGTTCGAGCCGCAGATCGCTTATCAGGTGGACGGCAGCGTCAAGCTGATGGATGCCCGCATTTTCCGCGACGAGCTGATGGGGCTGAAGAACGACTGATTTTTCTCCCGATTACCATAGAACGCTGATTTACAGCATTTTTTAAGATAGCCTGACTCGATTATTACACAATCCCCTGCGCACCCCCTTCCCCGGGCACCCCGTCCGGGGAGGGTTATCCCATAAAAAAAGGAAAAAAAAGAAAAAGGAGACTGAAAAAGATGAATGTTTACATTGTTTCAGCCGCCCGTACTGCGATTGGCACCTACGGCGGAACCCTGAAGGACGTACATTCCTCCCAGCTCGGTATTGCCGCTGCCAAGGGCGCAATCGAGCGCGCGGGGATTGACGTTAAGGAAATCGACGAAACCTTGTTCGGCCAGGTACTCCAGGGCGGCGTTGGCCAGAACGTTGCGCGCCAGGTAGCGCTCGGCGCCGGCCTCCCGATTGAGACCCCGGCGATGACCATTAACAAGGTTTGCGGTTCCTCCATGCGGGCACTGTCGCTGGCTGCGCAGATCATCAAGTCCGGCGACGACAAGCTGATCCTTGCGGGCGGCTGCGAATCCATGTCCGGCGCTCCCTACATTTCGCGCAATATGCGCTGGGGCGCTCGTATGAACGATGTCAAGATGGTTGATATGATGGTTTACGACGGCGTTTTCGATGTATTCAACCAGTATCACATGGGCGTTACCGCCGAGAATATTGCTGAAAAGTACGGCATCACCCGTGAGATGCAGGACGAAATTGCGCTGGCTTCCCAGCAGAAGGCTGCCGCCGCGATTTCCTCCGGCCGCTTCAAGGATGAGATCGTCCCGATGGAAGTGAAGGTCAAGAAGAATACCGTTGTTTTCGACACCGACGAGCACTGCCGCCCGCAGACCACGCTGGAGGGCCTTGCCAAGCTGCGCCCGGCCTTCAAGAAGGACGGCACCGTTACCGCGGGCAACGCGTCCGGCATCAACGACGCGGGCGCCGCGATGATCATCGCTTCTGAGGAGTATGTGAAGGCGCACGGCCTGAAGCCGCTGGCAAAGATCCGTTCTTATGGTTCTGTCGGCTGCGACCCGTCCATCATGGGCGTCGGCCCGATCGAGTCCACCAAGCAGGCGCTGGCACGCGCCGGCCTGACGGTTGCCGACCTCGAGCTGATTGAGTCCAACGAGGCGTTTGCGGCGCAGGCCTGCGCGGTCAACACCACCCTGGGCTTCAATATGGACATTGTCAACGTCAACGGCGGCGCGATTGCACTGGGCCACCCGATCGGCGCGGCAGGCAGCCGTATCACCACCACTTTGATCTATGAAATGATCAAGCGCGACCTGACTATCGGCCTGGCTACGATGTGCATCGGCGGCGGCATGGGCGAAGCAATCATCGTTGAGCGCGACGAACTCTGCAAGTAATTTGGACTGATTTGCGGGGGAATCCACAGGTGCCCGGAGGGCGCTTGCTCTCCGGGTTCCCCCGTCATCCGGCGCATATCCGCTGAAAACAAAATGAAGGGAAGTTTTTCCAATGACTGATGTAGTAATCGAGAAAAAAGGCCATGTAGCCATTGTCAAGATCGAGCACATGAAAGCGATGAACGCGCTTTCTACCGATATGTATGCCCAGCTGGAAGAAGCATTTGACGAAGTCGGCAAAATGGAAGACGTATACGCGGTTGTCCTGACCGGTTCTTCGGTTGTCAACAAGAAGGGCAAGACCGTGAACTCTTTTGTTGCCGGTGCGGATATTGCGCAGATGTCTACCATGACGGTTGCGGAAGGCAAGGCTTTCGGCAATGATTCCAACCGTGTCTGCTGGAAGATTGAAAACTTCAAGCGTCCGGTTATCGCGGCAATCAACGGCTTCTGCCTCGGCGGCGGCTGCGAGCTGGCGATGTCCTGCGACATCCGTCTTGCTTCCGACAACGCGCTGTTTGGCCAGCCGGAGGTCGGCCTGGGCATTACCCCCGGCTGCGGCGGCACCCAGCGTCTGGCGCGTATCGTCGGCCTTGGCAAGGCCAAGGAGCTCATTTACACCGCGCGCGGCAATTACTCCGCACAGGACGCGCTGGCAATGGGCCTGGTCAACTATGTTTACCCGCTTGAGAACCTGCTCGACGAAGCTGTCAAGCTCGCTGAGGAGATTGCGGCGCAGGCGCCGATCGCGGTTTCCCTCTGCAAGGAAGCCATCAACGTTGGCATGCAGACCGACCTGAATTCCGCGCTCAAGCTGGAAGGCAACATCTTCGGCGAGTGCTTCGCGACCGAGGACCAGAAGTATGGCATGGCGTATTTCCTCGACAAGAACAAGGACAAGCCCGCAAAGGAATTCAAGAATAAGTAATGACCAGCGGCGGCTGCCGCTGAATTCTGACTGTATATTCTGAATACAGCCTTGGTTATGAAATGAAAAAAGAGTGAGGTTATCTTATCATGAATGTATGTGTATTTGGCGCTGGCAACATGGGCGCGCGTATTGCGGAAGTTTTCCTGACCAACGGCCACAACGTGACCATGCTGGACATCAAGCAGGAGTTTATTGACCGCGGTGTCAAGACCATCACGGGCGACCTGAATTTCCTCGTGAAAAAGGAAAAGATGACCGCTGAACGCAAGGATGAGCTGCTGGCCGGTCTCAAGACCTCCGTTGACCGCTCTGCTGCGAAGGACGCCGACTTCATTATGGAAGTCATTCTCGAGCGCATGGATCTGAAGAAAGAGCTGCTCAAGGATCTCGACGGCATCCTGCCCGCCAACTGCATTATCGGCACCAACACCTCCGCGCTGTCCATCACCGAGATTGCTTCCGCCGTCCCGAACCGTGCGGACAAGGTCATTGGCTGCCACTTCTTCAACCCGGCTCAGATCATGAAGCTGGTTGAGGTGACCCGCGGCATCCAGACCTCGGACGAGACCTTCAAGACCGCGTTCGAGCTGATGTCTTCCCTGGGCAAGTCCCCGGTATCCGTCGTCGAAGGCCCCGGCTTTGTTGTGAACCGCATCCTCATCCCGATGATGAACGAAGCGATCGGCATCTACGCCGACGGCCTTGCTTCCCCGTCTGATATCGATATTGCGATGCAGAACGGCGCCGGCATGAAGTCCGGCCCGCTCCATACCGCCGACCTGGTTGGCCACGACGTCAACCTGGCGATTATGGAGACCCTGTACCGCGAGACTGGCGACCCGAAGTACCGCCCGCACACCCTGCTCCGCAAGATGGTCCGTGCAGGCTGGCTCGGCGTCAAGACCGGCAAGGGCTTCTTTACCTATGACGAGAACGGCAAGGAAGTTCCCGGCGGCGAGCTGACGACCCGCTGATTGACAGACTTTACAGCTTTCTACAAAAATGGCTGGAAGCGCACCCGCTGCGCTTCCAGCTTTTTTTTTGCCAGCATTTCTATTTTTTACAAAGAAACTCCTATAATCTTTCAATCTTCAAGAGAATATTATCTTTATCATGGCAAAAAGTTGCATTTGTCATGATAATATGTTGAAAAACAGCTGTCCAGAACCGGAAATTATTGACTGAATTGCCAAATCTGCTTTTTCCTACTGGACAAATGAGAATCAGTCGATATAATAGTAATCAGGAGGTCGGTTATTGTTGTTTTTTGGCACTGCCGGTACGCCGGGGCAATGTCTCAGAACAGCAGCCTGACAAAAAACGCGGAAGCAGTGAACGCGGCCAAATCCCCCAGCAGCGCCGCCGGAAGCGCGTACCGCGTGCGGCGCAGCCCCACGTGGCTGCAATACAGGCTGATGGTGTAGATACTGGTTTCCGACGCGCCCAGCATGACGGCGGCCACGCGCCCCGCATAGCTGTCCGGCCCTGCCTGACGCATGACCTCGCTGCCGAGCGCGAGTCCTCCCCCGCCGGATACCGGCTTGAGGAGCACCAGCGCCGCACATTCCGCCGGGATGCCCAGCCGCGTCAGCACCGGCGCAAGCGCCTGCCCGAGCAGGTCGATGCAGCCGGACGCCCGCAGCATATATACCGCCGTCAGCATTCCCACCATCGTAGGTAGGATTCCGACGGCTGTATGCAGCCCCTCCTTTGCCCCCGTTAAAAACGCGGGGAATACATCAACGTTGTTATACAAAGCGTAAACCCCTGCCGCGGCAAGCAGCAGCGGCACCACTGCGGATGTCAACCCATCCATATCGAACGCCCTCCGTCTTTTTTCTCGGCAGAATCCGTCTTTTTCCGCCAGAAACAAAATTATTTTTTGCCTCGACAGCGTTTGACAAAATTTACAGTTAAGTAAGTTCATAATACTAATTGTAAAAAGAGCTTACATGTTTTGTCATTTCCTGCTATGTTTTTCCATTTCCCGCGCAGTGTCCGGAAAAACGGGACGCAGCACACGTCCGGCAAAAACCACCGCCAGCACCGAGACGACCGAAGCCCCCCAGACCGCCGGCATAATGTCAAACGGCGCAGCCGCCCCCAAAGAGGCGCGCACCGCGGCAACGGTAGAGGGGATCAGCTGGATAGAAGCGGAGTTCAGCGTCACCAGCGTCAACACCGCATCCGGCGCGCCGCGCCCGCCACAGACCGCATATAAGCGCTCTGCGGCACGCAGGCCGATGGGTGTGGACGCATTGGAAAGCCCCAGCAGGTTTGCCGTCACATTCGCGCTGACTGCCTCCATGGCCTGCGCATCCCTGGATGCCTCGCCGAACAGCGGACGCAGCACAGGCCGCAGCAGGCGCGCTATCGCCCCTGCCAGCCCTGCGCGTGAGATGACCTCCATCATCCCCGACCAAAAGCACATAAGGCCGGTGATGGACACCAGCAGGGCTACGGCCTGCCCGGCGCCCGCTGCCATGGCGGCCGTCACCTGCCCAAGCCTGCCGGTCGCGGCGCCACAAACAAAACTGAGCACAAGAAAGGCGGCCCAGATCCACGAAAGCAATTTGCGCCCCCCTTTCAAGGCCATACAGCGTATGGGTTGGCTCCGCCTTCATATGGACGGAGAAGAAGAAATTGAAAAATATTCTTTGAAGGAGTGTTTCCAAATGAAATCGACTGGTATTGTCAGAAAAGTAGATGAATTAGGTCGCATTGTCCTGCCGATTGAGCTGCGCCGCACATTGGACATCGAGGTCAAGGACGCATTGGAAATCTATGTTGACGGTTCCCAAATTATTCTCAAGAAATATGAGCCTGCCTGCATTTTCTGCGGCAACGCGAAAAACGTAATCCATTTCAAGGGCCGGAACCTTTGCGAGGACTGCCTGCACGAGCTTTCCCAAAACTGAGCATTCCTGCTTTGCCCGGAAAACGGAATCCAATCCCCCGCCGGTGTGCCCGTCATGCGCACCGGCGGGCTTTTTTGCCTGTCCGCGGGTTTGACGCTTATTTGTGGCGGTATTTCTCCCGCGTCGCCAGCCCGCCGCGGATATGGCGTTCCTGCTTGTTTTTATTCAGTACCGCCTGCACCTGAAGATACAGCGGACGGTTGAGCTGCCGCAAGCGCTCGGTTACGTCTTTATGTACCGTTGATTTTGATATCCCAAACCGTGCCGCCGCCTGCCGCACGGTTGCTTCTTCTTCAATGATGTACTGCGCCAGCATAACGGCGCGTTCCTCCGGTAAGCCCTTCAATGCCGCTTCCCCCTCCTGCGTGTCGATACTACATTCCTATGCACCGCCGCATGGAAATAGAAGCGCCGCCGCTTCCGCTTGGACAGCGGCGGCGAATGATATTTTCGGACACACTGCGCAGGATGGCGGCATCTTGGAAAATATATCTTTTCTGCTCTAAATGAGCAAATCTGAAAAATAAACAAAGCCGCCTCTTTTTAACGCGCTTGTTTTTGATGCAAAAAGATTGTATACTGTATAAAAAATGATGGAGGAAACAGGATGAAATTAGCAATTGCAGGAACCGGGATGATCGTCCAAACGGTGCTCCCCAGGCTCCGCGCGTGGGGCTGGGAGCCAGTCGGGCTGTGTTCCACGCCGAGAAGCGCCTTAAAGGCGGCGCAGCTTGCTGCGGAAAACGACATTTCGGCGGTATACACGAATTATCCCGCCATGCTGGCGGAGACAGACGCCATTTACCTCGGCGTACCGAACGCCCTGCATATGCCGATGGCGAAGGAAGCGCTTGCGCAGGGGCGTCACGTCATCGTTGAAAAGCCGCTTGCCAGCAATTGCCGCGAAGCGGAGGAACTGGCCGCGCTGGCACGGGAAAAGCACGTATTCCTGTACGAAGCCATTACAACCCTGTATCAGCCGGACTACGCCGCGCTGAAATCGTTACTGCCCCGGATTGGGGAAATCAGGCTGGTCAGCTGCAATTTCAGCCAATACAGCAGCCGCTATGACGCGTTCCGGCGCGGCGAAACAGCGCCGGCCTTTGACCCGGCGCAGTCCGGCGGGGCGCTGATGGATTTGAACCTGTATAACGTGCATTGGCTGGCAGGTTTGTTCGGTGCGCCGGAACAGGCAGCATACCACGCCAATATGGCGCGCGGGATTGATACCAGCGGGATTCTGACGCTGGCATATCCGGGTTTCCAGGCGGTCAGCATTGCCGCCAAGGACTGCTCCGCGCCGAGCCGGTACCTGATCCAGGGGACAGAGGGTTATTTGATGCAGGAAACCCCGGCGAACCTCTGCGAAGGGGTACGCCTGCACCTGAACAACGGAACCGGGGAAACGCTCCAAACGCCGACACAGCACCGCATGGAAGCGGAGTTCCGCACCTTCCTGCGGCAGATACGGGAGGGGGATTACAGCGCCTGCCAAAAGGCCCTGGAGCAGTCCCTGCTGGTGAGCCGTATCCTGACCCAGGCGCGGCAGTCCGCCGGTATCCGTTTCCCGGCAGATAACTGACCTGTCTGGAAGGCACAGACAGCGTATCAATCCGCGCGTTTCGGGAAAACTGAAAAAGGCGGTTCCTGATTCTTGACAATCGTCCCAAAAGAAGGTATAATAAGGGCATATAAGGGGGAGTAGCGTGCATCCCGTAGGGGATGTTTGCGGCTGTCGTCAGTACGGCTGAAAGGCCCGGCGCCGCACTCCAAAAAGACGCGAGACTTTTATTGCTTGGGCGGAGCGTTCCGCCTCCGGCAAGAAAAGTCTCTTTCTTTTTGCTTGCCGGGGTAAAAAAACAGGCCCGTACCGGCCTGCTGGATGGAGGAAGTAACATGTTGTCATTTGTATTGTTAGCGCTGGGGTTCGCCCTGCTCGTCTGGGGCGCCGACCGTTTTGTAGAGGGCGCGTGCGCCGCCGCGCGGCGGCTGGGCATCCCGTCTGTCGTAGTCGGGCTGACCATTGTCGCGATTGGCACCAGCGCGCCCGAGCTGTCGGTCAGCATTACGGCGGCGCTCAAGGGCGCAAATGAAATCGCGGTCGGCAATGTCATCGGCTCGAACCTGTTTAACCTGCTGGCGGTTGTCGGCATCAGCGCGGCCATCGCGCCGATGGAAGCCGACACCAGCCTGCTGCGGCGGGACCTGCCGCTGTCTGGCCTGGCGGCAGCGGTGCTGCTCGCGGTGCTTACCTTTTTTAACGGCAGGATCGGGCGGCCCTGGGGGCTGGCGTTTCTGGCGGCGCTGGTCGCCTATATGGCGGTACTGGTGCGGGAAGCGCTTTCCAACCACACCGAACCGGACAGCGCCGAGCTGAACACGCCCATTTGGACCATCCCGCTGAACCTTGTGCTCGGCCTGGCATGTATCGTGCTGGGCGGCGACCTGACGATTGACGGCGCGACCGGTATCGCGCGGATGTTCGGATTGTCGGAAGCGCTGATTGGCTTAACCATTGTCGCGGTCGGTACCTCGCTGCCCGAACTGGTAACCTCCATCACTGCGGCGGTCAAGGGCGAAAGCGGGCTTGCACTGGGCAACGCGGTCGGCTCGAACCTGTTCAATATCCTGTTGATTCTGGGCGCTTCCGCAGCCATCTGCCCCATTCAGGTTTCCGGGGAAATCCTGCTGGACGCTGCCGTGCTGATTCTGGCAACCGCGCTCTGTACATTGCTCATACGCAGGCGCGGGGGCGTCAGCCGGGGGCTGGGGACTGTGATGGCGCTGGGCTACGCGGCCTATATGGGCTGGCTGATTGTGCGGTAAATTCCCACCCACGGAAAAAGGGCTTGCCTTTGGCAAGCCCTTCGTGTATAATAGGCGCAGAAACAGCTGTCAGGGCTTTGTCCGTCCGGAAGCTGCCCCTCCCGGTATAGGTGGCGTTCTACCGAGCGAGACCCAAAACGCCTGGTTTTCTCAGAGCCAGGCGTTTTTAATTGGAGTCTCAGGCGGCATCAACACTATGTAATCCGTTTAACGGATACAATAGTGCGTATCCGCCCGTCGGTAAATTACAACAAGAATACCGGACCCTGGAATCAGCTTTGTTCCATATTAGACCTGTTGGGAAACATGATTTTGGCACCCGGCGCATTTCCATTTTAAGAAATTGATTTCCGTGCCCCCTGTCCTTTGGGACTTGCATTCTACCGGTCCGCATATTATAATAAGTGCATTGAAAAATCTGTACTGCGCGGGTGAATGCCCGCCGGATTGGAGGTCCCCTATATGGAGAACGCACCGTATTCGCTCGGCGGCGTAGTAGACGCACTATTGGGAAGCTACGAGAAATACCCTGCCATCTGCAAAATCGGCGTGAACAGCCAGCCCAACCGCGACACCGTGATTGAAATCCTGAAAAAGCTGCAAATTGTCATGTTCCCGGGCTATTTCGGCACCACCAAGCCCAAGAGCACCACGATCGCCTATTATATCGGCAGTATTTTAGAAGAGGTCGACTATCATCTGCGCAAGCAGATCGGCAAGGCGCTCCAGCACGGCGGCGTTTCCGCGGACGAGGCGCGCACCCGCGCGGGGCGGCTCACCGAGCAGTTTATGGCGCGGCTCCCCCACGTCCGCGAATACCTGGATACCGACGTGGAAGCCGCCTTCGACGGCGACCCCGCCGCTTACAGCATGGATGAAATTATCCTCTGCTACCCCGGGCTGTATGCCATCATGGTCAGCCGCATTGCGCATGAGCTGTTTTTGCTGGGCGTCCCCCTGATTCCGCGTATCATGACCGAGCACGCCCATACGATTACCGGCGTTGATATCCACCCCGGCGCCACCATTGGCAAGTATTTCTTCATCGACCACGGCACCGGCATCGTAATCGGCGAAACCACCGAGATCGGCGACCGTGTGAAGATTTATCAGGGCGTCACCCTCGGCGCGATGAGCACCAGGGGCGGGCAGTCGCTCCACCACGCGAAGCGCCACCCGACGGTGGAAAACGATGTAACCATTTACTCCGGCGCGTCCATCCTTGGCGGCGCGACCGTCATCGGGGAAGGAGTCGTGGTCGGCTCGAATGCCTTTATCACCCAGTCCATCCCCAGCCAGACCAAGGTGAGCGTGAAAAACCCCGAGCTGCAAATGAAAACCAGCGGCAGGGAAACGCCCGAAAAGCAGGAATTTGCGCAGGAGGAGTTCTGGGATTATCAAATCTGAGCGCGTGTATCCACGCACGGTTCCGTTGCCGCTGATTCCTGCGCATTTTGCAATTTACAGCCTGGAACAACCACCGCTGCCCTGCGCCGTTATCAACCCGGTAAGAAATCTGTATATTATGTGAAAGCGGGAATCAAAATTGGACACGAACGCATTGCTTCCGTATCTGTCGGCATTACCGCTATCCGGATTGAACGGTATTGCTGCAAGCCATATTGCAATGAACCGCTGCGGGATTGTTTTTCTGCGCACACTGATTGGCAGTGCATTATTGGTTATGATATTCCTGCTGGCAAAAGGGAAATTCCATGCCGCGAACGAGAACAAGGATTCCCTGTTGCCATAGCGGGCATCATTCTTGTGAACGGGCAGGCTGTCACAATTAGAGCCGCTTTCAGCCGTTATCTTTGCAACGCTATTATTGGGCGAGAAGATGCCTTTTCCACAAATTGCTGGTATCGTGTGCATAATAGGCGGTGCAATGATAGGAGCGCAAAGACAAAGCAGCCACAATAAACGCCGATTTATCGGACAGCTGTCGAATAGTTTGCCGTTTCGGCAAACTTCACGCACGCTCCCGAAAAGAAGGTGCTGAAAAACAGCTTGCTCTCTTGATGCTTCTGTGGTAAGATAGAAGTATCTTTTAATGTATTTCTTTTGCATAAGGAGGGCTTTTTATGCACATGAAGAAAATCGCCGCCCTGCTGGCGGTGTCGGCACTGCTGATCGTTCCGGCGTCGGCGCACGGCGGGCACTGCCGCCAGGCAGCGATACAGCAGCAGCCGGCCGTCTACTACCTCTGCCAGGTCGAAGGCTGCACGGTTGCGGGCAGGCACTATCATGACGGCACGGCATACTGCGGCGCGGAGCACGCCTGCGGCTGGTGTGACGGCACTTGCCAGACGCGTCCCCTCTGCACGGCAGAGGGCTGCACGCAGGCCGGGTACCACACGCACAACGGCGAGGCCTATTGCGGCGCGGAGCACGCCTGCGGCTGGTGTGACGGCTCCTGCCAGACAGCGGTCACGGCACAGGCATCCGGCCAGGCGGCGGTGACGGTACAGGCATCCGGCCACCACGGCGGCGGGCACCATCACGGCAGATGCCGCTGACACAGTCCATAAACCGGAAAGCGGGCGGGGAACGGAATCGGTTCGCCGCCCGTTTTTGCGCACCCTGCACAAAGAGTCCTATAAACGGGACTTTCAACCCATGAACTTTTTAGGATGGTTTTGTCGCCTTTGGAGCATTCCTCCCGGTTTTTCCCAAACTTTTTTGAAGGTTCCTCTTTCTCCTCTTTCGTTCCGTAAACGTTTGAAATTGTAATTACAGACAAAATTTATTATTTATCGCGAAATAGCCCTCAATAACATTGCAAAATCGATAAATTTGTATTATAATATAATTCCCGAACGGGAAAACGTTTGCGAAAGGAAGAGTTGTTATGAAAATGATGTACTTAACACCCATAGCCTCGGTTCTGGCGCTCCTTTTTGTAGCGTACACCGCAAAGAAGGTGCTCGGCTTCTCCAAAGGCACACCGCGCATGGCGGAGCTTTCCCAGGCAATCAGCGACGGCGCAAGCGCCTACCTGAAACGTCAATATTCTGTCGTGCTGATATTCTTCGGCGTTATGTTTGCCGTGCTGACAGTGATGGCTTTTGCGGGTTTCCTCACGTATTACGTACCGTTTGCGTTTGTCACCGGCGGCTTTTTCTCGGCGCTGTCCGGTTTTATCGGCATGAAAATTGCAACCGCCGCCAACTGCCGCACCGCGCAGGCGGCTTCCGAAAGCTTGAACCAGGGGCTGCGCGTTGCCTTTTCGGCGGGTTCGGTCATGGGCTTCACGGTCGTCGGGCTGGGGCTGCTCGACCTGTCAATCTGGTACTTCCTGCTGACCGGCGTGTTCCATTTGAGCATCCAGGACACGACCTCTGCCATGCTGACCTTTGGCATGGGCGCCTCCTCAATGGCGCTGTTCGCGCGCGTAGGCGGCGGCATCTTCACCAAAGCGGCTGACGTAGGCGCGGATTTGGTCGGCAAGGTCGAAAACTCCATCCCGGAGGACGACCCGCGCAACCCCGCGACGATTGCCGACAATGTTGGCGATAACGTCGGCGATGTGGCAGGCATGGGCGCTGACCTTTACGAATCCTTTGTCGGCTCGATTATTTCGGCTTCGGCGCTGGGCGTCGCGGCGTTCGGGACGGAAAACGGCGTAAAAGCCGTCACTGTACCGATGGCGCTGGCGGCTTTGGGAACGCTGGTTTCCATCGCCGGCACCTTCCTTGTCCGTACCGGCGAATCGACCGACCAGAAAAAGCTGCTCAGCGCGCTCAACAAGGGCACCATGTTCAGTGCCGTGGCAATCGCGGTGATTGCCTACCCATTAGTAACCCGCGTGCTGGGCGCGGCCCACTGGGGGCTGTACCTGGCAATCCTTTCCGGCCTGATTGCCGGGGTCCTGATTGGCAAATTCACAGAGTATTACACCTCCGACACCTATAAACCGACCCGCCACCTTGCCAAAACCACCAAGGGCGGCACGGCAACCATTATCATTGACGGCCTGGCGCTCGGCATGATGTCCACCCTGGCCCCGGTCATTATCATCGGCATTTCCATCCTGGTTTCCTTCTTCCTCGCGGGCGGCACGGTGGACGCGCCCGCCATGGGGCTGTATGGGATTGCGCTGTCAGCGGTCGGCATGCTGTCCACGCTGGGCATCACGCTGGCGACCGACGCTTACGGCCCGGTAGCCGACAATGCGGGCGGCATCGCACAGATGGCAGGCCTGCCGGAAATCGTGCGTGAGCGCACCGACGCGCTCGACTCGCTCGGCAACACGACGGCGGCGACCGGCAAGGGCTTTGCCATCGGCTCGGCGGCGCTGACCGCGCTGGCGCTGCTTGCCTCCTACAAAGATAAGGTCGAGGCAATCACCGGCAATACTGAGATTTTTAACCTCAATATTATGAACCCGGTCGTACTGGTCGGCCTGTTCATCGGCGCGTGTATGCCGTATGTATTCGCGTCGATAACGATGGAAGCCGTTGGGCGCGCGGCACAGTCGATTGTCGTCGAGGTGCGCCGCCAGTTCCAGGAAATCAAGGGCATCATGGAGGGAAAAGCCACCCCGGATTATTCCCGCTGCGTCAGCATGTGTTCGGCGGCGGCGCTCAAGGAAATGGTGCTGCCGACCGTCATTGCGGTGATATGCCCGGTCGCTGTCGGCCTGATTCTAGGCATCAACGGCGTCGGCGGGCTGCTGGCGGGCGCGACGGTTTCCGGCTTCCTGCTGGCAATTGAAATGTCCAATTCCGGCGGCGCATGGGACAACGCGAAAAAGTACATTGAAGGCGGCAAATACGGCGGCAAGGGCGGTATCAAGCACAAATCTGCGGTTGTCGGCGACACGGTCGGCGATCCATTCAAGGATACGGCAGGCCCGTCCATCAACATCCTGATTAAGCTGCTGACGATGGTTTCCATCGTGTTTGCAAACGTCGTGATCCGGTACAGCATCCTGAAATAAAACGCATCCTTTTTCACAGCAGGCGGCATGCTCCGCCTGCTGTTTTGCGTCTGCCGGAGCGGGCATTTTTTGCGCGCGCCGCAAAAAATGCCCCATAAGCGGGACTTTTTACTGTAAATTTTTTGGGGCGGTTTTCCGTTTTCCCCAACCTGTTTTGAAGGGGGCTTTTTTCCCCTGAAAAATTGCAGGGGAGGGGGCAAGCCCCTCCCCTACAGAATGAACCCTTTGTTTCCGGTTTACAGGCGGGTTACTCCAGCGTGATTTTCGCGCACACCGGGACATAATGCTCATCGAGCAGGAAGAGCAGGCTGCCCTTGGAGACCGCGTTTTCAAACCTGACGGTAGTGCCTTCCAGGCTGCCGCTGACGACGCCGGTCATGCGGTGGTTTGCGTCGTAAGCCGCCGCGTAAACATGCCGCACGCCGCTGACGGCGCTGCTCAGGACAGCGGAACGGCCGTCCGCCTGCAAGGCGGCGGTCAGGCCACGGACGAGGCTGGGCACATCCAGGGTGCTGCCGTCCTGCACCGTACCGGAAGCAACCGGATTACCATTCACCTTGACAGCGCTCTCGGCGATATTCTCCGTGTACAGCTTGCCAGAGAACTGGGTGACGGAAGCGTCCTGCCCGGACACCGTGCCGGTGGCGGTTGTGGTTTCCGGCATCCCGTCCGGGTTGGGTTTCAGGGTGGAACTCATCGTAACGGTATACGCCGCGCCGGAGCCGCTGACCTTCGCGGAGCTTAGCTGCGATTCGTCGTTTACCGCAAAGGTGACGGTATTGCCGGTCGTGGAAACGGTAGCGGCCTGATCCACATGCACCATCGTCGCCTCGAACGGTTCGGGGCCGCTGCCGGTATCCGTATCCCGGACCGTGTACAGGTCGGGCGGGAGGAAAATGGTCGTCGTATCGCTGCCGGAGGTTTCGCCTTCTGCCAGCGTTTCGGCGATTTGCATGAGGAAAATATCGTCCCGCGCTGTGGAAAGCGCTCCATCCGTGATGGTCGCAATCTGCGTCCCCGACTGGTCCGTAATCACGGCGTTTTTCGAGTTCAGGAACAGCAGCGCGGTGTCTGCCTCCTGGCTGGCGGCCGCCCGGCGGTCGGACAGCATATAGGGGACAGGAAGCCCCATCCATATTTCGTAATAATCGGTATATGGGACGAAGGCGATTCGTTCGTAAGGATATCCGGTTCCCCAATGATACGTGTCATTCAGGTGGTAATACCAGCCCGTATATACGCCGTTGGATTTCCTTAGTGTGATATAACGGTTAACATTGTTCGGATAATTGGGGTCGTATACTTTCAAATGGCTCTCGTCAGCGGACACATCAACGAGGTCATAGGCAACCATCGCGTGTCCGCCTGCGCCGTCGCCAACGGAACCCCAGATAGCGACGACAAACGGCTCATACCCGGTTGACTCGAAATGCTCGCAAAGCGCACTTACCGCAGCCGCTCTATAATGCTCCTGAATCCGTCCGCTGTACTGCGAAATCTGCATGGCTTCGATAAAATTCCGCAGGGGCATAGTGCCATTGCTGTCCAGTACGGCAAGATCCTTCGGTTTGCTTGCTCCGCTGTTATAATTCCGAACGGATATGTCGTTGTCCGTGCGGTTGAACATCGTGCTGGTAGTGGACATGCCGTAGCAGTTGCCGCCCCAGACGCTTTTGCGCTTAAATATCTCATAGGCGCGTGCCGTATTTCCAAACACCTGGATATAACGCTCAAGTGGTATTCTGTACGGATTTGGATACTGAAATCCACTATGGGAGTTGGAAAAGTTGTATGTCAGTTCCGGCAGGAGGTTGCCGCCCCTCCAGCGGGCATAGAGCGTATGCGCACCGGACGCAGTGACCGTCGTATTCGCGGTGACACGTTCGCCGCCGCTGGCAGCGGTAAACCAGCCCGCGAAAGTGTAGTCCGTGCGGGTAGGGATGGGGAGCGTGCCATATGCCTTGCCGGTTTCAACGACTTTGCTTTTCTGGTCCCAGGTTAGGGTACCATCCCCCGCATTAAAGGTAACGGTGATGCCGCGGCAATGAATCGTTGCGTCATCGGGTATACCTGCACCCAATTTACTAATCTGCTCCCACAATTTATCGGTGCCGCCAAAGTCGATGCTTTTTAACACCCGACAGTCAGAGAACGCAAAAGAACCTATCGTTTTCAGGCTGGCCGGAAGGGAAATGCTGGTTAGGTCGATACAATTTTGGAACGCTTGTTCTTTAATTTCAGTGACACCCTCCGGAATCTCAACGCTGGTCAAGCGGGTACCACGGAAAGCTTCCGCCTCAATCGTGACCACGCCTTCTGGAACCGTATATGTGCTGTCGTCCCTTCTGTAAGGATAACAATAAAATTTCGTTCCGTCTTTGCTGAGCAAAGCGCCATCCTTTGCGCAAAATGCAGTGTTTCCTTCCTCAACAACAAAGTTTTTCAGATGACAATAACTAAACACTCCATTTCCTATAGAGGTCACACTGGCTGGAATCGTGATGCTGGTCATAAGATTGTTGGCGAATGCACCATCGCCAATCGTAGTCACACTGTCAGGAATATTGACTGCGGACAGGCTGCAACCTTTGAGCGCACTCGGTGCAATTGAAGTTACGCCTTGCGGAATCGTATACTCTCCTGGTTCTGAAATACTATTTTTTCCACCGGGATAACAGTATAATGTTTTTGCACTGCTGTCAAATAAAACACCGTCTATAACGGTAAAATCAGAGTTGCCAGAATCAACAGTGATGTTTTTCAGCCCACATTGCTCAAATGCATGATCTCCAATTGATTGCAGGCTGGCTGGGAGGTTGATATCGCTCAACGCGCTGCAATAAGCGAAAGCAGACTCCCCGATTGAATGTAATCCATTCTGGATACTGACCTCAGTCAAATTGGCACAACGAAAGAATGCATTTTTTCCAATCGTGGTCACACTGCCTGGGATTGTCACACTTTTCAAATTGCTGACAGCATAGAACGCACTGTCACAGATGGTGGTCACGCCGTCCTCAATAACAATCGTTTCTATAGACTTTTCGTAGCTAAGCCAAGGCATAGAAGTATTTGGACGCTTCACCATTTCCCCGTTGCCGCTGATGGTCAGTGTACCTGCATCCAGCGACCAGGTGAGGTTATCCTCAAGTGTGCCGCTGGCCGGCGCATCCTCCGCCAGCACAACCACATCCGTGGATGCGTCCTCCGTCTCCGGCGGTGTTCCCTCAGATGTTGGAAATACCCCTACCCCCTCCGCAGGGGGATACCGTCTCCGCCGCCAGCGCCTGCCCCGGCAGCATGGACAACGCCATGCATGCCGCGAGGAACAGCGCTGAAATCCGTTTCTTCATGATTGCTTTCGCTCCTCTCATCCGGTCTCTTACAGGTGTTTTCTTCATTCTATCACAAATTACGCCAATTGGGAAGCCCTTTCCTGATTTTTTGCCTGTCGCCTGCCGCATGTCCAGCGGGGAGCCGTTCAGCGCCGTGCCGCCGGGGGGCAGGCATGTTCCCGTACCGGCGGGCGTATAGCTATAGCAGGGGGAGGCTGTCCGGGCGCCCCGCCGGTTTCCCGGTTCTTCCTTTTCTGGATTTCCGGTGATGGAATAAGCATAGGATTATGGTGATTTTTGATAAAGTTCACAAAATCTTTTCGGAAAAATTCGCGTTTCAGTCGTTTCTATGAGTTGACATTTAATAGGTATAAGCATTAAAATAGAAAGACGGCGAAAGCTGTCGAATCGGCCCGTTCGGAAACCAGGGGTGTGCCGGATATCGTGAGAATGTCAGGGTGGCCGATTTCCCGCAGGAATCCTGACGGATTTCAGGGGGAAGCGGCACATACTGGCGGCGAAGGCGCGCGGCAGCCGGTGCGCCAATGGTTTCCGAACGGGCCGAATGAACAAACCGTTCCGGGGCCGGCAGCCGCGCGGGCTTCCGGACAGGTCACATAACAAACCAAACCAATTCCTGAGGACAGAAAACAGGAAAATCCTTTTAGGCAGAGTTAATCGTATGAGTATGAAATTAGGTATTGACATTGGCTCGACCACGGTAAAGCTGGTTGTGGTCAAGGACGGGAAAATTGTACACCAGCGCTACGAGCGCCACTTCTCCAAGGTACGCGACAAGGCCTGCGAGCTGCTGCGCGGCGCGGAGGACGTGCTGCGCAGCGAAACCCTGAAAGCGGCCATCACCGGTTCTGCCGGCCTGGGCGCGGCCAAAGCCAGCGGCATTGATTTCGTGCAGGAGGTTTTCGCGACCCGGCGCGCGGTCGGCGTCCACGTGCCCAAGGCCGATGTGGTCATCGAGCTGGGCGGCGAGGACGCAAAGATTATCTTCCTCACCGGGCAGCTCGAGGAGCGCATGAACGGCTCGTGCGCGGGCGGCACCGGCGCGTTCATCGACCAGATGGCGGTGCTGCTCGACGTATCGCCCGCCGACCTGGATCTGCTGAGCCTGGAAGCGGCCAAGATCTACACCATCGCGTCCCGCTGCGGCGTATTCGCGAAAAGCGATATCCAGCCGCTGATGAACGACGGCGCGCGCCGTGAGGATATCGCCGCGTCAATTTTCCAGGCGGTGGTCAACCAGACGCTGACCGGGCTGGCGCAGGGGCGCGAAATCAAGGGCGACGTGCTGTTCCTTGGCGGGCCGCTGTATTTCTTCAAGGGCCTGCAAAAGCGCTTCCAGGAGACGCTGGGGCTGGACAACCGGCACGCCCATTTCCCGGCGCTTGCGCCCTATGCCATCGCGGCGGGCGCGGCGGAGTACGCCGGGGACACCGCCCCGGAATATACCTTCGAGGGGCTGCTCGACCGGCTGGAAAAGGCGGCGGGCGAACCCGTGATTTCCCAGTACCTGGAACCGCTGTTCACCTCCCATGAGGAGTTCCGCGAGTTTACCCGCCGCCACGGCGTGCACGATGTCATGACCGAAAATGTCACGGTCTATTCCGGGGACGCTTATCTGGGTATCGACTGCGGCTCGACCACGACCAAAATCGTGCTGGTCGGCACGAAAAACCAGATTTTATATCACCATTACCAGCCCAACAAGGGCAACCCGGTCGACGTCATCCGGGAACAGCTTGCCCAGCTGTACCGGCTGTGCGGCGACCGGGTGCGGATTGTCTCCTCCGCCGTCACCGGCTACGGCGAAGCGCTGATGAAAAACGCGTTCGGCATTGATTTCGGGCTGGTGGAAACCGTCGCGCACTTCTATGCGGCGCGGCACTTCAACCCTGACGTCGATTTCATCATCGACATCGGCGGGCAGGATATCAAATGTTTCAAAATCCGCAACAACTGTATCGACAATATTTTCCTCAACGAAGCATGCTCGTCGGGCTGCGGCTCGTTTATTGAGACCTTCGCGCGGTCGATGGGCTATTCCATTGAGGAATTTTGCAGGCTGGGCCTGCTCTCGAAAACGCCGATTGACTTAGGCTCCCGCTGCACCGTGTTCATGAATTCGTCGGTCAAGCAGGCGCAGAAGGACGGCGCTTCCATCGACATGATTTCGGCGGGGCTGTCAGTCTCGGTCGTCAAGAACGCGCTGTACAAGGTCATCCGCGCGCATTCCCCCGACGACCTGGGCAAGCAAATCGTCGTGCAGGGCGGCACGTTCCTGAATAACGCCATCCTGCGCTCGTTCGAGAAGGAAATCGGGCGCGAGGTCACCCGCCCCGCGATTTCCGGCCTGATGGGCGCTTACGGCGCGGCGCTGCACGCCCGCGACAACCGCCCCGAACAAACCAGCCTCATCCGTCCCGAGGAGCTTACGGGCTTCTCGCACACCTCCCGCAGTGTCCGCTGCGGCCTGTGCAGCAACCACTGTGATTTGACCGTCAATACCTTCTCGGGCGGGCGGCGCTTCCTGTCCGGCAACCGCTGTGAGCGCCCGCTCGGCAAGGGCGACGCGGGAAAGCTGCCCGACCTGTACGCCTGGAAGCTCGATTATTTGAAAGGGATTGCCTACGCCCCGCGCAAGGACGCCGCCCCGCTTGGGAAAATCGGCCTGCCCTTCGGGCTGAACCTTTACGAGCTGCTGCCGTTCTGGAAAGCCTTCCTGGAAGCGCTCGGCTTCGAGGTGGTCGTCAGCGATATTTCCACCCGCGCGCTGTACCAGCGCGGGCAGCACTCGATTCCGTCGGATACGGTCTGCTACCCGGCGAAGCTGATGCACGGGCACATTGAAAACCTGTTCGACAAGGGCATTACCCGGATTTTCTATCCCTGCATGACCTACAACCTGGACGAAGGGCGCGGCGACAACTGCTATAACTGCCCCGTGGTCGCCTATTACCCCGAGCTGCTTCAGGCGAATGTCGCGCGGCTTTCCGAGGTCGATTTCATGATGCCCTATTTCGAGCTGAGCGACCACAGGGAATTCACCAGGCAGGCGGTGCGCTTCTTCCACGGGCGTTTCCCGCAGCTGCACAGGAAAGACATCGCCGCGGCGGCTGAGACAGGCTACACGGCGCTTCAGGGCTATTACGGGGCCGTCAGGGCGGAGGGGCGCAAAGCGATCGCCTACGCCGACGAGAACGGCCTGGAGCTGGCGGTCATCGTGGGCCGCCCTTACCACATCGACCCGGAAATCAACCACGGCATCAACCAGCTGATTTCCTCCTATGGCATGGTGATTGTGACCGAGGACGCGGTCTGCGATTTGGCGGAACCGCCCGAGGTGCACGTCCTGAACCAGTGGACCTATCATTCCCGCATGTACGCGGCGGCAAATTATGTCATCGGCAAGGAAAACGCCCAGCTTATCCAGCTGGTGTCCTTCGGCTGCGGCATTGACGCGATTACCACCGACGAAATCCGCTCGATTGTCGAGGGCGGCGGCAAAATTTACACCCAGCTCAAGATTGACGAAATCAACAATCTCGGCGCGGCGAAAATCCGCGTGCGCAGTATGCTGGCGGCTGTTGAGGAGGGCAGGAAGCTTGGAAAATAAGCAGTCTTACGCGGTCTTTACCGAGGACATGAAGCAGGATTATACCATCCTGGTGCCGAATATGCTGCCCGTCCAGTTCGGGCTGATGATTCAGATCATGGGCAACTACGGCTACCATATGGAGCTGCTGGCCACAGAGGGGCGCGCCATCGTGGAGCAGGGCTTAAAAAATGTGCATAACGACACCTGTTACCCGGCGCTGCTCGCCATCGGGCAGCTGATGGACGCGGTCGAAAGCGGCAAATACGACACCCATAAAATCGCGCTCATCATGAGCCAGACCGGCGGCGGCTGCCGCGCGTCTAATTACATCCATCTTTTGAGAAAAGCGCTCGCCAAAAACGGTTATGACTATATCCCGGTCATTTCGCTGAACTTTTCCGGGCTGGAATCCAATTCCGGCCTGCACTTCACCCCGCAGATGCTGATGCAGGTTGCCTATGGCGTGCTGCTCGGCGACCTGATTATGATGCTGCACAACCAGTGCCGCCCCTATGAGGTGGTCCCCGGTTCCAGCCAGAAGGCGGTGGGGCTGTGCATGGATATGATTTCCCAGCGCTTCACCGGCAACCGGATGATTCTATACAGCGAGGTACGCAGGCTGTATGATTTCATTTTGCGGGTCTTTGGGCGGCTGCGCCTTGACCGCTCGGCGGAAAAAACCAGGGTCGGCGTTGTGGGGGAAATTTATGTCAAGTTCTCCCCCCTGGGCAACAACCATCTCGAGGATTTCCTGATTGCCGAGGGCTGCGAGCCAGTGCTGGCCGGGCTGCTCGATTTCTGTATGTACTGCCTGTATAACGCGGTCGTTGACCACCGGCTGTACGGGCGCTCGGGCAAGGCGGCGGCGCTGAACCAGGGGCTGTACAACTTCGTGCTGGGCAAACAGAAGGATCTGATTCGGATCATCCGCAAGGACGGGCATTTCCGCCCGCCGCTGCCGTTTGAGGAAGTGCGCAAGCTGTCGCATGAAATCATCGGCGAGGGCGTCAAGATGGGCGAGGGCTGGCTGCTGCCCGCCGAAATGGTCGAGCTGGTCCAGGAGGGCGTGCCAAATATTGTCTGCGTGCAGCCGTTCGGCTGCCTGCCGAACCATATTGCGGGCAAGGGCATGGTGCGCAAAATCCGCGAGCACTACCCGGAAGCCAATATCGTGTCGGTGGACTACGACCCCGGCGCGTCCAAAATCAACCAGGAAAACCGCATTAAACTGATGCTCTCAGCGGCGCGGTGATTCCCGCGCTTTCAAGGCGCGAATTCAAATTGATTTAGAAAAAGCAGCCCCGCGCTTCTTCATGGCGGGGCTGCTTTTCTTTTTGCTTCCCGGAGCCGTCCGCGAAACGGCGAATAATTGTAGTAGTCAAGCATCCTCTTTTGACAATATCTGTTTAAGGCTGACTGAATAATTTTGTCATAATCAACAAACTATTTTATGAAAATTCGTCAGTTTTAATATATTTCTTTAACAAATATAGTGTTATAATATATTGCATCAAGCGCTTGAAGTTATTAAATTTATTGGGAGGACAGTATGAAAAAATTATTATGTTGTTTTTTTGCCCTGAGCCTGTTCTTGACCATTACCACGCCTGCAATGGCATATTCTGAAAGCAGTCTGTCAGATAGCATGAAAACAGTCTGTCAGATAGCATGAAAACAGAACTCGTCAAAGCCCTGGAGATTGTTGAACAGGAAAAGGACAAGTTTAAGCTTGCGGATGTGAATTTCTCAGATATTTGTATCGGAAATCCAATTTACACTTATCAATATATTGATGATGCCTTCATAAGAAGTACCGATATCTTTCCGTTATTTGATTCCGGTCAATTAATTGCGCTTTCTTTAAGTACTAACGATGGCTATCAGCAGGTTGTAACTTCGCTTACAGAAGAAATACGTGCGATTGCACCTATGCACGCAGCCCTTATTTATGATGCGCACGGATGCTATCTGTATGATGGAGAGAGCTTTCACTTGATTTCAACAAATCCGGAAACAGTTCCCGAAAGATCCACCCTTCCGGAAAGGCCAATAATAAAAGATCTAGACTCCATTCATCTTAACAGCTTTGCGCCATCCCAGAGCCTTAGGTACTCGCCCTCTCCATCGGCTCGTGCTCAGACTTATTATTCACTTAATGTAGGTTTTGTTTATCAGGAGGAAAATAGAATATGTTGGGCTGCATGCGCAGCTGCTTTAGTTAATTATCTTCAAGGGGAATCTTTAACGGCTGTAGATATTGCAAAGGAGTATTGGTATGCCAAAGATGAAGATAACTATAATCAAGGCATTACAGCAGAAGAAATCGAAGCTGTCCTGAGTATGCGTTTCAAACTAAAATACAAATTAAGGAACAGCGTGATATCAGACAATGCCATTTTAGACAATATCCAAGACGGATATCCAATTTATGGAATCCTTCATAATTACAGTTTACAGCACGCCTGCATTATATACGGGGTAAACCCTGTTTCTGGCTATATCACTGTAATGGATCCCGCTTTTGGATACAGCACTGCTTATTCCAGCAACAACGAATATTCATACACAGACCCCAATACAGATACCACATGGATTTTACATAAAACTGTCAGTCGTTACACTGCGTAAATGAAAAGAAAACTTTGTATTTTGTTTGCTTGCGTCTCGTGCCTATTATTGCCCATTTTCAAAATACACTTTATTGGCTCCTACCCGTTTTCGGGATTAAATGTTGATGCGGTTGAGCAGGTTACCATAGTGTATTCAAAGTCTGAATATTCCCTTACTGCCGAGGAATGTGTAGAATTGGTTGAGTTGCTGCATCCCATTAAGATTTACCAAAAGAAAAATTATTCCGAATATATCGGATTAAATCCCTACAATTTCTTTCGGATGAAATACCGTGATGGGAAAATTATTGAATTCTCTGCCAACAATCCTTTGTTTATTATTGATATGATTGGATATCGGACTGATACCAGAGCTTGTGGCGCTGTCGATGATTTTTATTTCTCTTGTGTAAAACGCAGACGCAGTCTTTGGCCGTTTTTCTGTTAGCTTACGGTAAAAGCCTCACACCTATGCACAGAGAGCCACTGCAAACAAGCGGCAAATTATATATGTTTCACAAATCCGGTACCGACTTTTATTGATGGCGGTGCCCCAAGCGTGGGCATGTTGGTTGTCTACAGATTGCAGATGTCGCCCTGCTGCTGTCGCACAAAATCATTGGCGAGGGTGCCAAGATGGGCGAGGGCTGGCTGCTGCCCGCCGAAATGGTCGAGCTGGTCCAGGAGGGCGTGCCAAATATTGTCTGCGTGCAGCCGTTCGGCTGCCTGCCGAACCATATTGCGGGCAAGGGCATGGTGCGCAAAATCCGCGAGCACTACCCGGAAGCCAATATCGTGTCGGTGGACTACGACCCCGGCGCGTCCAAAATCAACCAGGAAAACCGCATTAAACTGATGCTCTCAGCGGCGCGGTGATTCCCGCGCTTTCAAGGCGCGAATTCAAATTGATTTAGAAAAAGCAGCCCCGCGCTTCTTCATGGCGGGGCTGCTTTTCTTTTTAATGCTAAAATGGATGCTAAAATCAAACTTGCAGTCAAACAAGATTGCCGTACCCTTCGGATATCCACCGTACATAAGGCTACAATCTATATTTGCAGGAGGAGGGGCAATTCTTAATACTCACGTTCGTAACAATTTACCGCAGTCCACCGCCCCGTCCCGCCGAAAGGACGGTGGGACGGAGCGGTACGCAGAAACGCCAATTACCGCACCGATTCCCCGCCGCAGCGGAAAATGGGAGTCCAGAGGGACAAGCCCCTCTGGCGCTGTCCGCGCAGGACCGCCCGCCGCGCAGGCGAACGGAACGCTAAAATGCAACGGCCGCGGGTATAGCAGCTGCGGGTACAACCAGAATTATCTGCTGGCAGGGAAATCCACCGGCAGGGGCGCGGGACGCTCAAAGGCAGTCTCCGGCGTGCAGAAAACGTGCTCCTTCGCCGATTTCATGATGCATTCCATCACTTCCAGCGAATGAAGCGCCATATCGCCGGAAGCGCGCGGCGCGCGTCCGTCCTGCATGGCATAAACCAAATCCACCAGACCGATACCGCGCGGGTTGTCGGCGTGGCTGACCGAATTGAACGGATGGCGGTTCGGCACGACCGTCCAGGGGATGTTGACGTGCTCTGGCAGGCGCGTGGGGGCGGCCCAGCGGTATTGCTCCGGCGCGCGGAACAGCGTGTCGCCGCCGAACAGGTTCGGCCCGGAAATCGGGTCTTTTTCGTCAATCAGCACGGTACCCTTGGTACCATAAAGTTCCAAACGCGGAAGCTCGGAATCCCAGACATCGAAGCTGCAAACCAGATTGACAACCGCCCCGCAGGCAAAGCCCAGCGTCGCGCAGATATGGGTTTCGACATCAACCGGGAGCACCTGCCCCTTGGACGGGCCGGAGGGGACGATGCGGGTCTCGCCCGCTTTCGTTGTCATTGCGCAAACCTGTTTCACCGGGCCGAGCAGGCTGAGCAGCGCGGTCATGTAATACGGCCCCATATCATACAGCGGGCCTGCCCCCGGCTGATAGAAGAACGCCGGGCTGGGGTGGTGGAACTCGTGCCCGTGGCCGACAAAGTAAGCGCCGCCGCCGGTGATGTGCCCCAGCTCGCCGCTGTCGATCATCTCGCGGATATTTTGCAGCCGCCCGCCGAGGAAGGTATCGGGCGCGCAGCCAATCAGCAGCCCCTTTTCCTTCGCGAGGGAAACCAGCTGGCGGCCTTCGTCATAGGTCATTGCCAGCGGCTTTTCGGTGTAAACATGCTTGCCCGCCTGGAGCGCGGCAAGATTGTAGGTAAAATGCGCCTGCGGCGTGGTCAGGTTCAGGATGAGGTCGACCTCAGGGTCGGCAATCACCTCCGCGCCGGAGGCGTAAGCCTTGGAGATGCCGTGCTGTGCCGCCTTTTTCTGCGCCTTTCCCAGCCCGCGCGATGCACAGGCCGTCACTTCCACCGCGTCATATTGTTTCAGGTTGTTCAGGTAAACGTCACTGATATCACCAATACCAATCACGCCAATGCGGATTTTTTCCATCGCCGTATCCTCCGTCTTTCTGAGCTGGTCAATTTTGGCGTTCCGGCGGGGCGTCCCGCTGCGGGGGCCTCGCCGATACAAGCCAATTATACCATGGGATGGCAGCGCTGGGCAACCGGAATCCTGCTCAGGCTCGGAAATTCCAGGCAAATATATGACGTATCCGAAACACGAAAGAACCCCCTGCCCGCTGTCGGACAGAGGTTCTTTTTGCCAACCACCGGGGTCAGCCGTTATTGATTACTGATCGCCGCCGAAATCCGCCTGATACGCTGCCGCCAGTTTGTCCGGCCAATCGCTGACCGGCTCCAGCACGCCGGTGAAGAAACGCAGCGTTTTCGGCTCATGGACGAACCGCAGGCCGCCGATCAAATCCCGATGGTCATACACCCACTTTACGCGGTCAATCACATACTCGGTCTGGGAAAGCGTAAACACACGGCGCGGGAATGCCAGGCGCACCAGCTCCATCGACGCAATCCGTTCGCTGCCGTCGGTGTTGCGCTCCTCGGAAAGCGTGCCGCGCTCCATGCCGCGGATGCCGCCGCAGATGTACAGCGCACAAACGAGCGCACCGGCGGGGTACTGCTCCTGCGGGATATGGCTGACGAACTGGCGGGCGTCCAGGTGCGCGCCCAGGCCGCCGCCGGGGGTAATCACCGGAATGCCGTACTGGCTGAGCGCGTTAACGCAGTAACCGACGAACTGCGGCCCCTGTGAAATGATATTCATGTCCATGCTTTCCTCAAAGCCTACGGTCATCGCCTCGATTTCGCGGACGGACATACCGCCATAGGTCAGGAAGCCCTCGAACATCGGAATCAAATCCTCCATCGAGAAATACAGATCGCGGTCGCGCACAAGGATCACGCCGCCGCGCGCGAAACCGAATTTCCGGGCGGAGAAATAGATAATATCAAAGAGGTCGGCCACCATACGGGTAATTTCCCGGACGCTTTTATCCGCCATACCCTGCTCACGCGTCTTGATAAAGTAAAGGTTATCCTGAAGCAGGGAAGCGTCCAGCACCGTCAGAATGCCGTATTTCTTACAGATATCGGTTGCCGCCTTCATATTTTCATAGGAAATCGGCTGTCCGCCAATCAGATTGGTACCGGCTTCCAGACGGACGAAGGGCACATTTTCGGGCGTTTCCTTCCGGATGCACGCTTCGAGCTTCTCAAGGTCGATATTCCCCTTGAAGGGCAGGTCGCTTTTGCTGACAAGGCCCTCGTCCTTAACCAGCTCTTCCACACGGCCGCCGACGCGGGTAATGTGCGCCTTCGCGGTCGTAAAGTGGTAGTTCATAATGACGCAGTTGCCGGGCTTTACAAACCGGGTTGCCAGGATGTTTTCACAGGCACGTCCCTGGTGCGCGGGCAGGCAATGCTCGATGCCGAAAAGCTCCCTCAGCTTCTTTTCCATGCGGAAATAGCTCTCGCTGCCCGCATATGCGTCATCCGCGCGGAGCATGGCGGATTCCATATCGTCGCTCATGGCGTTCACGCCGGAATCGGTCAGCATATCAAGGAAAATATCCCCGTTATGCAGCTGGAAGGTGTTATAACCGGAATCCTTCATTTTTTGCAGGCGCTCGTCCGTGGGCAGAAGGTTCAGCTTCTGGACAATGCGGACCTTGTGCATCTCCAGCGGGATGGGTTCGTGCTTGTAAAATGTAATCTGTGGCATTTTGGCAATTCCTTTCAATCTCGAATATCGGTCGAAAAAGTGTATATGGTCTGCTTTCCTTCTACTTTAACACAATAGCAGTTAAAAGTAAAGACCCGAATTTCATTCGATACATTCCAAGCACACCGCCGCAGTGGGCAAACGGAATCAGCCGCCGGGGCGAAGCCCTGCCGTAATAACCGCCATATAATAGACCTCCTCGGCGGAGCAGCCCCGGGACAAATCATTGACCGGCGCATTCAGCCCCAGCAAAATCGGCCCGAACGCGTCATACCCGCCCAGCCGCTGGGCAATTTTATAGCCGATGTTCCCCGCGTTGATATCGGGGAAAATAAAGGTATTCGCCTGCCCCGCGACCGGAAGCCCCGGGCATTTCGTCCGGGCAACCTCGGGCGAAACGGCAGCGTCGAACTGTAGCTCCCCCTCAATCGCAAGCCCGGGCCGCGCCGCCTTGGCAAGCTCCGCCGCACGGCGCATTTTATCCACGTCCGGCCCCTTGCCCGAACCTTTCGTTGAATAAGAAAGGAAGGCTATCTGAGGGTCGATTTCAAACAGCCTGGCGCAGTCCGCCGCCGCTGCCGCGATTTCCGCCAGCTCTTCCGCGCTGGGGTGGAGGTTGATGGCACAATCCGCCATCACAAGCGGTTTCTGCGCGCTGCCCGGCTTCGGAACGAGCAGGAAACAGGAGCTGACCAGCGACGCCCCCGGCTTCGTCCGAATCAATTGCAGCGCCGGGCGCACGGTATCCGCGGTGGAATAGGTCGCGCCGCCAAGCAGGCCGTCCGCAATCCCCATTTTCACCAGCATGGTTCCAAAATAATTTCCCTTTTGAAGCTGCGCCCGGCAGTCCGCAAGGGAAAGCTTCCCGCCGCGAAGGGCATGCATTTTTTCCGCAAGCGCATCCATCCGGCGGTAACGCAGCGGGTCTATGATACGGATATCCGCCAGCTCCGCCCCGATTCCCTTCGCCGTGTCCCGGACCTCCTCGGGGCTTCCAATCAGCAGCGGCTCTGCGACGCCTTCCCGCTTGAGCCTTGCGGCGGCGGAAAGGATACGGGGGTCCGCGCCCTCGGTGAATACCAGGGTGGTATGCCGTTTTTTCAGCCCTGCAACTAAATTGTCAAACATTGGAACCCCCCCTGTTTACCAGTCGGCGGGGAATACGGTGTAGACAAACCGCGCGTACTCCGGCGTTGTAAAATGGATGTGGCTGTCACGCGGGATATAAAGCACATCCCCCGGTTCCCCGGCAACCACCCTCCCGTCGATTTGAATTTCAAGCCGCCCCTCGAGCACGACATCCCATTCGTCATAGGCCAGCGTCCATTCAAAATCGGCACGATTTGACAGCTCCATCACGCCGCAGCCGATACGGGGCGCTTCTTCCAGCGTGGCAATATCGCAGAGCCGGACATCCCGCCGGTTTTCAAACGGTTTCAGCGGTATCTCGCTGATTTTTGCCCGCAGGATGCCGCTCGGGTCAACCTGCTTCGGCACCGCCGCAGACGGTTTCGGCGCATCCGCAGGCACGGCGGCGCGCTCGGACAGGACGTTCATCACGACCTTGCGGACAAGCTCTTCACTGATTTGCATTCCATTCCCTTCCTTTCCCCACGATTACATCAGCGCTTCAAACACTTCGGGCGCGGGACGCGGAATCACCGACGTGCCGACCAGCAGCGGCGCTTCCCGCTCGGCGGCGGCAACAGCGGCGCGCACGGCGGCCACATCGCCGGTGAGTGTCACAAAGCCCTTTCCGCCGATTGCGTAGCCAATCCGCACCTCTATCAGCGTAACGTCAGCCGCCTTTGCCGCAAGGTCCGCGCCGACGATGGCGGACGCGACCGAGTAATATTCCAACACACCGACCGCACCCAGCCGGTCAGGCTGCGTTGTCATACTGACCGCGCGCAGCACGTCCTGATGGATATTCGGGATGAGCAGCGTATCCACAACATGCTCTCCCCCCGATTGGACGCCCTCCTCCATGGAAGCCTTGACCGCCCCGGTTTCGCCCCCGATTAAAACCAGGTATTTCCCCGGGCAAACGGTAGACGCGCGAAGCAAACGGACCTCAGCGGCCTTGACCATACCATCACAGATCTCAATTCCGCGCGCAATACTGTTCAGTTCCACCATACCAATTGCAAGACCACTGGTAATCACACACAGCCCCTCCTTACTGTTTTCGGATTCGCGCCCCGTTTTCATTGATTTCGGTCACGGTTCCGGAAATACTGGCGTGAATATTGGCAGAAACGCCTTTCGCGGCGGCTGCCAGCAGCTCACCGAGCGCAACCGTATCGCCGGCCTGTTTGACGGGCACGGCAGGCTTGCCGATATGCTGCGCAAACGGGATGAATACCTCATCCACGGCAAGCTCTATGCACGTCCCCGCATGAAGCCCGTTATACTTCGACAGCCCCAGGCGGCTAATCAGGCGGCCGGTCGACGTGCGGCGCAGCTCCAAAGCGCTCCGCGCTTGCGGCGCTTCGCGGCGCGGCACCTGTATCCCGCGCTCCCGCAGCGCCTGTTTCATATGCTGGTTGACCCGGCGCGGCGAAAGCCCCATCGGACAGGAAAACATTTCGCATACGCCGCAGTCACAGCAGTTCGCCGCGTCGCCGAACGCCTGCAAAAATTCCTCGCCGCTCCCGATCGTCCGTTCCCGCCAAAGATTGCGCATCACCAGATGCGGGCGGATTTGATGCCCAAGCAGATAGCGCGGGCACAGGTCGGTGCACATCCGGCACTGGATACAGGCGCTTTTCGCCTGGTGCCGGACGGCTTCCAGCGGCAGCGCCGCATGGCGGATTAAATAGTGCTCCCGTGGAAGCACAATCACATTGCCGGTCGTTTTCTGCACGACGGCGGCGGCTGCCTCCTCCGGCGTTTGCAGGACCCTGCCCATCATCGGCCCGCCGAGAATGAGCGCGTAATCCCCGCAAAGCGGCTGCGCCGCCTGCACGCATGCGCTGACCGGCGTTCCGACGGGGACATGCAGCATCACCGGTTCGCGCACCTCGCCGACGACCGAAAGATATTTCCCGGTGACCGGCGCGCCCTGCGTCGCGTCATAGATGCTGAGCATGGTCCCCACGTTGTCAACCACACAGCCCACGTCCAGCGGCAGGCCGCGCTCGGGGACCGTGCGCCCCGTGACCTGCCGCACCATCGTCTGCTCATCCCCGGCAGGGTAAAAGGTACCCATTTCAAACAGACGGATATCAGCCCCCGCCTGCCGGATGGCAGCGCCCAGCGCCTCGATTTCGGCACGGTATTTCCCCTTGAGGGCAATCACCGCGTGGACGGCGTGCAGATGCGCCTTGGCTGCAAGAACCGCCTGCACAATCTGCGGCGCAAAGCTGCGGCAAAGGTACTTGTCGGTTTCAATCAGCGGCTCGCATTCCGCCGCGTTGACAATCAGGTATTCGGCCTCGGCGTTCAGCTTGATATGGGTGGGGAATCCCGCGCCGCCCGCGCCGACCACGCCCGCCGCCTTGATTTGCTTGATGAAATTCGTCATTCCGTCACCGTCCTCCGCCGTCCCCGGCAAGCTCCAAATCGTCCACTATCCCGACGACCGTCGCGTCAACCGGGATGGACATATCCCCCACGGCACTGCGCGCCGAGCTGCCGGAAACAACAATCACCGTTTCGCCCACGCCCGCGCCGATGAGGTCCGCCGCGACAACGGGGGCACGGTCACAGGAACCGCTGCACACGTCCAGCGGACGGACAATCAGCAGCTTCAGCCCCGCGAGCCGTTCCTCCTTGCGCGTCGCCCAGATATTCCCGATGACCTTCGCAATTCTCACCGGCCGCCTCCTTCCCGCGCGCACCGGACAATCTCAATCCGCTGCTCTTCGGCCAGGTCCTGCGCCAGCGCGGTCACGATACAGCGGCTGCCTGCCAAAATCCGGCGGGCTTTCCGCTGCGCGGCTTCGGACACATCCCGCTCGGTCAGGACGCGCTTTTCACAGCGGAACGTCCCTTCCTCATTCCCGTGATCGCTACGGTGATTGCAGGGCGGCTGCTCCGTGACCGTCTGCGCCGTCCCCAGCAGCCGCGGCACCAGCTCGGCGGCGCTGCATACCACCACGCCGAAGGATTCCAGCAGCGCCATCTGCCCGCGCAGCATCTCATAACAGGCGGCGGGCGCGGTGCTTTGGTACCGGTAAAGCTCAACCTCGTTTGACGGGATATACAGCTTCCGTCCCAGCAGCAGCGCCCTGCGCGCCAAACGCGTGTAATCGCTTGTGCAGCAGCCGGCTGCCAGCTCGCTCATCGCGTCACAGCTGAAACCAAACAGGATCACCGCTTCATAATCCTCCGGCGCGGCAGGGCTTCCCTGCGTCTGCGCGCAGTCCACGCGGTAGCGCGCGCGGAGGGCTGCGCTCTCAAGCAGCGCGTGGCATGCCGTCCCATGCTGACGCGCCAGAAGCAGCAGGCGGGGCTTTTCTTCCCCGGACGGCGCGGCCTGGAGCTGCTCAAGCACCCTGCGGATAATCTCCTCTGCGGTCGCGTGATCCATCTCATTCCCTCCCCTCATCCGGCAGTACAGTCCATCGCAATCCCCGCCGGTGTGACCAGGAACGGGTCCTCGGGCTTGACGGTGCGTATACCGGTTTCCTTTTCAAAAATCGTCTCAATCCCCTGCAAACAGCAGGTGCCGCCGCAGAGATAGAGCGTGTCCGTCCGTTCCCGGTCAACATACCGGCGGACAATCGACGCCATTTTTTCGGCCACCGCCCGGACGACCGGCAAAATTTCCCGATGGCGTGACGGGTCCATTTTGATTTCCTCGGCCTGCTCAAAGGGAATATGATAGTTCCCCGCCAGGACAAGCGTCAGATGGCTGCCGCCGGTCGGCTCGTCCGCGGTACGGACTACACAGCCGTTTTCCAGCACGGCAAGCCCGGTCGTGCCGCCGCCGATATCGACCACCACGCCGTCCTCGATTTGATAGACCGCGTTCGCCGCGCTCGGCTCGTCCAGGACGGCTGTCACCTCAAAGCCCGCGCCCTCGGCGACATAGCGGTGGGTTTGGGCGCTCGATTCGGTCCCGGCTGGCATGGCAATGGCACAATTCACCAGCTCCCGCCCCAGCCGTTCCTCCAGCCGTTTTTTGAGGCCGGTGACAATGTGCAGCGCGCCGATATAATCGACGACAACGCCGTCCCGCAGCACCGACGCGGCCTGTTTTTCGCAGGCAATGGGATTATCTTCCTCGTCCAGCACCACCAGCACAATATATGCCGTACCCAAATCCAGCCCCGTTTTCAGTCCGCCCGGGACCGGCTCGAACGTTTCGGTTTCCGACGCCCTGACGCGTGCCATATAAGCGTTTACCCGCTCCAAATCCATCATAAAACAGACCCCCTATGGAACTGTTCAAAAACAACTTGCGGCAATCGCTTGCATCTTCTTCCGCCATACCGCGCCCAGTTCCCTTGTCTGGCGAAAGAGTCTGCGGCGCGTTTGTCACAATTTATTCATTTACAGTTCCTATGTCCGATACTGCCCGGCAATCCACCGGCACATCATAATGTGCAGCGCGCTGGACATCCGGTTCAGCTCCTCTACCAGGTCGCTGCGGGTGCAGCGGCCGTCCTCCAGAAAGGCCTCCACCGCCGCCAGTTCGGTTTCCCGCACCGCGGTGCGCAGGCGGTTCAGCATCGCAAGCTCCCGCCCCATCGTGTAATGCGGCAGCGTCATGGCCCGCACGCCAAAGAACCGCTGCGGGTCGTGCGACTGCTCCCGCAGCTGCGGATGGCTCAGCCCGATCAGGCTGCCCCCGGGCAGCGGCTCGTCCAGCACATCACAGCGCATCATCATGCGCAGTGCCCGCAGGAGATCCTCCAAATCCGCCAGCAGGCGGTCATAACCATGGCCGTCCAGCGCGCACTGCACCAGCAGGATGGTACTTTGCAGGGAATCCAGCCGCCCCCGGAACGCGATACGGGGATGGCTCTTGGGCGCCAGCACGTTCCCGTTCAGGTGCGTCATGTGCTCGGGCTTTTCCGAATAGGCCGCCCCGGTTTCCGCGTCCACGAATTTTGCGCCGGGCTTCGTGCTGCCGGGCGGCACAATGCGGATTTTCCGGGATTGCAGATACTCCCGCGCGGCGGGTGTCAGCCGCTGCCCCTGCGGTACCTGGTAACACGCCGGGGCTTCCGCGCGCAGCGCCGCCCGCAGCGCGGCCTCCGTAATATATTTCAAGCGTATCCCCTCCGATGTGCTTTTTTACCGCTCAATGGGCGCGCGCTTCTTCCCTCACGCCTGCTTGTCCAGCACTGGCAGGATGTACTCAACCTCCTCATGGGGACGCGGGATGACGTGCACGGACAGCAGTTCGCCAACCCGCTCCGCCGCCGCCGCGCCCGCGTCGGTCGCCGCCTTGACCGCGCCGACGTCCCCACGCACCATGACGGTCACCAGCCCGCCGCCGACGTGCACCTTGCCGATTAACGTCACGTTCGCCGCCTTGACCATTGCGTCAGCCGCCTCAACCGATGCGACCAGGCCTTTTGTTTCAATCATTCCAAGCGCCTGCATTGTAGTAGCCATAATCGTTCCCTCCTATAAAACCTCATATTTGAACCTGTTGCCGGGCGCACGCCGCCCCGGAAAGCCGCGCGACAATCTGCGCGACAATCTCGTCGATTTCCGTCCCCCGCAGGGCCGCGCTTTCCGGCTCCACGCCCGCGCGGATATCCTCAATTTCCCGCAGCCCATAGGCCACCCGCCGGAAATTGAGCAGCTGCATCGGGCCAACGTTTTCGCTGGTTGCCGAGCCGCCCACCGCGCCGCAGCCCAGTGTCAGCGCGGGCTGCAAGCTGGTCGTCCCGCCGATGCCGCCCAGCGCCGACGGCGTATTGACCATGACACGCGATACCGGTACGCGCTTCGCGAAATATTCCACCATCCGCTCATCCTGGGTGTGCATGGAGAAGGTATGCCCCGCGCCCTCATAACGCAGGATGGTGCAGACCTTTTCGCAGACCTCCCGGTAATCCTTCCCGGTATAAAACCCCAGGACAGGGCCGAGCTTCTCGTTTGAGTAGGGGTGCCCGCGCCCAACGCCGTCCTCCCGCGCGACCAGCACGCGCGCCGACGCCGGAACCCGTTCCAGCCCCGCAAGCCGCGCGATCGTCTCCACGCTCCGCCCGACGATTTCGGGGTTCATCGTGCCGTTTGCCCGCAGGATGAACCGCCCCAGCCTGGCGCGCTCCTCATCATCCAGGAAATACGCCCCCTGTTTTTCCATCTCGGCGCGCACCGCCCCTGCCATATCCTCGTCACAGATGATGGACTGTTCGGACGCACAAATCGTGCCGTAGTCAAACGTCTTGGAATCCAGAATCCGCTTGACCGCAAGCGGCAGGTCGCAGGTACGCTCCAAATAAGCGGGGCCATTGC